>JBBRHE010000001.1:0-53733 GCA_038223165.1 Tepidisphaerales bacterium
GCAACAACCCCGGTGGGCTGCTGACCGAGGCCACGCGCGTCAGTGACCGCTTCTTGAAGGAAGGCGTCATCGTTTCCACCCGCGCCGACCGTGAGACCCCCAACCCGCCCAGTGAGACCAAGGCCCGCAACACGCGCGACGAGTCGACGCTGCCACTGGTTGTGCTCGTCAACCAGTACAGCGCCAGCGCATCAGAGATCGTCAGTGGCGCCCTGAAAGATCTGAAGCGCGCTACAGTGGTTGGCGAGCGCACGTTCGGTAAGGGCAGCGTGCAGATGCTCTTCCCGTTGGAAGGGCGCGAAGCGCTGCTGAAGCTGACGACGAGCCACTACTACCTCCCCAGTGGCCGTTGCCTGCACCGTGAGGAGAACAGCACGACGTGGGGCGTAGACCCGGACATCAAGGTCGAACTGACCCCCGAACAGATGCGTGCCGCCAACCAGGCGCGCCAGGATCTGGACATCCTGCGCGACATCAACGCCGCCCCGGCCGAGCCCGAAAGTGCAAAGCTTGCCGACAAAGCCGCCGCCGTCGCCGAGGACGCCCCGATCGCGGACTTGAAGAAGCCTAAGAAAGACCTGCTGGCTGCAGACCCCCAACTGTCGGCGGCGCTGTTGTTGCTGCGGTTGCAGTTGAATGGTGCGCAGCTGTAACGGGTTTTCCCTTCGTCGGGCATTCAGAAGTACGACGCGTAGGCGCGAAGAGCGCGAAGCGCGCGAAGACCAGACGCGAAGGAAATGCGGTTGATCCGTCTTCCTTCGCGTTTTCTTCGCGGCTTCGCGGCTGTGACGTATTCCTGGAAATGGCGGCGCTTCGCTTCATGGCGGCTTAGGCGCTGTCCGACGGATCACGCCCAGACCCAAGATGTCATCCCGCACAGAGCGGTAGCGACGTGAGGGATCGGCAATGCAAGAAGCGCCCCAGAGGATCGATCTCTCGGGTCGCGAACACTCCCCCTCGTGATGACCTGAGGTGAGCGCTGAACCGTTGTTAAGTGATCCATCGGACAGCGCGTTTTACCGCGAGCGTATCAGCATTGCATCCGCGATGCCCAGTTCTTTTCGTTTGGCGTCGATGTCCTGCAGGAAGCGTGAGCCGTCACCGTAATAGCCGGCGGTGGGTTTGACGTCAGGCAGATGCGTGCGCCAATAGGCGTTAAAGCGACCCATGAGGGCTTCCCGCAGGTACTTGCTGAGCATCGACGCGATCGCAACGGGCATGCACTGGGCTTCGGCCTTTTCGCAGAAGATGATGCGCACGACCTGCTCGCGGCGCAGCAGGCGGTACTCGCTGTGACCGTCCTGCTCGCGGAGGATTTCGAGTGACCAGTCTTCAAACATCTGCATGAGCAGTGGGCCGTAACGTTCGCGACCCCCCTGGCGGTCGCAGAAGATGACGAGGCCTTGGTCGCTGAAGTTGCGGATGAGCGCGTCGAGGTGGATCGCGGCCGTCGAGAACAGGACACTGCTCTTGTTGCGCGTCATGTCGGCCAGGTGGTTGAACTGACTTTCGCAGACCACACGGGCGGCCAGGTGGACGCATTCGACCCCGCTGCGCGTCATCTCGGTCTTGAGTGCGTTGGCGAAGAGCTGGATGGGCAGACCGTCCTGTTCGAGCGGGAAGCTTTCGGACTGACCGTACCACGGATAGCCCGCGAGGTCCGCGATCGCGTGGCCAGCGACTTTGGCGACGAACGCGTCGAGCCCGGTGGGCCAACCGTCCTTCGTCGCAGCGATCGCCAGCAGGCTGCGCTCCAGTTCCTTCAAACCGGTGGAAGGGGAATAGACCTGTTTGCTGTCATTAACATGAATCTTGCGCCCGGTCCGCGACCGGGTCTTGCTGACGAGTTTGCGTAGGCGTTCCCACAGGCACGGCAGGTCACCCGCCGGGTCGACGCCTTCCACGCGAAAGGCAGCACACCCGACGACCAACGGCCCCAGGAGCGGCCCATACCCAGCCTCGTCCACACCAGCGAGAATCATGCGGCTAGAGTATAGTTCCCTGCCCCAAATTCACCCAAAAAACCCCGAAGTTCGCGAGCCCTTCACTGGGTTGGCGAATTCAGTTGGCATGTCTTTCAGAACATCCCCAGAACCCCTCATTTACACCGCTGGTCTTGACATGGGACACCAGAGGCATAAATTACCCGACCCGGAAAAACGGGGACGTAGCTCAATTGGTTAGAGCACCGGACTGTCGATCCGGATGTTGCGGGTTCGAACCCCGTCGTCCTCGCTGGTGACATTTTGTGTCAATCGCTGATAAGCCCTGACTTTGTCGGGGCTTATTGCGTTGTGGTTTGACTGGAATCGTTGCCGTCGGGTTAGTGGACATTCCCAGTTTCACTCTTTGTGCAATATATGGCGGGCGCCTCGAGGCCATCCGTTGCACAACGCTTGTTCGAGTCAACCCCGTTCCCCACTCGATAAAATCACTTCTCGCAACAGCATCGGAATTTTGAGGTATGTTATCGATATAGTTACCCGTGTTTGGAGGCAGCAATTCATGATTCCCGTCGACATTCGAACCCTTTTGTGGGTTTTATCGTTGTTTTCCGTGTTTTCGTCTGTTTCGGTTTGTCATGCCCAGCTCGTGATTCGCAACGCCGGTTTTGAGGAACAGGGACTGGACGGGTGGACGGGCCGGGGGAATGTGACGGTAACCCGTGAAGGGGCCTTCGAGGGTGCGCACGCCTTGCTGCTGGCCAGGACCGGGGAAAATCTGGTCGAGACCAGCGCGACCAGTGAGCCGTTCGCGGTTACGGCCGGCGCGTATGATGTGGCGTGTGCGGTGCGGACCGATCTGTACACGCAGGACATGTCGTTCAACGCCGCCGTCAGCGTCGACTTTCAGGACGCGCAGGGCAAGTCGCTCGAACGGCTGACGATTATCGACGCCCAGGGAAAGACTGCATGGCGACCCGTTCGGAAGGTCGTCACGGCGCCAGAGCACACGGCGCGCGGCCAGGTCGTCATTCAGTTCAACAAAACACACGGCCAAGTCTGGCTCGACGCGGTCACGATCAAACCTGCCCGCAGTGCAGTCAACGAAACGGCACGCCGTGTCACGTTCGCGACCAAGTACATGGGGAACATGCTCTACCCCGACGACGACGTCATCGTCGAAATGAAGTTCCAAACCCCTACACGGCTCGCAGAGGCCGATCACCAAGTGACGTGGGACGTGCGCGACTACTGGAGCGCGCCGGTTTCCGATCGACGGACGACGGCGCTCGTCGAAATTGGGCAGACGCGCGAAAAAACCTGGGAATATGTCGCCAAGCTGGATGCGCGCGACATCCCACTGAAAGTCGGCCCGTACTACGAGGTTCACACGAGTGTGAAAGTGGGCGACGCGCCAGCGGTGGAGGATGAGACGTCACTGGCGATCTTGCCGCAATCGTCGGCTTTTGGGAACGATCCCGGGCAGTTGCCGTTTGGCACGCATAACTGGGACGATCGTCCCGAACCGTACTTCGCACTCTCGGCCCGATTGGGCCTGCGGCGATGCGCTGTTTTCTGGCACTGGCCCGCAGAGGCACCGTACACACCGCACTATGAGGGATGGGATTACGATGCGCGCATCGGCTATCCCAAGAAGTACGGTCTGGTTCCGTACGCGCTCGTTTACCCGGCCCATGACCTCGAACGCGGCGAGAGCAAGCACACCGACGAGTCGCTGCGCGAAGGGCTAAGGCAGACGATCGAACTCCACAAGAAGGATGGGATGTGGGGCTTCCAGATTGGCAACGAGCCACCTCACTGGAACGCCAAGATGGTGGATCGAGACGTCGAGATCTACAAAGTGCAGTACGAAGCGATCAAGAAGGCTGACCCCAGCATGGTCGTGATCGGCTCGGCAATCGGGCCAAACGAAGAGTTCTTTAAGCGCGGCTTTCAGCACTACTGCGACACCATGAATATCCATGGTTACGGCGATCTGGGTGAACAACGCCGCAGCATGCGCAAGTACCAGGAGCTTTTTGCCAAATATGGGGGGAACAAGCCGATCTGGACGACGGAGATCGGCTCGATGAGCCAGGGATTGACTCGCCACGAGATCGCCTGCGACATCGTTCGCAAAGCGACCGCGTTCTTTGCTGATGGGGGTGAGTTCTTCACGTGGTTTGCCATCACCTACCCGGACACGAAGGGCACCCGCCGCGGGTCGTACGGCGATTCGATGGACCTGTTCTCGGGCTTTCTGGAACAGTACAACCCACGACACGACGCGGTCGGTTACTTCCACTATGTCGACCAGATCGGCACGAAGAAGTTCGTGGAAGAAGTGACGTACAACAACGGTTCGTCCGGTTTCCTGTTCCGCGATTCACAGGGCAACTGTGTGCAGGTGCTGTGGAACCTCACCGGTGATGCCACCGACGTCCTGGTCCCGCTGGCCGGGGTTCAGGATGTTCGACTGACACAGATCGACGGTAGTGGAGCCCGAATGAACGCCGGTGGTAAAGGCGTAACTGTCCGTGTGGCGCCTGAACCGATTCTGCTGGCGTATCGCCAGGCCGATGGTGCGCTGGCGAAACAGTTGGAGACCCCCGCGATCCGTTTGGACGGCGCCTTGCCCGAACTGGTTCAAGGCAGTGCAGGCACGTTTGCTTTGAATATCGCAAAAGGCGCGGGAAAACCGGTGCTGTCGGCGCCGGCGACTATGAAGATTGAGCAGGTATCCGATGACGAACAAGCCGATGGCAACCGGCGTGTGGGGTATCGCATCACCGTGCCGAGCGGTTCACCTGCGCGGGCGGCACGGTTGACGGTGGGGCTTGTGGATGAGGATCGGTCCCAGCGGGGGCAGTTGCTGTTCACGGTTCCGGTCAAGAGCCGCATCAACTCGGAAATTCGGCCCCTTGCGTCGCCGGAGCCCGGGAAAGCCGGAGTTGAACTGATCGTCCGTAATAACGGCAATGAGGGTCAGCGCATCGCGTGGTCGGTCGAGCTGGCGGGTGAATCACCGATGGTCAAGGGTGAGTTTGATCACGGAAATATGCGGCCTGCAGAGGCCTATTTTACGGACGTCAATCAAGGGGATATCGAGCTTCAGGCTGGCGAGGAAAAGCGCGTTAGTCTGGGTTTGGCGCAAGTCGAACGATTGACGGTTTACAAGGTGCGTGCCCAGATCGTTGACGCCGGTGGCAAGGCCGTGATCAACGAGCGCCTGATGGCGGGTTTTGCCGGGGTGCATCGCGCCGGTGGCACGATCGCGATCGATGGCAACCTTGACGAGGCCGGCTGGTCGAAAGCGCCCGTCCTCAAGATCGACGAGGCGCGTCAGTTCTTCAGCTATTCCAAGGAGGGTAAATGGAACGGCCCGCAAGACCTCAGTGGTCAGCTGCGCTTCCTCTGGGACGATCAAAACCTCTACCTGAGCATGGTCGTCACCGACGACAAGTTCGTGAACTCCAAGGAAGACAACGAGCTATGGGCGATGGACGGCCTGCAGATGATGTTCGACCCGTATCGCGATCGCGAAGAGAAGCTTGGCCGGTACGATTACTTTGGTGGAATTGGTAAAAAAGGCCCACAGTTCTGGTGCGGTCTGACAGCCGACGGGCGCGCGCCGACGGGGGAAGTGAAAGATATCACGCTCGCAGGCAAGCGCACGGACACAACTACGGGTGCGATCAACTATGAAATGGCGATTCCCTGGTCGCGCATTTTACCGTTTGCGCCCGCGGTCGGTCGAAATCTGGGTTTGGGGATTCTGATCAACGAGGACGACGGACTTGGTCGGGAAACTTTCCTGGGATGGTTTAGTGGCGCCCATTCCAAGACCGTTAACCAGGTTGGCGACCTCATCCTGCTGGCAAACTGACGCGCCTTGCCCAAAGGGTGAATGTATCCGAACTGATCGCGGTCGCACCCACCAGCAACAGGATCGCCGACACATTACGTGCTCACATAGGAACACACTCGATGACAAGTTTAGCAAAGAAATGCCGCATACTTGTGATTCTCCTCGCGACATTGATCGGTGGCTCAGTCGCGACGGCCGCCGATAGCGCTGCGATGCCGTTAGCGACGTTTGAATCGGGAAATGATGGCTTTGCCGAAGGTCTGACGCGCGACGAAAAAGTCGCGCATTCCGGGGCCGCTTCCGGGCGAATCGACGGTGATTTTTCGCAGCCCAACGGGACGCCGTGGACCATCGCCGGGCGTGATCTGTCGACCAAAGGCGAACTGGCCAGTGTTTCGTTCTGGGTTCGGTCCAAGGAAGCGACCGGACTCACGTTTCGTCTGGAGGATGCCAGTGGTCAGGTTCACCAGCAGCGGCCAGTGTTCGAGCCGAATGGGCAGTGGCAGCAGATCACCCTCAGCAGTTTCGATCGAGGTCGTGGCTACCAGACCTGGGGTGGCGCCAGCGATAAGAAGTTCCACTGGCCGGCCAGGCAATTGTCCTTCCTGCTTGAAAAGAACAATCTCGGTGGTCAACTCACAGGCAGCGCCTGGATTGACGACATTGAGGTCACGACCGTCCCCGGCACCGACATCCTCCCACTGGCTGTCGAGCAAGCGCAGTTGGGCAACGTGTTTAGCCGTGGTGAGCCGGTTCGCATTCCAGTCGAAACCCAGGGAACGCGCGTGACATGGTCCGTGCGAGATTTCTGGGACAATGAGGTCTCCAGCGGTGAGTCACCGGTCACCACCAACAAAGCAACAATCGACCCGCGCGTCGAACGCCTCGGCTACTTCGAGATGCAGATCGAGGCTTTCAAAGGTGACACATCGATCGCCAAAGCGATGACCTCCTTTGCCCACATCGCGCCGGTGGATATCCGCACGATGAACGACTCATCGTTCGGTGTGATGACGCATTTTGCGCAAGGGTGGGACATCGACATTATGCCGCTGGTAGCCAAGGCTGGCATCCGCCTTATTCGCGACGAACACTACTGGCAGCAGACCGAACCGCAGACGAAAGGCAAGTACGTCTTCATCGACCGGTTCTCCAACTACCTTTCGCGCGCAGCGGAACTGGGGATCGATCCCATTCTCGTCATGTCGTTTTCCAATCAACTCTATGACAACGATTTGACGCCCCATACGCCCGAAGGGCTGAACGGGTTCGCCGACTATGGCGTCGCGCTGCTGAACCGGTACGGCAAGCAGATCAAGTGGCTGGAAGTGTGGAACGAGTACAACGGCACCTGGTGTTCCGGACCAGCCAAGGAAGACCGTGGCCGATACCACGCGTTG
Organism: Tepidisphaerales bacterium; assembly: GCA_038223165.1. Classification (GTDB taxonomy): domain Bacteria; phylum Planctomycetota; class Phycisphaerae; order Tepidisphaerales; family Tepidisphaeraceae; genus DASYHQ01. The sequence goes on from JBBRHE010000001.1 coordinate 7,212, forward strand.
ATGTGCAAGTACGTCTACGACAAAGTGAAAGCCGTTCGCCCGGACGTGGAAGTGCTTGGTGGCGCTGCGGTGCTACTGCCACCTCCGTACTTCGAGAGCATCTTCAAAAATGGTGGACTCGCGTCGATGGACGGCGTGGTGATTCACCCCTATCGCGGTCGACCGGAAGGGATCGAGACCGAAATCGATGAACTGCGCGAGCTGATGCGAAAATACGACGCTGGCAAGGAAAAGCCGCTTTGGGTCACTGAGACCGGCAGTATCGACACCTCGGTGGGTGGCCGAGCGAAGATAGCGCGCTATCTCACGAAGCAATACACGCTTCTGTTGACGCAGAACGCCAAGGCGATCTGTTGGTATTTGTTGCGCGACTACAATGAGTTTAAGTCGATGGGGCTGCTGCGCGACAAGGGCGACGCGTTCGGCCGATATGCCCCTGCGCCGGCGTACGTGGCGTATGCGAACTTGATTCAACAGTTGTATGGCGCGACATTCGTCGCGCGCGAACCGGTCGACCAGCACACCTATGTCGAGCTTTTTAAGAAGACCGACGGTCTCGTGCGTGTCTGTTGGGCCAACGCGCCGTCACACATCGCCCTGGCCACGACGCATCCTGTGACCGTGGTCGACCTGATGGGTGGCGAACAGACGTTGACTCCTGTCGCGGGGCAGGTTTTCGTCACCCTTACCGAGGACCCGATCTACATCAACTCCGCCGCCGACGCGACGTTACTGCCCGCGGGACGGTTTACGTTGTCTCCCGATCAGCGGACTGACCTGCTGGAACCGGTGACCCTGAGCTTCGCATACGACAACACCGGCTCAAACAAGCCGCTTGATGCGGAGTTTCAAGTGCTTGGAAAGCGCTACCCCTTCACCGTGCCAGCCAATGGTAAGCAGGACGGACAAGTGGTGCTGACCGATGAGGACACACGCGCCGTGTCCGACCGCATTTATCGATACGGTCTGCTGATCGATTCCAAACCCGCTTCAGTCGGTGGCATCTCCTTCAAGACGACCGATAGTCTGAGGCTAGCCCAGCCCATGCGCATGGTCGATGGGGAAACGATGGAACTGGCGATCGCCAACGCCAGTGCGCGCACGCCTTACACCGTCAAGCGAATCGGTTGGACCATCGGGAGTGCAGACAAAGGTTCGCACCCTGCGGATATCAAGATTCCCCCGGGCAAGACTGTTGTGATGCGGGTTCGCGTCGCTGAGGTGCCCGCTTACACGGAGTTACCGGTCGCGCTCAAGCTGGAGTTCGACGAGCGGGCTGCGTTGGAATTGAATGGGTCGCTGTCGAGCAATCCGATTGGGAAAGACAACGCGCTGTCGGAGATGACGCTCGTCAGCATCGACGGCAAACGAAAAGCCGCCGCCCGCGCGACCTGGAACGATGAGGCGCTGTTGCTGAGCGTCAAACTGACTGGCGAACCGATTAAAATCGGAATCGCACCAGTCGATACCGACGCGCTGGACCTGCGTCGCGGCTGGTACGAGTTTCAGATTGACCCAACGGCGCAGACGGCGACGGTCACACTGTCACCTGACGACCCGTCGGCAACGGGTCGGATTCAAGTTGTTGCGAAAGACCAAGGCTGGATTGAGGTGTCGATTCCATGGGCGAGTGTGCCGGGGATCGATCCCAAATCAGGCTGGATTCGCCTGGCGTTGGCAGCATCGCGCTCACGGTTGCAGTTTGGCGGTGGCATTCTTACGGGCCGTACACCGCTGGAATACCGCGCTTGCCGACTGTTGACGGGTAATGAATCAACCGACTCCGCTCAGGACCACGCAGCGCCGATCAGCGTGGTCTCGACAAGCGGTATCGCCGGCGCGTCCACCAGCGACGGCGATAAGCTCATCGCGAACTACGACGTCGATTATTCGAACGTGCAAGGTCGCGCCGGTTGGTCCTATGGCTATTTCGACGGCAGTGGTGATTCAGCTTACACCGACGCAAACTTCAAGCCGTTGGATTTCGTGCAGACGATGTGGGGCTACGAGTGGTCCACCCCTGCCGTGCAGCATGCGAAACTGACACGCACAAACGCCCACCCGGGTGTCACCGACGGTCGTCCGGTCTGGACAGTACAGCGATGGACAAGCAACGTGGAAGGGATGGTCCGCGTGACCGGCAAGGCCGAGTTAAACACCACGACCGACCCCAGCGACGGTGTCGGGCTTAAGCTTCTGGTTGACGGCGTCGTCTACAAGTCCTTGCTCGTGGGGGGGGCCGGTCGGCCCAGGGCGTCTACCTATGACCTGGTCGTTCCGACAAAGGTTGGCACAAAGGTCGACATCGGCATTACGCCCGGTCCGGGACTGAATTCAGGGTGGGACGTTACGTCAGTGACATCGCAAATTTATCTCACCGACCTGCCGACTACGAAGTGATGGATAACGAGGTTACGGGCGGTTCAAACCAGCCTGTGCGGGAACAGAAGATTGCCCATTGCCAGAAAGCGGTAGAGCTTGATAGGGTGATGTTATGAAAGCTCTCAATCTCAGTATCGCGTCCCTGTTCGTCGCCGGTCTTTTGGCGGCGGGTTGTGCCAAAGAGGTGTCTCACACCGAGTCCAGCAAGCCGAACATCCTCGATGACGGCCGCACGACCAAGAGTGAGACCGTCGTCAAGAATGCCGACGGCACCACGAGCACCCAGTCGAAGAAGACTCGCTCGAGCGACTAGTCTTCACTGCGGGCCAGCAATCACACGATGTAAACGAAGCGAGCGACCCTTGGGGGTCGCTCGCTTCGCTTGTCGATATTCGGTTAGTTGTGTCTAGCCTTGGATGCCGGTGGGCGCGGTGATCCAGTACGTTTGACCGGCGACGACGTGATCGGGGTCGGCCTCCAGCGATTTGTTGTTATTGATGATCGCGGCGCGGTTTTCCTTCGTGTCACTTCCCAGCAAAGCGACCGCGAGCGTCGAGACGGTGTCACCCGGGCGAGCGGTGTATCGCAGCTCGCGGGCAGACCCTGCTTCAACGACGTCGTCGGCATCGGGCTGACCACTGGGACGGGGACCGACGACCATCTCGCTCATCGGTGCCGCAGACAACGGTTGGCTCTCGCGCACCGGGATGCGGTAGGTTCTTCCATCCACCATCATGTCGGGGTCGTTTTGCAACGACGGGTTGGCCGCGACAATTGCGTCACGATTCTCGTTCGTACCACTACCGAGCAGCGCGGCCGCGAGGGTGGTAACGGTGTCACCCGCACGGGCGACGTACTTCAACTGGTGAACCGCGTCGTCAGAGCTGGTCGGGGGCGCCGTCGCAGCCGGTGCGGTGACAGGGACGAGCCTCTCACTTGCCGCAACCGGTGTCACTGCGACGACCGGCGCCGGTTGAGCCGCGACGGGAACGGTGATCGCGGGTGCACTGGCATTGGCAGGGATGTCGTAGGTCGTGCCGGCGAGCAGGCGATCGGGATTACTCTGCAGGGACGCGTTTGCGTTAATTACCGCGTCACGGTTTGCCTTGCGATCCCCACCGGGCATCTCGGCAGCGAGGTTGGAGACGGTGTCGCCCCATTGTGCGGTGTACTTGGATTTGTCCTCCATCGCGACGGGTGCTGCCACGGGTGTGGTGACCGGGGCGGGGACCTCGGTTGCCGCAAGGGGAATCGCGGGAACGGCGATGGGTGCAACGGCGATCGGTGCGACCGCAACTTCCGGTGGCAATGCCTGGACCACGGTTGCGCCCTCCACGGCTGCAAGGGGTGGGCCGACCATAACCCGACGATCATGCACGATCACCAGCATGAGCGACCCGAGCACCACCAGAAACGCTACGACGACAATGTTCAATCGGGTCCGCATGCAACTCACTCACTTTTCCGTACCAGGGCGACTGACAATTATCCTGACGCCTTCCACCGACAGGTGGATCGTCCGGTAACCATCGCCGTCCTTATGCCATCGGCGGTGCCCGGTCTCGGCCTCTAGCAATTAAAGTTCGGTGTTGGCGGAGCGTCGCTAGTGCGAATAAACTTGCGGTCGGTGACCCCCATGCACAATAGCAAAGGCCGTTTCTCATGATGGGGTTGACCACAGGTTTCGTGCGCGCAAAATCATCTTTAGAATGATCGATTCACCGGAACAGCGGTTACCGCGCAGACGTAGTATTGCTACTTTACACGCCGTGACTTGTGGGGACGTTCCAACTCACTCTCAGATTACGAAGGACAATTTGCCCGAAACCCATCAACCGACCACAGCGGTTCATCCTGCGCATGCACCTGAACGGATGCACCGCATCTCTTTCATTATCCGCACGGTGAACCTGGTTGCTGTGGTCGTCCCGCTTTTAGGCTTTCTTGCGACGGCTGTTCTCCTGTGGGGCCATGGGTTTGACGCAGTTCAGTTGGGCATTTTCCTTGTCATGTATTTTGCGACGGGGCTGGGTATCACCGTCGGCTACCACCGGTTGTTTACGCACCGGGCCTTCGAAGCGAACCGCGCCGTGACCGCGACACTGGGCGTGCTGGGGTCGATGGCCGTCGAAGGCCCCCTGTTGAGGTGGGTCGCCGCCCATCGTCGGCATCATCAACACGCCGACGACGAACTGGACCCGCATTCACCTCATCACCATGGCTCGGGGTTTTGGGGCGCGCTAAGGGGTCTGTGGCATGCGCATGTTGGCTGGCTGTTTTACCCCGACGCGCCCGGTCAAAGCCGCTATGTGGGTGATTTGCGTCGTGATCCGATGCTTCGAAAAATCAGCTCACTGTTCCCGCTCTGGGTGCTGCTGGGACTGGTCTTGCCCTCTGTGGCAGGTGGACTGCTGACGATGACGTGGAGCGGCGCACTGCTCGGGTTTCTCTGGGGTGGTTTGGCTCGCGTGTTCCTCGTCCATCATGTGACATGGAGCATCAATTCGGTGTGCCATCTGTGGGGTAGCCAGCCGTTCAAGGAGGGTGACGAAAGTCGCAACAATCTTATCTTTGGCGTCCTGGGCATGGGTGAAGGGTGGCACAACAACCACCATGCGTTCCCGACGTCTGCCCGCCACGGTTTACGCTGGTGGGAACTGGACATGAGCTACTGGGTCATTCGCGCTTTAAGTGCTTTGGGTCTTGCCTGGAAAGTGCGAACCCCCGACCCCGCCTCCATCGCTGGCAAACGCAAACGCTCGGCGGCGTAGCACTAAATAATAGACGAACCGTAAAGATCGCCATTGAGGGTCAGGCCGTGTTGATCGACATTGGTGAGGTAAAGGACATCCACCCGCGCAGAAAAACCATGCGACTGGCCACCCTGCTCGATCCCTCCTTCACGCGCGGTCGGCTCATCACCGCGGGAATGAGCGCGGACGAGGCCGCTGCCAAGGGCGAGCGCTTTACCGCCGCAGCGAAAGCGCTCGTCGACATGGGCCGCGCGCCCGATGAGACCGCCGTGGCAGTCTTCGTTCCCGGTCGCATTGAGGTCTTCGGCAAGCACACCGACTATTGTGGCGGGCGCTCACTGCTCTGTACGGTCGAGCGGGGGATGTGCTTTGTCGCCGTGCCTCGCACGGATGCGACGATCCGCTTCAACGCGTTAGACCTCAGCGACATCACAACGATGTCGCTCGACCCATCGCTCGAACCGACCAAGCGGCACTGGTCCAACTATCCGATGACGGTCGCACGGCGGGTCGCGCGGAACTTCGCGACGGCCCGCGCCGGCGCCGACATCGCGATGACCAGTGATCTGCCGGCGGCTTCGGGCATGTCCAGTTCAAGCGCGATGGTCGTTGGCTGCTTCATGCTGTTGTCCGAAATCAACGGTTTGGATGCGACGCCTGAATACCAGCAAAACATCCATTCAAAAGAGGAGCTCGCGGCCTACCTCGGTTGTATCGAGAACGGTCAAACCTTCGGCGGTCTCACCGGTGATCGTGGTGTGGGTACGTTTGGTGGCAGCCAGGACCACACGGCCAACGTCTGCTGCAAGCCGGGGCAACTCAGCGAGTACTCGTTCTGCCCCGTGAAACACGAGCGCGATATCACATTGCCGAGCGATATGCGATTTATCATCGCCGACAGTGGGGTGGTCGCCGAAAAGACACGCGATGCGCTGGAAAAGTACAACGCCGTCTCAGACCGGGCGCGGCAGATCGTTACGCGGTGGAATGAAGAATCAGGCGAGCGGGTGACTTGCCTGCGCGATGTTATCGGTTCGCCACCGGATGAAGGGCGTCTAAACGCCGCGCAACAGATGTTCGCGAACGACGACTCGTTACTATCGCGACTTGATCAGTTCTTGACCGAGTCGGAGAAGCTAATTCCTGCCGCCGTCAAAACAATTCAGTTCGGGGATTGTGCGTTGCTTCGTCAGATTGCAAACGAGAGCCAAGACCGCGCCGAACGGCAATTGCTCAACCAAGTGCCGCAGACGATCGCGTTGCAGCGGAAGTTGCTCGACGCCGGTGCGTGGGCCGCCAGCGCGTTTGGCGCGGGGTTTGGCGGCAGCGTGTGGGGACTGTTTGACGAGCGATCATTACCGGGCGCTCGTGAAGCGCTGTCGGGAATGGATCTGATCGTCAGCCGCCTCGGTTGCCCCGCGACCGTCCTTACTGACTGATGACCTTCCTCGCGATCGCGGCGCTTGTCGCGGCGCACTTTTTGATTGAGACGGGGTGATACTCGACGATCAGCGAGTTGAGCGTGTCGTTGAGCCTAGCCGTCCAGTGCGCGGGCGCGCGTTTGCCACCACAGATCGCGCCCACGATCGAGCCGACGGTGGCACCGTTGCAGTCGGTATCCCATCCGCCCATGACCGCCAGTGTGATGCCGCGATGGAAGTCACCAGCACTGAGCAACAGCGCCATCACACAGACGGCGGCGTTGTTGTTTGTGTGAACGGGGTCATAGTGGTTCAACAGGTCGTAGAGCTCCTTGAGCACCTTCTCGAAATTATCGAATAGGTTGCCGTGTCTGGCACAAATGTCGATCGTCTGTCGCATCTCAGCGTACAGTCGAGATGTCGTGGGGATTTGGGCCAATCCGGCTTCGATGATCTCCGTCACGTCATCCGTCGCGAACGCCGCTGCAATCATGGCGGCGCAGAACATCGCGCCGTAGATGCCGTTCTTCACGTGGCTGATGCGTGCGTCGCGCCACGCGAACTCGGCGGCCAGCTCCGGGTCGCCCGGGGCGGCATAACCATAACTGTCGACCCGGATCTGCGCGCCGATCCACTCGCGGTACGGATTCAGGTGATGGACGATCCAATGCCAATCCGCGTTGGCGTCGTACTCGCGCGCCTCGTCGATCGTGAAATCACGCCGGAATCGGTCGGCTGCTATGACGATATTTCGATACGCCTGCGTCTCGGCGGTGCAGACCTGGCGATACCCGAGTTTGTCCAGCCAGATGCTCGCAACGTGCGATGAGCCGAAGTCGCGCCCGTGGTGCTTCATGATGATTTGGCCAAGCACCGTGTAGCGGATGTCATCGTCGCTTTCCATGAACGCGATCTGCTCGCGCGTCGATGGCAGGCACCATGTTTTGCCCGTCTCGGTCTCGGCGGGTGAGTGCTGGGGCACGTAATCGCGCAACGGCCACTCACTCGGTGAGATCGCGGTCAGGAAGCGCTTCTGCCGCTCCCACGAGAGCATGCCGTTGTGCTCATACAGGAAGCTTTCGATTGGCTTGCCCAGCGCACAACCAGCGCACCGTCCGAGCCACGCGCCGTGCATCTTGTCGAGCAGGACGTCGTCCGACATGGAAAATGGGAGTCGCTTTCCTTTGCCGTTGCGCTTCGCGCGAATGCCAGCAAGGTCGCTCGGCTCGTCAAACGCGAAATCAGATCGCCGGGGCAGGTTGGCAAAGACGGCCCAGACGTCCGCCTCGTTCGTACCGGCTTCGAGGCGCTTGGTCGCCTCCCGCGCCGCACCCTCGGCTGCCTCTGGAACAACGCCTTCTTCCACGAGTTGTTTCTTTTCTTCGTTAATCAGCACCGGAATCGGCGTCCAACCTGCCATGCCTCGCTCCTGTTTGAATGAGGCACAGCATATGCTCTAATCCCGTCAGTTCTCGGCATTTTTGGGCATAGACTATGCAGAAACGATCATCCGCCGTCCGAATCGAGTATGCACCGATCCCACTGAAGCCTTCCCTCCCGATCGATGGAGGCAAATTGCATGTGCAGATGGACAAGCCCATCACGTTCCTGCATGTCCACGATTGCCTTGAGTTGGGTTATTGCTATAGCGGTAGTGGCATCTTCGTCGTCGGTGATAAAGTGTTGCCTTTCGCAGCGGGGAGTGTGTCGTTCATTAACCATACCGAAGTGCACCTTGCGCAAAGCGTCCCGGGGACGCAGAGTGAATGGACGTGGGTCTACTTGGATCCACTGCGCCTCGTGCGGCATCCCGATGCCGATGTCCGCCAGCTCGATCCGACGGGACTGGCCGGGCGGGGGTTTGCGAACATCCTGTCTGGCGAGCGATATCCAGAGGTTGCGCGCATCGTGCTGCGCATGGTGGACGAACTGCGCAGCAGGGCGGTGGGTCAAGACGGCGCGTTGCGTGCGCTGGCGTGGGAACTGATGACGTTGATGCACCGGTTGGGTTCGACGACACCTGCCCCTTCCAAGGGATTTCGCCCCCAGTACGACCGCCTTGTGCCGGCGCTGCATTACCTGACCCAGCGATACACCGAGCCGGTCGATGTGGGCCGGCTCGCCGAGCGGTGCGGCCTGAGTGAACCCCATTTTCGACGGCTGTTCGTCGCAACGCTCGGCCGATCACCGCGCGAGTATTGGCTGGACCTTAGACTGCGCATGGCGGCATCACTGCTGAGAAGTTCGTCGCGGTCGGTGTTGCGGATCAGCCAGGATGTCGGGTTCGTCACGCTCTCGAGTTTTAACCGCCAGTTTGCAGCAAAGTTCAGTACCACGCCCCGCGAATGGCGCCGGGGATAAGAGCGCCCGCCATCCGGCCTTTCTAGCAGAGTTCAAGCACCGAGAGAGTGACAGGAAGTGCATCGCCCGACGAATTGGGCGCTGCCGTGGGCATCGCTTTTGCGTAGCATGTTGTGCGGGTGATAGCTGGTTCGTTTCTAAAGTGAACATCGCATCTGCCCGGGGAACCAAACTCTACGACTCGCGATCAGGTTGAAGGAAATACATGCGTATCTGGCCAGGCCGACCGTATCCATTGGGAGCGACATTTGATGGGGCGGGTGTCAATTTCGCCCTGTTTTCCGAGCATGCGACGAAGGTCGAGCTATGTTTATTCAGTGATGACGGCACGAAGGAACAGCGCATTCAGTTGCGCGAACACACCGATATGGTCTGGCACGGATTTTTGCCGGATGTCGACACGGACCAACTGTATGGCTATCGGGTCTATGGTCCTTACGAACCGGAGAAGGGGCACCGTTTTAACCCGAACAAGGTCGTGCTCGACCCTTACGCCAAGGCCATCGGCCGGAATCTGACGTGGAACGATTCACTGTTCGCTTACAAGGTCGGCACCGACGATCTGACGTTCGATGAGACGGACAACTCGAAATTCTGTCCACTGGCTTCCGTGATTGATACGGCGTTTACGTGGGGTGACGACCGCGCGCCGCGCGTGCCGTGGCACAAAACGTTGATCTACGAGGCGCACGTGAAGGGGATGACGATGCGCCATCCCGGCATTCCGGAAGAGCGCCGTGGCACGTACGCAGCGTTCGCGACCGACGCGATTATCAATCACTTGAAATCGTTGAACGTGACCGCGTTGGAATTGCTGCCCGTGCACGCACACCTCGACGACCGCAATTTGATTGAAAAGGGGCTGACGAACTACTGGGGCTACAACACGCTCAACTATTTCGCGCCACACACCGAGTTCGCGTCGAAACAGACGCCGCACAAAGCGGTGACCGAGTTCAAGTCAATGGTGCGCACTCTGCACACTGCGGGCATCGAGGTCATTCTCGACGTGGTCTACAACCATACCTGCGAGGGCAACGAACTGGGTCCCACACTGTCGTGGCGCGGTATCGACAACCTCAACTACTACCGGTTGATGGACAGAGACAAACGTCACTACATGGACTACACCGGCACGGGCAACACACTGAACATGGTCAGCCCGCGCGTGCTGCAACTGGTCATGGACAGCCTGCGCTATTGGGTGACGGAAATGCACGTCGACGGGTTCCGCTTCGACCTGGCCAGCACATTGGCCCGCGAGCTGCACGAGGTGAACCGACTCGGCGCGTTCTTCGATATCGTCCACCAAGATCCAATCTTGTCGCAGGTGAAGCTGATCGCCGAACCGTGGGACGTGGGTGAAGGTGGTTACCAGGTGGGCAATTTTCCGGTGCTGTGGACCGAGTGGAACGGCAAGTATCGAGACAGCATCCGTCAGTTTTGGAAAGGGGATGGTGGCCTGGCCAGCGAAGTGGCGACGCGGCTGTCGGGTAGCAGTGATTTGTATGAGGACGACGGCCGCAAGCCGTACGCGAGCATCAATTTCATCACTGCCCATGACGGCTTCACGCTTGCCGACCTTGTCACCTACGACGACAAGCACAACGAGGCCAACGGTGAGGACAACAGGGACGGCGCCAACGACAACAACGGTTGGAACTGCGGTGTGGAAGGCCCGACCGACGACCCAGCCATTCTCGATGTGCGGCAACGGCAGATGCGCAACCTGATCGCGACGCTGCTCTTTTCCGAAGGCGTCCCCATGATTCGCGGTGGCGACGAGATGAGCCAGAGCAAGCTGGGAAACAACAACACCTATTGTCAGGACAACGACCTGACGTGGATGAGTTGGGACCTTGACGACCGAGCCAAAGGGTTCCTGGCGTTTGTGCGCCAATGCACGCAGATCTGGTCCGAGCAACCCGTGCTGCAACGTCGCAAGTTCTTCGTCGGCCGACCGATCCGTGGCAACGACATCAAGGACATCTCGTTCTTCACACCTGCCGGTGCTGAGATGGACGACAAGGCGTGGAACGACGACCACACCAAGTGCATGGGCGTGCGGCTGGCGGGTGACGCCTTGGACGAAGTCGACGAGCGCGGCGAGACGATCAAAGGTGACACACTGCTGCTGTTGCTCAACGCACACTGGGAAGAGGTGCCGTTTACGCTCCCCGAAACGGCCGACGGTGACGTGTGGCAGACGCTCGTCGACTCTGGTGAGGTCCAGCGACATCTTCCGGTGCGCGTGCGCCCGCAGAAGGAATATTTCCCGCTGTACGGTCGTTCATTAGCGCTGCTGCGCACTGTGAGACCGGAAGAGGCAGGGCAGGCAGTGTCATCGACGCAAATGAAAGGCATTCGCAAAGTAGTGGCACAGGTCAAAGCCACCGGTCAGCCTCCGCTGCCGCCGATTTAATCAAGGCGGTCCGTCAGGGGCCCGTAGGTGGAATGAGTGTGATGAAAGTCGCCGACGTACAAGCTGAGCCGTGTCAAGAGATGGTCGATGCGAACCGAACATTGCCGGTGGGCGCTGAAGTATTGCCCGACGGGCGAGGGGTCAGCTTCCGCGTCTGGGCACCGAAGCGGCGAACGGTCGAGGTGGTGTTTGACGATTCAGATCTCCCTCCGCTCTCCCTTACGCGCGAGGATGATGGCCACTTCTCCGGCATTGCACCGGGCGCGGTGGTCGGGCAGATGTATTCCTATCGACTCGACGCCGAGGATCAAATCTATCCCGATCCGGTCTCGCGCTATTCACCACGCGGGGTGCATGGTCCGTCGCAGGTCATTGATGCGAACGCATTCCATTGGACCGACGCAAACTGGCCCGGCGTGCCCGCTGAGGGGCAGGTGCTTTACGAGATGCACATCGGCACGTTCACCAAAGCCGGCACGTGGGACGCCGCTGCGGAGCATCTGCAGGATTTGAAGGATCTCGGCATCACATGCCTGGAAATCATGCCCGTCAACGAGTTCGCTGGTCGGTGGGGCTGGGGCTATGACGGCGTGCAACTGTTCGCGCCGTTCCACCATTACGGTTCACCCGACGACATGCGGCGGTTCATCGACACCGCACACGCCATCGGCATCGGTGTTATCCTCGATCTCGTCTACAACCACCTCGGGCCCGACGGCAACTACACCGGCGCGTTCAGCGACCAGTACGTCAGCACCTCCCATTCAACCGACTGGGGTGACGCGCTCAACTTTGACGGCGAGGGCAGTCACGGTGTGCGCGAGTTCTTTCTGGCGAACATCCGATTCTGGATTGAGGAATACCACCTCGACGGGTTCCGATTTGATGCGACGCAAGCCATCCTCGACAACTCGCCGAAACACATCCTCGCCGAGATCACCGAGACGGCCTGGCGATCGGCGCGCGGGCGCAAGGTTTACCTGATCAACGAAAACGAGCCACAGAACACGCAGCTCGTGCGCCCGATCGATCGCGGTGGGTTTGGCATGAACGCGTTGTGGAATGACGATTTTCATCATGCCGCGCGGGTTACGCTCTCTGGCCGCAACGAGGCATTTTATTGCGACTACAACGGCTCACCGCAGGAGTTCATCTCGTCGGCCAAGTGGGGTTATCTGTATCAGGGTCAACGCTACAAATGGCAAAAGAAGCGCCGCGGTACACCCGCGCTCGACCTGCCACCAACCGCGTTCGTTCACTTCCTGCAGAACCACGATCAGATCGCCAATAGCGCCCGGGGGTATCGTGCGCACCAGCTCACCAGCCCGGGCGAACTCAAGGCAATGACCGCGCTCATGCTGCTTATGCCCCAGACGCCCATGCTCTTCCAGGGGCAGGAGTTCGCTGCCAGCAGTACGTTCCACTATTTCTCGGACCACAACGAGGAACTGTCGAAACTGATCGTCCAGGGCCGCGCCAAGGAAATCGCGCAGTTCCCCAGCGCCGCGACGGACGCCATGCAGGAGCGGCTGGTTGACCCGTCCACCGAAGCGACCTTCCTGCGGTCGAAGATCGACCTGTCAGAACGATCGGCGCCCATGCATGCCGAGATGTATCGGTTGCACAAAGACCTCCTCACCCTTCGCCGCGAGGAGCCCATGTTTGGGCGTGTCCAACGGCGTGGCGACCTTGACGGGGCGGTGCTCGGACCATCGTCGTTCGTGCTGCGGTACTTCGGTCGACCCGACAGTGGTGGTGCAACCGGCGGTGGTGGCGCGGACCGTTTGATTATCGTCAACTTTGGCCTGGACATCACGCTCGACCCCGCGCCCGAGCCCCTGCTCGCCGCGCCACCGGGCCATCGCTGGCAGATGATCTTTACGACCGAGGACCCGGCATACGGTGGTTCGGGCACGGTGCCAGTGGAAACCGAACAGGAGGGCTGGCACATTCCCGGCCGCACGACCGTAGTCCTGCGCCCCGTTACCGATGCCAATACCACCGCCCAGACCCGCTTTAGGGTCGCGGGCTCGGCGCAGGAAGCGAAGAAGCGATAGTAGCTCTCCGACTCGTCTCTCGAAGTGCCAGCATTAGGCCACGAAAATCACCATGCAGAATTTCCCTCAATCCACTTATCGCATCCAGTTCCACGCCGGCTTTACCTTCACCGACGCCAAAGCCATTGTCCCTTACCTCGCACAGCTTGGTGTCACGCACCTGTATGCCTCGCCATACCTGAAAGCGAGGGCTGGCAGCACGCATGGGTATGACGTCATCGACCCTTGCAGCCTCAACCCCGAGCTCGGAACGCAAGCCGACTATGATGCACTCATGGCGGCGCTGGCGAAGCATGGCATGAGCCATATTCTCGATGTTGTCCCTAATCATGTCGGCATCGCGACCAACGACAACAAGTGGTGGAACGAAACACTCGCCAACGGGCCAGAATCCGAATACGGGAAATTTTTCGACATCGCCTGGGACGCTTCACCCCGCCCGGAATTGCACGGCAAAGTGTTGTTGCCACTGCTCGGCAGCCCGTACGGCGAGGTGCTGGACAAGGGTGAACTGAAGCTGACGCACGATGAAGGTGGTTTTTGGATCAACTATCACGACCGTCGATTCCCGATCAATCGTCAGACTTTGTTCCTGAAGGCTGGCGACGAGCCCAAGCCTGTTCTCATCAAATTGAACGGCGAGCCCGCCAACCCGCGCAGTTTCGATGCGCTCCACGAACTGCTGGAAAAACAGCACTATCGGCTCGCCTACTGGAAGAACGCGTCAGAAGAGATCAATTATCGCCGGTTCTTTGACGTCAACGACCTGGCGGCGCTGGCGATGGAGCGGGAAGACGTGTTTGAAGCGTCGCACGCGCTGATCTTCCGTCTGATCGAAGAGGGGAAAATTACCGGTTTGCGCCTCGACCATCCCGATGGCCTGTACGACCCCGCGACGTACTTCAAGCGGTTGCAGGAAAAGTATCGGGACGTCACTGGAGCTAAAACGCCGCTCTACTTGCTCGCTGAGAAGATCCTGGCGGTTGGTGAACCATTGCCGAAAGAGTGGGCGATTTCTGGCACGAGCGGTTACGACTTTCTGAATCAGGTGAACGGGCTCTTTGTTGACGGCCAAAATGCCGATGCGTTTACGCAGATTTATCAAAACTGGCTGGGTAGCGAATCGACCGCAGTGGATTTTGACGAACTGGTCTACGAAAAGAAAAAGCTCATTCTCACGATCGCGCTGGCGAGTGAACTGCACATGCTGGCGCATCGACTCGATCGCCTTGCCCAGCGACACCGCGGTTGGCGGGACTTTACGCTGGCGATCCTCATGCACGCGTTGCGCGAAACGATCGCGTGTTTCGACGTGTATCGCACGTACATTGACGGGCCAACCGTGTCCGAACGCGATCGGCGGCATGTCGAGCGGGCGATCGATCTTGCCATCGAGCGCAACCCGAAGGTCGATGCCTCGGTCTTCCATTTCATCCGTGATGCATTGCTTCAGCGGTATCCCGACACATTCAGCGCCGACGACCGCGCGGTCCAGCTCGCGTTCACCGGGAAGTACCAACAACTGACATCCCCGACGACCGCCAAGGGCATCGAGGACACCAGTTTTTACATCTACAATCGATTCGTCTCACTGAACGAAGTGGGGGGTGAACCGACGCATTTTGGGGTGTCGGTCGATCAGTTGCATGCCTACTTCACCGAGCGCCAACGCGACTGGCCGTACGCGATGTCGACCCTGTCGACACACGATACGAAGCGCAGTGAAGACGTGCGGGCGCGGTTAAACGTGTTGTCAGAATTGCCCGACGACTGGCGCGACGCAGTGCATCGCTGGCGAGACATCAACGCGCGGCACAAGACGACCGTCGACGGCCAACCCGCGCCGGATGCGAACGATGAATACCTGATCTACCAGACGCTGCTCGGCGCCTGGCCTCTCGAACCGTGGGCGGCCGAGGAGTATGACGCGTTCGGTGAGCGCGTCCGGGCGTACATGCTCAAGGCTCTGCGCGAAGCGAAGGTTCACACGATCTGGACGAGCCCCAATAAGCCGTACGAAGAGGCGACGACGCGCTTTGTCACCCGGTTGCTCGACCGCACCAGTGGTGGAGAATTCCTCGACGACTTCGCGCGCCTGCGCCAGCGCGTCAGCCGGCTGGGCCTCGTCAACGGTCTTGCGCAATCACTGATCAAGCTGACGGCCCCGGGCATGCCCGACACGTATCAGGGTACCGAAATGTGGGACTTCAGCCTTGTCGACCCCGACAACCGCCGACCTGTCGATTACGGCATACGCCATGAACGAATCGAACAGCTCTCCCGGCCGTCCGAACTCAGCGAATCGCTCGACGATGGCCGAGCGAAGTTGCAAATCCATCGCGTGGCGCTCAACGCCCGGCGAGCACACCCCGGACTGTTCACTGTTGGCGACTACGTTCCGCTAAAAGCGACCGGTCAGCGCGCGGACAACGTCTTCGCGTTTCTTCGCCGGCACGAAGGTCGGACCGCGATCGTCATCGTCCCGCGGTTGATCGCGCGCATCGACGGGCAGTGGGGCGACACCACTATCTCACTCCCCACCGGCGTCAACGGCGCGTGGCACAACGCCTTTACGGAAGAGACCCTCACCGAGCCGACACTTCGCGTTGGCGAGCTGTTTGCGAGCTTTCCGGTCGTGCTCCTCATGTCGCAATGACGAAACGCATCGAGAAACGGTCGATAACTGTGCCGTGAAATTGAATAAGAATGTCGCAATGGAGCATCGACACGATCGGCGCGACTGATACGCTTTCCCTAAAGTGCCGTCCATATGACGGGATAAGCCGCTCGGTGTGGGCATCGTATGCTTCGCCGGGCCGGTCTCGATCGGGTATTATCCCGGTTGCCGTCCACGATTCACGCATCGGAACATTCAGGGAGCCTCTTCACATGAGCGACGTTCGCATTGGCATTATCGGCTTTGGCAATATGGGTCAGGCGCACGCGGGGTACTTCAAGGAATTGAAGGGTGCCGTCCTCGGCGCGGTCTGCGATTCTGACCCGGCCAAGGCCAAGATCGGCAAGGACCAGTACAACGTCCCGACGTTCAGCGATTACCGGGAACTGCTCGCCTCAGGCACGTGTGATGCCGTCATCGTCGCGGTTCCTCACTACGACCACGTGCCGGTCGCGCTGGCGGCGTTCGAAAAGGGCCTGCACGTCATGATCGAAAAGCCCGCTGCGGTCTCGGTCAAAGCGGCACGCGAACTGAACGACGCGTACACCAAGAAGTACACGAAGCTCAAGTTCGGCATCATGTTCAATCAGCGGTCCAATCCACTGTACCGCAAGATGCGCGAGCTGATCGCCGACGGCGAGCTCGGTGAAATCACCCGAGTTACCTGGATCGTTACCAACTGGTTCCGCACGTGGTCCTACTACGCCTCGGGCGGGTGGCGCGCGACGTGGAAGGGTGAAGGGGGTGGCGTGTTGATCAACCAGTGCCCGCACAACCTGGACCTGATCCAATGGGTGACCAACGGCCTGATGCCCGAGCGCGTGACGGCCGTCGGCTTTGTCGGCAAGACGCACCCGATCGAGGTCGAGGACGAGATGTCGGCGATCCTGGAGTACCCCAACGGCGCGATCGGGCACTTCATTACGAGCACCGGTGAGGCCCCTGGCACCAATCGTCTGGAGATCTGCGGCGACCGTGGCAAGCTGATCGCCGAGCACGGCAAACTGAAGTTCACCCGCACGCGCAAGAGCGTCAGCCACGAGAACAAGAACTCCCCGAACGGCTTTACGCACCTCGAGACGTGGGACATCGACGTCCCGATCGGTCAGTGGCCGTCGATGGAGCACAAGGTCGTCACCGAGCGGTTCATCGAGGTCGTCGCGAACAACCGGCCCAACAAGGACCTCTACGCCGAGGGCACCGAAGGTGTGCGGGGGCTGGAGATCGGCAACGCGATCATGATGGCCGGCCTGACCCGCCAAGCGGTCGACCTGCCCCTCGACGGCGACGCCTATGACCGCTTCATCGACGAAATGGCCAAGAAATACGCCGGCCGCAAGTCACTGGAGACCAAAAAGGCCGAAACCGCCGACATGGCGTCGAGCTTCGGGCGATAAGGCAGGGATTAGGACAGTTGTCAGTGGACAGTTGTCAGGGGGCAGTTGTCAGTGGGCAGTGGACAGTGGGCAATTGAAAGCCTCCAGATCGGCAGTTCTTGACTGTCCACTGTCTCCCGAAAACTGCCCACTTCTTCCCCTCCCTAGCGTTTCGGCCGCCATTGCTTACAATGGATCGTTCGTCCGATACTCTGGAGAATATTGCATGCGACCGCCGCTGAAGTTGAACTCGATCGATCAGGAGCACCTGCAGGAACTCTACAACGCCGCCGGTGTGGCTCGGGACGAGCTGCCCTACACGGATAAGTTCGACGAGATCTGGACCGGTTTCCAGGACCGCACGTTCAAGAACGCCGAGAAGGAACAGCTCTACGGTGCCATGCTGAAGTACACTCGCTCCAGTGGTAACGCCGCTGCGGAACTGCCGACGAGTGTGTTAAATGAAGACCAGTTGAAGCAGGTCAAAGCCGCCATCTCCCGTCATATCAGAGGTGGAAAGATCCTTCCCTACAGTGACGAGTTTGAATCGGCGTTGAAGGAATTTAACCGCGCCAGCGCCACGACCACCGGCGACAAGGACTTCTGGCACGGCATCCTGCGCGCCCAGGGCAGCCGCCGCAAGCCACCGGTGCGGAAGAAGGCCGTCGCGAAGGTTGAGGATGACGGTAGTGACGAGGACGGCGAGTAAGCGAAAGTCTGAATTCTAAAGTTTGAAAAAAATTACGCCCCGCGTGAGTGACCCTCATGCGGGGCGTTTGGTTTTATTTGCCCTTATCCCGTTACTCCGAGAGACGCGATCTTGAGGGTAAATTCGATCTGCGAAAAAGCGGGGGAGAGGGAGTGCCTCGCAAAACAAAACCGCCCCGCGCCTTCCCCGGCGCGGGGCGGTCAAACTAAATTACCTCGATCAGCCGGTCGTCCCGACCCATGAACCTTACTTGTTCGCGGCCGGGGTGGTGTCGAAGATCGTGGCGGTGTCCTTGTTCGGGACCGACTTCGGTGCCACAGCCTTGGGGGTGGCGCTGGGGGTCTGGGCGACCGTGTTGCCGCGGACCGTTGTGGGGAGGATCAGCACCTCAACGCGGCGGTTCTTGCTACGACCGGCATCAGAGCCGTTGTCGGCGGCGGGGCGTTGGTCGGCGTAACCGATCACACCGATGCGCTGGGGGCTGGTGTTGTGGCCCATCAGCTCCTTGCCGACGCTGATCGCGCGGTGGGCCGACAGGTACCAGTTGTCCTTGTGACCGGCCGAGATCGTCGCGGGGTTGTTCACGCGGACGTTGTCCGTATGACCGGCGACAAGCAGTTCGTAGTTGGCGGCGCTGGGGCCGTTGAGGATCTGCGCAAAACGCGCGATGGCCGACTTGGCCTCGGGCTTCACGTCGGCGCTACCGAGCGCGAACGTCAGGTCGCTTTTGAACTTCACGATGCCCCGTGCCGAGTCGAACTCGACGAGGTCGGGGTTCGCTTGTGCGAACGCCGTCAGGTCGTTGGTGAGCGGGATCGGCAGCGCGGTGCCGAGCTTGCCCATGTTGTTCATGGCGTCGCCGTACTTGCGATTGAGCTCGTCGAGCGTCGTCTGCATCGACGCATTCTGCGAGGTCAGGTTGGCGATGAGGCCATCCTTGTTGTCACCACTGTTCTTGATCGCGTCGAGTGAACGCTTGTAGAGGTCGGCTTCAGCGCGGGCGCTGGAGCCTTCCTTTTCGGCGTTGGCCAACTGGGCCGTAAGCCGATCGCGCTCGAGCTTGAGGGCGCTGTATTGTTCCTGGGAAACGCAACCGGTGAGGGTGGCGGCAATCGCGAACGTCATCGCCGCGGTACCGATCCATTGAGGCATCCGTGCCATAGAAGGACTCCTGTGAGCTGAAATGTTCTGACCCGGGTCAGCAACTCGTGTGTTGTATCGAGCGCCAACCCCTTTGGTTTCCCCGGAAGAGAGCATCCCAACGCGGGACAGCCACGCACTCCGTTCAACCGATCCTCCGTGCCTGAACACGAAAGAGATACCTGAAATCACAAAGCCTTTTTTGCAATGCCCGGACTTTGCGACACAGAGCAGTCTGACTTTCGTTACGGAAATTGCAAGTACAGAGTTCGGAAAAATCGCGCAGAAAATGCCGGGAGGAATTTAACGCAGCGGCGCAGAGGGTGGAACGCGGAGGAAATCAGAAGGTGGATAGCGCGAACAAACGAAACACCCTCTTTCCCCATGATCTGAGGAAAGAGGGTGTGATAACGAGCGATTCTCTGCGTCTCTCTGCGTTCTGCTCTCCGCGCCTCTGCGTTGCTCCGGATTCCGGCTTACCGGCTGCCATCCATGGCTTTGCCCAGGACCAGGCCGAAGACACCAAACAGCACGGCGACACCGAGCATGATGGCGGTCAGGATGCCGAAGGACTGTTCCTTCACTTTGGCGACCGTTTCGGGATAGGCCCCGAGGCTGGCGGCAAAGACGGCGAAGATTGCGAAGAACGTGACACCGGCGGCACCCAAGGCGGCACCACCGAACAGGCCGGCCATGGCATCCTTGGCTTCAACTTCACGGACGACCGCGCCGCGCGCGCTGCTGCGCGGGGCAGGGCTGGTCTCGATCGCCGGTACGCCCGAACCAATCCCCGAACCCCCAGCGAGTGAACCGGCGGTGTCGGACAAGGGCGCCGCGCTACGGTTTCGGCTGCTAGCAGGGGCGATTTCGTCCAGCGTGTCGGCGCCGAGGCTGGTGTCGTCGCTTTCACGCGTCAGGTCGAGAAGGCCCGATCCACTGCCGACGGCTTCCAGGCTGATCTGGTCGCGCATGGCGGGGGAAACGTTCGTCTGGGCCATGGGGTCGGCGTGGTCCGAATCGTCACCGAAGACGTTGATGCCAACCCGGCTGCCACCCATCGAGCCCGACAGGCTGCCACCACTGGACCGCGCCGGTGATGGCATACCACCGACCGAGCCACTCAGCCCCAGATCGGCCGCCAGCGCGGTGTCGTCCTTCAGGGTGATGTTCCCCAGGCCCGAACCGCTCATTCCACCGATGCCCGACCCTGACCCTGCCCCCGCGCCCTGCAGGCCCGAACCGAGGCCCGAACCACTGACGCCCGGGTCGTCCATGTGAATCCCGGTCCCACTGGCGCTGCGGCTGTCGGCCAGGCCGATCGGCGCGCCACTCTCACCACCAACGCCACCACCACCGGCCAACTCGTTCTTGATCGCTTCGATCTGGTCGCTCTTGAACATCAAACGAGGACCATCGCGGAACTCGCGCAAACGACCCTCGCGCGCGTACGCTTTGATCTCGTCCTCGCTCTTGCCGAGGGCGGCCTTGGCTTCGTCGAGCGTGTAAAACATCTTCGCCATGGTGCGGCTCCTGCTGATGGGTGAGGCGACACGAATGTCGCGACTACGGTTTTCCTCGTACGGCCTCGTTCTGCTTGTCCAACAACGCTTTCACTTCCGGTGGTGACGGTGCGTCCGTATTGAACTCACCGAGCATCCGGTCATGGCGGAACGACCGAGCGGCGACCAGGCGAAGCTTCTTTTCGCCTGGAAACCACTGGTACGCCGCCAGCGTTTGCGCGTCGACATCCATGAGATAACAGCCAAACGTGTTTGACGCGAATTGCCCCGGCACAATGAACAGGCCCGCGCCACCCGCAAAGGCTGGCTGATTCTGCCCATAGGCAGCAGGCAACTCGGGCAACAGCTTTACATCCGACCGGTTCAATAAAACGACGGCGATCAACGCCAGCACACCCGCATTCATGTAGAGCGCGACGACGATGCTGCGGTTGGTGCGTGAGGGAGAGGCTGGCTGCATGAGGGACAATCCACACTGAGCCGCGATGGAGGTCGCGCGGTGACTAATCGTGCTGGCCGTCGTTTCCGCGTCGCGTATTATACGACCGCGCCCGGTTGTCGCAAATGTAAATGCAGCGGTAGCAGTATGAAATGAGCCAATCCGAGCAGCCGATAACCTCACCCGCCATCGTCCGGCGACTGGGCCCACCCGGGAAATGGTTCCAGTTCGGCTCGATCGACGGGTTCGAGTGGACCCACGTCACTCTCCCCGTTATCGACCTGCCAGATGGGCTGGTCGGCACCCGCATCGTCCACCTCACCGACCTCCACGCCACTTCCAAGTGGCACACAGCGTACGACGTCATCCTCGAGAACATCCGCGCCGCCAAACCCGACCTGGTCCTCATCACCGGTGATTTTGTCGACGACAAGATCGACCACATCCCCGCTTTACCGACCATCGGCCGGTTCATTGATGGCCTATCCGCCAAACTGGGCATTTACGGCATCCTCGGCAACCACGACAGCGCCCATTTTGAGTCCCGACTGGTCGGGTCGACCGTCACGCTGCTCAACGGTCAGTCCACGACCGTCTCGCGCAACGGGTGCCCGATCGAACTGATCGGCATGCCCGGGGCCGAGCGATGGGATCTGACCGACGCCTGGATCGACGCCTTCCCACCCCCGGCGCCGTCCGTGCCAAGAATTGTGATGTCCCACTTCCCCGACCACGTCCGCCATCTGAAGCGCCTCTCGCCCGACATGCTCCTTTGCGGTCACACGCATGGTGGGCAGATCTGCCTGCCGGGCCGCATCGTCGTCCGACATAACGACAAACTGCCCCGTAAGTACAACAACGGCGTCCACCGCATCGACAACACCTGGCTCATCGCCAATCGCGGGCTGGGGTACACGACGATCCCGTTGCGATTGTTCTGCCCAAGTGAAGTGATCGAGATCGAGTTGATCCGCGCGTGATGACCCCCCAATTACACAGAGCGCTCGAGTTCGTCTGTCTCTATGTCATTCGTGGCTTGACGTGCCCGGCCATCCATCCGAACATCCAGATGAAGCGATGAAAGAACCGACCGGGCAACCCGAGCGATTGCTGTTTCAGTTGGAGTGCATCACCGATGACACCCGGCTGCGCCTGTTGCGGTTGCTCGAACGCCACGAACTGGGTGTCGCCGAGATATGCGACGTGCTGCAGATGCCGCAGTCGACTGTCAGCCGGCATTTGAAAGTGCTGACCGAGGGGAACTGGACGCGCGCCCGCAGGCAGGGGACGAACCACCTCTATCGCACGATTCTCGACGAGCTGGACCCGTCGGCCCGTAAGTTGTGGTTGCTGGCGCGCGAACAGACCGAAAACTGGGCGACGACGAAGCAGGACGAACTGCGCCTGGCGAGGCGCCTCAGTCAACGGCAAGGGGACGCGCAGGCGTTCTTCGCTGGCGCGGCAGGGCAGTGGGACAAACTGCGTGGCGAGTTGTATGGGGAATCGTTCACGACCGCAGCCATGCTCGCGCTGCTGAGTGACGACCTGGTCGTCGCCGACCTCGGTTGCGGTACCGGTCCGGTCACCGCGATGCTCGCGCCGTACGTGAAGCAGGTGATTTCGGTCGACAACAGTGTCGCGATGCTCAAGGCCGCCAAAAAACGCGTCGGAGACCTGCCCAACGTCGACCTTCGCCGAGGTGACCTGACGAGTCTTCCCATCGACGACGCCAGCGCCGATGCATCGTTGCTGGTCCTGGCGCTGACCTACGTCAACGATCCTGCCACTGCGATCAATGAGGCCAGCCGTGTGTTGCGCAAGGGTGGCCGGTCGATCATCGTCGACCTGCTACCGCACGACCGCGACGACTTCCGCAGGCAGATGGGGCAGGTGTCATCGGGGTTTGAACCGAAGCTGATCGAACAGCACATGACGGCAGCGGGTCTGTCGGATGTGAAAGTCCTGCCGTTGACACCGGAATCCGAAGTAAAGGGCCCGGCGCTCTTTCTGGCAACGGGTCGGCGAATGTAGGTCGCTCACTATTGTCCGGGGGGAGCTGACGGCGAACAAACCGATTACGCGGGTTGACTTTACCTAACTTTGTGCTAACATTAACTACGGTTAAGCTGCGCGTTACGGCGCGCGTTGCACGCTTAGCGCCCGGCACTCCCCAAGGAGTGCAAAGCAGAAAGGGAGAGGCCATGTCCCGTCAGTTTGATGAGAATCAGCAGGAGATCAACCGACGCACGATTGAATATTTCGTGTCGGTTTCGGTCGTTTCCATGTCGGTTGTATGTCGGTTTGTGTCGGTTCTGTGCGGGCGTGATTGTCCGGAACTATCGGTCGGTAAGGAACTTACGAAATTCGCAGGGCCTGGAAGGTTCTCGAAGTTTTATTATGACGTTCTGTACGGGGGGATTCGCTTGACGGGGGGGCGTTCATTCAGCATTATATCCGGATATTCGGATGGAGTTGATGCTCCCCGATGCACGCGAATCGTAGAGACTGACATACATGCAGGAGTCCGATCATGACGCAGACACTGAGCGCACCATCGTTGCGCAGCACGTTCAAGGCCGATCTCGAGTTCAAGGTTGCCGACCTGTCGTTGGCCGACTGGGGTCGCAAGGAGCTGATGCTCGCCGAGCAGGAGATGCCGGGGTTGATGGCGTGTCGTGCCGAGTACGGCGCGAGCAAGCCACTTAAGGGTCTGCGTATCGTTGGGTCGTTGCACATGACGATCCAGACGGGCGTGCTGATCGAGACGCTGGTTGTGTTGGGTGCCGAGGTGCGTTGGTGTTCGTGCAACATCTTCAGCACCCAGGACCATGCCGCCGCCGCGATCGTCGTCGGGCCGGAAGGGACCGTCGAGGAGCCCAAGGGTGTTCCGGTCTTCGCGTGGAAGGGTGAGACGCTGCCCGAGTACTGGTGGTGCACCGACCGCGCGATGGACTTTGGTGACGGCAAGGGCCCACAGCAGATCGTCGACGACGGTGGAGACGTCACGCTGCTGATCCACAAGGGCGTCGAGTTCGAGGCCGCCAAGAAGGTGCCCGCGTTCAACGCCGAAAGTGACCCTGAAGAGTGGGGCGTCATCCTCGATTTGCTCCGTCAGACGGTGAGCGAGACCCCCAGCCGCTGGACGATTATCGCGCGGGATGTGCAGGGTGTTTCAGAAGAAACAACCACCGGTGTGCACCGCTTATACGAGATGCAGAAGGCCGGCAAACTGCTGTTCCCTGCGATCAACGTCAATGACAGTGTGACCAAGAGCAAGTTCGACAACCTGTACGGCTGCCGGCATTCGCTGGTGGACGGGTTGTTCCGCGCGACGGACGTGATGATCAGCGGCAAGGTCGCGGTCGTGTGCGGCTACGGTGACGTCGGTAAGGGGTGCTGCCAGAGCCTTAAGGGTCAGGGCGCCCGTGTGATCGTGACCGAAGTTGACCCGATCTGTGCATTGCAGGCTGCGATGGAGGGTTACCAGGTCCTGACGCTGGAAGACACGCTTAGCTACGCCGACATGTTCATCACGACGACCGGCAACCTGAACATCATCACCGCCGACCACATGGCCAAGATGAAGGACAAAGCGATCGTCGGCAATATCGGTCACTTCGACAACGAGATCGACATGGCCGGGTTGAAGAAGGTCAAGGGGATCACCAAGACCAACATCAAGCCGCAGTACGACATGTGGACATTTGCCGATGGTCACAGCATCCTGATCCTGGCTGAGGGTCGGTTGCTGAACCTCGGTTGCGCCACCGGCCACCCGAGCTTCGTGATGAGCGCGAGCTTCACAAACCAGACGATCGCCCAGATCGAATTGGCGACGAACAACGCGCAGTATGAGAAGAAGGTCTACGTGCTGCCCAAGAAGCTGGACGAGAAGGTCGCCCGGTTGCACCTGGACAAGCTCGGTGTGAAGCTGACGAAGCTGAACAAGACACAGGCCGACTACATCAGCGTCCCGCAGGATGGGCCGTACAAGTCGGATCATTATCGGTACTAAGTTTGGCTGAGGGGAAATGATCGAAGAACAAGCCATAGCGCGGACCAGCCTCTTTAGGCTGGTCCGCTGCGTTGCATCATAGGAAAGTAAGATCGGGCACCTTACAATCATAGGATAACGGTTTATCCTATGATTGTCGGTGGTGAGATCGTCGCGACCTTTGAACTGAAAAAGATCACTGTGCCGAGGGGATGTAAATGGCTTCCATTCATAAGTTTACGACTGGATCGCCTGGTCGATTGGTGCGCAACTTAGAGGGGCGCGCCTGCGGGTTGCCGCCATCGAGTCGATGCAGAAGTTGACCGAACTACTCGCGATGCAGCGCGAGTACCACGCGCTGACCTGATCAGCGCGCAACTCGGCGTTGCTGCTAACGCTCGTCGACAACCTCTTCATCCGACCGGTCATCACCGTGCCGGAAGCGGCCGAACTGATGGGCGTCACGTGGGCGGCAGGCAACACCAGCGTCCAGAAGCTCGTCGAGGCTGGCATCCTGCGACCCCGTACAACTACCAAGCCGACACGATACGTCGCCGACGCCATCTTAAAGGCCGTCAACGCCGAACCGACCCGGCGATAGGCACCAATGCGCCCGGCGCGCGCGTTCGCGTGCGCCCTCCTATCATCGGCAAGCGTATGCCCTCACTGCTCCGCTGCTACTCGTCCGACGCCTACTTCGCGCCACTGCCGCCGGGGCATGTCTTCCCGATGGACAAATTCCCCCAGTCAGCAGCGGCGGTGCGGGATCGCGGTCTGGGGATCGTGATCGACCCGGGCCGCATCGGTGATTCCGACCTGATGCGCGTCCACACGCGAGCGTACGTAGCGTCGATCCGAACGGGTCAGTACAACGACGCGACCCAGCGAAGGCTCGGGTTGCCGTGGTCGCAGCGGTTAAGCGATCGCAGTCACGCCGCCACCGCCGGCACGCTCACCGCGACCCGCGC
The DNA here is from genome assembly GCA_038223165.1 of Tepidisphaerales bacterium. Classification (GTDB taxonomy): domain Bacteria; phylum Planctomycetota; class Phycisphaerae; order Tepidisphaerales; family Tepidisphaeraceae; genus DASYHQ01. The sequence goes on from JBBRHE010000001.1 coordinate 33,431, forward strand.
TGCGCTGGTGGACGGCATCGCTGCCAACCTCGCCGGTGGCACGCACCACGCATTCGTCGACCGTGGTGAAGGGTTCTGCGTCTTCAACGACGTCGCCGTCGCGATTTGCGCCCTAAGACAGGATGAACCGCTGCTGCACGCGATGGTCATCGACCTCGACGCCCACCAGGGCAACGGCACCAACGCCATCTTCGCGAACGACCCGTTCACGTTCACGTACAGCGTCCACGTTGCTCGCAACTACCCGAGCGACAAGGTGCCCGGCAGTCGCGACGTCGGCCTGTCGCGCTTTGCCGAGGCCGATGAGTACTTCACGAACCTGGAGGCGACCCTGCCCAGCGAGGTAGAACGGTTCGAGCCCGACCTCGTCTTCTACAACGCCGGTGTGGACGTCCACATCGACGACCGCTTCGGTCAGATGCGGTTGAGCACTGCAGACATGGCCCGGCGCGACCGCTACGTCATCAACTCGTGTCGCGACTGGGCGATCCCGACCGTCGTGGTTTACGGTGGTGGCTACAACAAGACGCCCGGCATGACGGCCGAACTGCATGTCCAAACCATCCGCATCGCCAGCGAGCGATTTAACGCGGACCACGAAGCCCGCCGCGCGTCCGCCTGACGGGGTCCAAAAGTCTCATGAGGGGGTTCCGATGCAAATTCCGCGTAGGGCTGTGATCCGGAATCGGCCGCGTCGCCTTACGAAAACTGCGGAGGGTTGTGTCAGCTTTTCTAAACTCGATCCCAGAACGTGCAAAAGCGACGCGCCGGAAAGGACGATGATGCCGGTGGACTGGCCTGCGCGCGTTAGACCGCGCAGACCATTGCCTGCGGAACACGGAAGAGGTCCACCATGCTCGCACGAGATCGACTACGTCTGATAAACATGATCGCAATTGCTGCGTGCATCACGTTCGGTGGTGCCGTGTGGGGCGCCGCGCCGGTGGGGTATGGTCATGATGACGAAGACACGCACGCAGTGCCCAGTGCCAAAACTGCGCCCGTAATAGCGCCAGCGGTTGTGGTGCCTGCCGTGGATACCACAGCGACCAAGGGTGGCCACGATGCTGCGCCGTCCGTCTCGGCAGCGGATGCGATGAAGCGCCTCGCGGACGGAAACGATCGTTTTGTCGCCGGTGTTCCCCAACGCCCGAACCAGAACATTTCACGGTTGTGTGAGACCTTCACCGGTGGGCAGCATCCATACGCTGCTGTCCTGTCGTGTGCGGATAGTCGGGTGCCACCCGAACTCGTGTTCGATGCGGGCATCGGCGACCTGTTCGTGGTGCGCGTCGCGGGTAACGTGGCCGACGTCGACGAGGTCGGCACTCTGGAATATGGCGTCGAGCACCTGGGCATCAACGCGATCGTCGTCATCGGTCACACAAAGTGCGGCGCGGTGACGGCCGTCGTCGAGAACACGCACGTGACGCCCAACATCGCCAAGCTCGTCGACAACATCGTCCCGGCGGTCGAGGAATCGCGCAAAGCGTTTCCACAGGTGACAGGCGCTCGACTGGTGACCCGCGCCATTCGCACCAACGTCCGCTACGCTGCCACAGAGCTAACGGCCCGCAGTCCACTGCTCAAGAAGTATGTGGACAGTGGTCGGTTGAAGATCGTCGGTGGCGTGTACGACCTGCACACAGGGCAAGTCGATTGGATCGATAGTGGTGAAGGTTCGCCGGTAAAGCTGGGGCCTGTTACCAACGATCCGGCGAGCAACGCTCACGCGCCATCCCATGGTCCATCCAAGGCGGTTGCGGTCGATCCGCATGATGCCCACGCCGCACCGGCTGCCGTGCATGGCGATCCACGTTCAAACGCTGAATCAAAACAAGGCGGGCACGATGAGCACTCTGCCGCGACGGATGTCCATGGTGATCCCATCGCTGCAGCGCCGACAACGAAACCTGCGGCCAAGCAGGAGAACTTCGTCGCGCTCGGAGGCTGCCTCGGCGCCGCGGGTGTTGCTTCCTGCGCCATCATGTTCTTTATGAAGGGCAAGCCCGCTCAAACCGAACAGCCCATCGCCGCGATTGCTCACCCGGCGTAACGGGAGAATGCGGACCAGGCGTATCGCGATTAAACGCGAATTGGCTTACCGCAATCGTCGGCCATCCGTCAGGGTCTTCTTTGCCATTTCATCCTTGTTCTCGGCTAAGAACTTCTCGACGGTCTTCATTCGCTCTTCAGGGTTCGGATGGGATGCCAGCATCGCCGGCTGGCGGGAGCCTTTGCTGGCGTCGATGAGGACCTTCATCACGCCGCGCATGCCTTCGGGGTTGTAACCGGCCTGCATCATGTAGCGCATGCCGATGTCGTCGCTCTGGCGCTCGTCGTCGCGGCCGTACTTCATCTGGATCATCTGGTTGGCCATTTGTGACGCGATCATGCCGCGCTGATCGTCACTGGCGACCCCGACCGCAGCGGCAATCATCTGGCCCAGCTGGCCCTTGGCCATCTGCTGGGCCGAATGCTCGGCGATCACGTGACCGATCTCGTGGCCGATGACGCCGGCCAGTTGCGCCTCGGTGTCGAGGCGATCGTACATTCCCATGGTGATGCTCACCTGCCCACCGGGAAGTGCAAATGCGTTGATCGTGTTGCTGTCCTTGATCAGGAAGAAGTTGAAGTTGTCCGCAAACGGGCTCTTGGCGGCGTCACTATTGGCGACGAGGCGGCGACCCACTTCACTCACCAGCGCAGCGGCGTCGTTCGATCGCGGGTCGACCTGACCACCCATCTGCGGAATCATCTCCTTGGCTGCCTGCAGGCCGAGCGCCTTCTGCTGGTCAACGCCCATGGCCCGGCGATAGGTCTCACCCGTCTCGGGGTTCGTCACCTTCTCCTTGTTGAAGTAACCGATGACCGCCACGAGGATTAAGATGCCCGCGATGATGAACCGACCGCTTCCACCGCGACCTTGACCACGATTGCCGAATCCGAAAGGCATGGAATGCTCCTGTCTGCTAAGAGGGTTTGTTGTAGCAGGTGTGATGGCGGCCGGGAGCGCACGAAGAGAATCATGTTCTCGCCGTTTAAAGGACCCGGTCGCGTCGGCGTTTGCGGTCGACGTCTCGGGCCGTGATCGCGAGGTTCTGGTGGGCGCGCTCGCAGGCCTCGTCGACGCGGGTGGTCTTGCGATATCCCTCGATCCTTCGGAGCAAGTCTCCTTCGACACTTGCAGCCGCCAAGTAGGGCGCGTGAAGCTGTTCCCACATCGCCATTGTGTCGGCGAACGTCGCGGTGGTGCCGACCCGGTCGCCGACGGGCAAGGCACCGGCGTTCATCACGATGCTGTGCGGCGGGGCGAGCGTGAGCAATGCGTCGATCGAACGCTCGGTCGCATCCGGCAGGCGCGACTCGGGCAATGGCACGATGACCACCGCGCGTTCACCCCCTACGATCGGGAAGACGGCCGCGAGGAATGTCTCAACGTACAGCGATTGATGGGCTGCCAATTCACGAACCGCCAACGCAGGCGCGATCGAACCCCAGCCCGCTACGAGCAGTTGGCCATGTGGATAGGACGCTACGATCGCGGTCGCATCGATCGGAGGCTGGTCTTCAGTCGTCGCGATCAGGTCCAGGCGTACAACTCCTTCACCACACCGTTGGCGATGCTGCCTGCGAGCTTCCTGCAGGGGGAAGTACAGGCGCGACAGTGTGTCGAAGTCGTTGGCCACGATCGCGAGCCGCTCGGCCTCGACGAGCGTCGCAATGGCCGCGATATAGTCTGTCTCCATCAGCTGGGACTGTCCCCGTTCACAAAGATCCTGAAGCGCAGCATCGGCCATAGCTGCCGATTCTAGGGGTTTGCTCGTCGGTGTGAAGGGTAGCGACCGCGCGATGCGCGCGACACCTATTGAATGATGCCGAAAACCGGTTGGTCGCATACAATCATGAAAGTGCCATTAGACCTCGCCAACCCGCGCCTGCTGATCGGTTCCGAGTGGACGGCAGCGACCGATTCCTATGCGGTCGTCGACCCCTTCACAGGCGCTACCATCGCAACCGTCCCTCAGGGCAATACGGCGTTGCTTGATCGGGCCGTCGCCGTGGCGCATGAAGCGTTTGAACGGACGCGCAAGCAGCCGCCATACGAGCGAGCCGCGGTTTTGCACAAGGCGGCGGCGATCCTGGAATCGCGCACGCAGCAACTCGTCGACACGATCGTCGCCGAGGCGGGCAAGCCGATCGTGCTGGCCGAGGCGGAGGTCAGCCGGGCGATTATGACGATGACCGCGTCCGCAGAGGCCGCGCGGCAACCGAACGGTCAGATACTCGACGTTGATGCTTTCAGCAGCGGGGCCAACCATTTCGGCCTTGCCCGACGGTTTCCGATCGGCGTCATCTATGCGATTACACCGTTCAATTTTCCGCTGAACCTCGTTTGCCACAAGCTCGGGCCCGCGATCGCGACGGGGAACACGGTGGTCCTCAAGCCCGCGCCGCGCACACCACTTTCGTCGCTGTTGCTGGCGGACGTGCTGCTAGAAGCGGGGATGATTCCCGGACAGGTGAACGTCGTCACGTGTCCGAACGATCTGGCGGGTCGACTGGTCAAAGACGATCGTGTGAAGATGATTTCGTTCACCGGCAGTGTCAAAGTGGGCTGGGCGATCCGCGAGAATGCTGGTCAGAAAAAAAACGTCCTCGAGCTCGGGGGTAACGCGCCGGCGATCGTCGAGCCGGACGCCGACCTTGATGCCGCGATCCCCATCCTCGCCAGTGGTGGGTTCGCTTACGCGGGGCAATCGTGCATCCACACGCAGCGCATCTACGTGCACGAGGCGATCTATGAGACGTTCCGCGACCGTTACGTCTCGCAAGTGAAGGCGAAGATCAAATTGGGCGACCCGCGCGATCGTGATGTGCTGGTCGGCCCACTGATCGACAAAGCCGCAGTGGGACGCATTGACGAATGGGTCAAGGCAGCCGTCGAACACGGCGCGACCGTACTGACCGGTGGTGCCGCCGAGGGTGTGTCGTATCAACCGACGGTTCTGGAAAACGTCGACCCGACGGACGAGGTGTCGTGCAACGAGGTTTTTGGGCCGGTTGTCGTCCTGGCATCGTATAAAACGTTTGACGATGCAATTGCGATGGCTAACAACAGCCGGTTCGGCATTCATGCCAGCCTATTCACCCGCGACCTCACCAAGGCGATGGCCGCGTACGAACGACTTGAGTTTGGCAGTGTCTTGATTAACCAAGCCCCGACCTTCCGCGTCGAAACGTTGCCTTATGGTGGCGTCAAAGAGAGTGGCGTGGGCCGTGAAGGCGTTCGTTACGCGATGGACGACATGACGGAGATCAAAGCGCTGGTGATGAATCTGAAGTGACCTTTGGTCACGTACGTTGTTTCCTCGACAAGGTGATCATGACCGACAACTCGCTGAACCCTCAATCACCGCCTTACACCAAGCCCGACGCCAGCGTGATGGTGGACGTCAAGGACGTCACCAAGCGGTGGGGTACGTTCACGGCGGTCGACAATGTCAGCCTGCAGATCAAGGCCGGCGAGTTTATCACGCTGCTCGGGCCCAGTGGCTGTGGCAAGACGACGCTGCTGCGGATGATCAGCGGGTTTGAGACGCCGACGGTCGGCAGCATTCTGCTTGATGGACGGGACGTTACACACTCGCCACCTTACAAGCGGGACGTCAACCAGGTGTTTCAAAGCTATGCGTTGTTCCCGCACCTGACCGTCCGTGAGAACATCGAATTTGGCCTGCGGATGAAAAAGGTGCCGCGCGACGAGATGGTGGGGCGCGTCGACGAAGCGGTTCGGATGGTCTCTTTACAGGGAATGGAACTGCGCAAACCGTCGCAATTGTCTGGTGGTCAGCGGCAGCGCGTGGCGTTGGCGCGAGCGATCGTCAATCGGCCCAAGGTGCTGTTGCTCGACGAACCACTCAGCGCGCTCGATGCCAAGCTCCGACACGCGATGCAGATCGAACTGAAACGACTGCAGCAGAAGCTCGGCATTACGTTCCTGTTTGTCACACACGACCAGGAAGAAGCGTTGACGATGAGCGACCGAATCGCGGTCGTGAACAAGGGGAAGATCGAACAGCTTGGGACGGTCAACGAGATTTACCATAAGCCAAAGACGACGTTTGTCGCTCACTTCATTGGTGAAGCGAACGTGATGGACGTGGGCGTGATCGCTGTCGACGGTGAACGGGCTCGCGTCGACCTCGGTGGGGGGATTGAACTGATCGTTGACGCGGTCAACCTGCCAGCCGGCGCCAAATCGGCGCGGATCTCGGTGCGTCCCGAAAAGCTGCACCTGACGAAACACGTCCCCGCTGCTAGTGAGAACCTGTTCATGGCAACCGTGGAGGAAGAACTGTTCAGGGGCGCGATCGACGAGTTGCTGCTCCGCACGCCCAGTGGCCGGGAACTGACCGCGGTCGTCGCGAACGAAAGCGGGTTGACCGAAGCCCTGCACGTGGGGGATGAGGTCTACATCCAGCTGCACCCGGACGACATTGTGGTAGTGCAGGAAGAGTAGCTCTGGTCCCGCTTCCACCGTCCGGTCTTATGTAGGACAGGCATTCCTGCCTGTCTGTCCCCCCGTTCTCCCCCCGGGCTCTATATTGGTGCTATAGGCATTCTTGCCGGTACCTCTTCAGGCCTTTTCTGGGACAATTAAGTCCGGGGGAGAGACAGGCAGGAATGCCTGTCCTACGGCAGAGGGAAAATGCCGGCGGGTGATGCAGACAAGAATGTCCGTGCCAGCAAAAATGAGAACAAAGACCCGTTAGTGCCGTGGCAGACCATCGAGATACCGACCGCCTTTGCCCTGGTCGCGGCGGCGCATGAACTCGATGAGGGTTTTAACGTGTGGGTTCATGCCGTTCATGGTGTCGAACTCGGCGATGGCGGCGGCGAAGGGTTTCTCGCGGTAGTAGAAGAGTCGGCGGGCGGCGTCGTCGATCGCTTCGATGTCGGAATTTGAGAACCCCCCGCGACGCAGACCGACCACGTTCACGCCACGCACGATGTTCGGACCGTCGATCTTCATGAACGGTGGCGCGTCGTGTGTGATTCGGCTGTATGCCGTGATGAAGCAGAACTCGCCGAGCGTCACGCGCTGGAAGATGCCGGCGCAACCACCGAGCGTCACGTTGTTCCCGAGGATGACGTGCCCACCAAGCATGGCGTTGTTGATCAGCGTGCAGTTGTCGGCAACGTTCGCGTCGTGACCGACGTGCGCGTTGACCAGAAGCATGTTGTTGTTGCCCAGCCGGGTGATGCCACCCCCGGCCTCCGTGCCGGCGTGGATCGTCACGCTTTCACGGAAGATGTTGTCGTTACCGATCTCGACGCGGATGTTCTCCCCACCCTTGAACTTCTTGTCTTGCGGCGGGCCACCGATGACCGCGTTCTGAAAAAACGTGTTGTTGCGCCCGATCGTCGTGTTGCCGGAGATCGTCACGCCATTGTACAGGACCGAACCTGCCCCGATCGTAACGCCAGGACCAATGACGCAGAACGGACCGATCACCACATCGTCTGCAACGCGTGCAGCCGGGTCGACAAGAGCATGGGAGGAGATATTGGGCATCTAACTGGTCAGGGTAAGGTCTAAAGGATGACGGATGCAAAAAGCCCTGCCGGGCTCAATCGATCCTGTTTCATCCTTTATCCTTCACCCTTCATCCTTATTCCTAGACCGGTTCCGCATCGACCAACATGAACTTGATGTCCGCTTCGCAGGCCAGTTTGTCCAACACGAAAGCCTTGCAGCGGACGTGACCGGTACGGCTCTTCACGCGAACGGTGACAGCCTCCAGCATCAGCTGGTCCCCGGGTACGACCGGATGCCGCATCTTCACCTTATCCATGCTCAACAGGACCGCAAGCTTGCCGGTGTGTTCCAGCTTTCGGCTGAGCAACAGGCCACCGAGCTGCGCGAGCGCCTCGACAATCAGCACGCCGGGCATGATCGGGGTGCCCGGATAGTGACCCTGAAAGAAGATATCGTTGAACGTCACGTTCTTGATGCCGATCGCTTTCTCGTCACCCTCCATCGACAGGACGCGGTCGACGAGCAGCATCGGATAACGGTGAGGCAGCAGCCGTTGAATCTTACGGATGTCCATCACCGCGTCGCGCTGGAACAGCGCCTGGCGGTCGGTGACGTCCTGCTGTTCCATCAGTCGGCGGGCCAGCACGTGGTTGAGCGCATGTCCGCTTCGCGACGCGATGATGCGCCCGAAGATGGGTCGACCGACCAACCGCAGGTCTCCGATAAGATCCAGGACCTTGTGGCGAGCACACTCGTCGGCGAAGCGGAAGGCGTTGTCGATCGGGCCGTTGGCTGAGATGACCAGCAGGTCGCGCGTGGTCAGGTGTTTACCAATGCCGCGTGCCTTGGCTTCCTCGGCCTCGCGTTCGAACAAGAATGTCCGGGCCGGGGCGATGAGGGTCGCGAAATCGTCCTCACCGAGCGTGAACGCTACCGTCTGTCGACCGACCGGGGCGGGGGCCTCGAAGTCGTAGATGATCTCGAGCCGGTCGGTCGGCCCCGGAAGGGCGGCGATGGAGGCCGAGTCACTGGTGACCTGGATGGGCTTTTTGATGATTAACGGTTCCAGCGCTGCGCCTTGATCGGTGAATCCGGCGCTGGTCAGCATGTCGACGAACGGCAGGCTGCTCCCGTCGGCCGAGGGAAGTTCACCCGCTAGCCCACCACTGACCCGCACGTTGGCGTTGGTGACCCCCATTCCCGCCAGCGCGGCCATGGCGTGTTCGACGGTCTCGACCCAGAGCGTACCATTTTTCAGGCAGGTCCGGCGGGGGCGCTTTAGGACATTTGTCACTAATGCCGGAATCCGAGCAGACTTACCGTCCTGCTCGCGAACGAAGGTGATGCCGCTGTCAGCCTCGGCGGGCGCGAATGTCAACGTCGAGGGCTCACCTGAGAACAGGCCTGGCCCGGTAAATGAGACTTCCTTCAAAATGGTTCGCTGGCGGTCAGGCACGTTGGTAGACAGTTGATCTTAACAGATAAGCAGCCCTGAATCGAAGGGGAGGATCTGAGACGGTTGCGGGGAAGTCATCCAACGAATCGGCCTGACGGCAATATGCTGTCAGGCCGGGTGCTATCGTTCATCGTGATGGCGTCGTTCAGGCGCTGACGGTCGGGCCGTGGTCGACTGCGACTTGGCTGACCTGCGCGTGCATCGCTTTGAAGCCTTCGGTGTCGGCCAGGATCGAGAGGGCTTCTTCGAGGCTGTCCAACTCGCTCTTGGTGATGATGACGCACCGCTCGTCGCAGCCATTGCGGGTAATCTCGACACGCGAACGATGACGCACGATCTTCTCGTGCAACCTCGCCAGCCCACTGCCCACATGGTTCACGTCCAGCGTCTCAAAACCATCAGCCGACATAGGAATACTCCGTACAGATTTCGCCCCGTATTGAGCTGTCCCCTTCGACAGCCTTGCCGATAATCCGTATGGTTTCTATCGACCAAAGGTTCGATCGCTCAACGGAATTTTCAACTTGGTCTGTCGCAATAACTCGAAATGGTCGGTCCGTCACGCAGTTCCTGCGCGAAATTAGGTTAACTGCTGAATCTGCAGGGGTTACCAATTACTAAAGCGCTTTGCGAAACTGTACGGCCATTTCAAACTTGCCGTTGCTGAGGGGGCGAGAGCGGACGACCTCACACAAGTGTGACGCTGCCGGTGAACCGTTGGCTTTGACGTCCATCCGGCAGGTTTGTCCGACGGCCAGCGACTCCTTCAGCAGGAACGACACGCCGCTGAACGACAGGTCGCGCGTTTGGATGTCGTGGACGGAGTTGGCATTGGCTCCATCAAGGACAGTCAGTGTCGCCTTGTGCTGCATCGGTTTTCGATTGTCGCGACGGCGTTCGTTGTGCGGGGTGGCGAGCGAAACGGTCTGGCGAACGGAAGAAAAGCTGTTCATAGAATGTCACTGCCTTCAATGACGTCTGACGTGATCAGTAGCGGGCCGGGGTAGATCTGCCAATCCATTGGCATTTGACCTGCGAAGGGTCGCGATGCGCGGATGCAACGGGGGCTGTAATCCCTTCTGCAAGACACTGCATCGCAAGATCTAAACTATGCCGGAACTGCCCCATTCGGCAGGGTAAGCGAGTCGTAGCATACCGTATGCCGTATGCGAGACTCTTTTATCACCGACCGATAGTTGTTGTCAATTTGGACGCAAACGCGAAAAAACGAGGCAATACTTTTCGGCGTCGAATATTTTTCAGCGTCGCGCCATTTGGCAAAAACGACAACAGGAGTTACAGATTTGATGTACAACAGGCACGGAACAGACCCATCGATGCCTGCACAAAGACGGAGGCAGTCCTGCTAGTCCCTATTCTATCGGCCCAATGTCCGCCGAAACTCCAATGCAACGGGCGGACGTATTGGCTGACTGCACTCTGTCTCGTCGCACTGTTTGCCAGCTTCGCGCTGCCGGGAGTGGTACGGGCTGAGATCAACGCTGAGACATACGAGGCAGATCTGCGAGCGATCGCGACACCGACGTCGCGCGTGATCGGCTCTGATGGCTATGCCGCAACGGTTCGCTATGTTCAGGCGACTCTGGAAGCGCTTGGGGAGGGCGTCGAGGTTCGTCGACACGAATATCCGGTCGTCGTTCCGCAGACATCGTCGGCGACCCTCGCGATCGCCGGGGGTGCGACGCACGACGTCTACCCCTTTTGGCCGGCCGGGGTGCGACTAAATGGAACGCCCACCGAAGGGATCAGCGGTCGAGTGGTGTATGTGGGTGACGCGACGCCTGCCGAAATCAAGCCCGCCTCGATCCGTGGGCAAATCGCCGCCATTAACGCGACGGCGGGGCCGCGCTGGCAGCAGGTCGCGTATTTCGGCGCTAAGGCCATCATCGTTCTGGGGGACGACAAGACGACCAATTTCGACTTACGCTCGCATGACCTGCAACTGCCGGTCAACATGCCACGTTTCTACGTGCCCGCAGGGGCGTTAGCCGACGCGATCAAGGCCGGGCAGCTTGCTGGGAACGAAAATGCCGCGACGCTCAAATCGGTGCTGAACTGGCGGCAGGTGTCGGCGGTCAACCTGTACGCCTTTATCAAGCCTCGCATCGATAAGCCCCAAGGCTGGGACAAGCCGGCCAATCCCGCGGCCATCACGTTCTCAGTGCCGCTCGAAGCCAGTGGCCTGGTGCCCGACCTCGCCAGTGGTGCCGGGCAAGCCGTGCAGACCGCTGCGGGCCTGGCACTGGCGCGCACGTTTGCGGCGCAACCGGCCGACCGACCCGTTCTCATTGTCTTCACGGGTGCCGATAGTATTCAACAACTCGGTTCGCGCAACCTGCTTATGGCGCTGGCCGAGCCACCGGGCAAATGGCAGAGCCTGCTGACGACGATGGAGGTCGACGAAAAGCTCACCGCCGACCACACCACCCGTGTGCAGACACTGATGACGGCACCCCAGTCAATCGACCCGACGGCCGATCGATTGCTCATCGACCGCCTGCGCAAGCTGATTGAAACCGATACGACAGCCAAGCAGGAGCAACTGTTTCGCTACCGACTGTTCACCGATGAAGAAAAGCGGGCCGCCGGTGTCGAGGGGACCGTTCGGCAACTGGAAGACGAGAGCATCCGCATCAGTGGTGTTCGCGCGGCGTTCGAGCACCGACCGGCGGACCTGGTCAAACCCGAGAATCGCCCCCTCGTCGACTACTACCTGCAGAAGCTGATGAATCGCCTGACCGGCGCTGATGGACAGCGTGGGTTGAAGCAGGACTACGCCGACCGCCGGGCCATTCTGGAACGTCGGATCGAGCTGTACCAATGGCTCGCCAGCCGGCTGAATCGCCCGTCGGACCCGAGCATTAAGGCCAACAACTCACGTCTGATCGAACTGCTCGTTGCAATTGATTTGTCCGACGCCGGTGTGCGCATGGGGCCGATGTTCTATGGCTATGCCCAGCGGTCTTCCAACATCAGTCAGATCCAGGAATTTCGCGACTGGTTTGCCCGTCAGCAGAAGTCGTCCGCCGATGGCAGGGGTGGCGATTGGGTCAGGCAGACCGCAGCCGTCGTCGACCTCGAACCGCTCAACAACTCGCGCTTGCCCCAAAGCTGGCACTCCACGCCAATGCTGATCGGTTCTGAGACCAGCATGGCCTGGGGGGTGCCCGGGTTGACGATGATGACGCTGGACGACCTGCGCCTGCGCCGCGACACTCCGGCAGATACCTTGGCGAACCTGTCAGTCGACAAGGTTCGCAACGTCATCCTCCCTCAACTGGAAGCAATAGAAGCGATCTTCCGTCCCGCACTAGCGGATCCGAAGTTCGTCGGCCAAGTCGAATTGAAGTGGGACCTCGGTGAGATCCGTGGGCAAGTGGTGGGCCTGGCGTCCGGTCGGCCCGTGCCCGACCTGCCGCGCGAGGGGTTCTACACGACTTACTACTACGCGAATAATGGCAGCGGGAAGATCCCGTCGCTCAAGTCCCTGCCTTCGGTGCTCGGCATGCGACGAAGCGAACTGCTGAGATGCGACGCCGAGGGACGCTATCTCATCGAGGGCATCCCGCGCAACGGTGATCAGAACGGCTTGGCGATCCACGTCTACAAACCCGAGCCCGGTACGGGGCGCATCATCGCGGCGAGCGACCTGGGCAAAGGTGCCGGTGACATCAAGTGGTTCGCCGACCTGCGGCAGGACAACACGAGAATGCGCAGCGTAGTCTTCGACTGCGCCGAGTTCTCGCTGTTCGGCCTGTACGACCCGCGCTTCCTGCAGTCGCTCGGTGAGGTCATCCCGCTCGACGCGCGGCGCAACGCTGAGCCCCAGAAGTTCAGCTTCCTGATCCGCGACCAGATGCTCGCCGGTTTCGTCGAACCGTCGTTGCGCGCGATGTTGCTGTTCCGATACGGGCGCGTTGGCAATCGCCTGATGTTGCTGAACATCGACCCCACCGCGATGGGCAGTGGCGTGGGTGAAGGGGCGTTGGGTTACACCGTGCCCGAGTTGAACGACCTCGGGCCACTGTCACTGGCGACGGTCGAGGATTTTGCAAAGCTCGATGCCAAGCGGTTGGCCGACTATCGCAAGGCGGGTGTCAGCAGTGACCTGGTCGACAGTCTGCACGCCGAGTCCGCCGAACGAATTAAGACCGCCAAGTCTGCCGTAATCGCCGACGATGGCGCAGGTGTCACGGCCAACGCCAACGGCGCTTGGGCCGACGAGGCCCGCGTTTACCAGGCTGCCCAGGACATGGCGAGCGACGTCGTCCGCGCGGCTATCTTCCTGCTGTTGCTCTGCGTGCCGTTCTCGTTCTGCATGGAACGGCTGGTGATCGCGTCACCCAACATCTACAAGCAGATCGCAGGCACGTTCTTCATCTTTATGATCATGACTGCGGCGCTCTGGAGTTTTCACCCGGCGTTTAAGATCAGCTCAAGCCCGCTGGTGATCATCCTTTCCTTTGCGATCATTCTCATGTCTGCCGTCGTTATGTGGGTGCTGTATGGGAAGTTTGACACGGAACTGAAGCGCATTCGCAGCGGGCGCGGGACCAGTGAGGGCGCAAGCTTCGCGCGGGCCAGCGTGCTCATGAGCGCCGTGGTGCTGGGCATCGCGAACATGCGCAAACGTAAGTTTCGCACGGTGCTGACGAGCATCACGGTCGTGCTGATTACGTTCGCTGTGTTGTGCTTCACCAGCGCCAGCCGGTTCGTCGGCACCAGTGCGTTGCCGGCGGGTGTCGATTCGTCTCATCCGGGCCTCATGTTGCGCCAGCGCGGCTTCCGGCCGATGCCCACCGTCGTCCTCGACAACCTCGCCGCCGTGCTGGGAAATCAACCGATCGCCCAGCGATGGTGGAACGTGAACGCGTTCGACCCGAACGAGCAGATCCACATCGTCGCCGGTGGCCTCGACGGCAAGCCACCGCGCGTGTTTGTCGCGCAGGCGCTGCTGGGAGTCACACCAGCCGAGACGAGCGTGTCGAAGATTGACGAGGTAATCGGCAAGGACAAGTTCGCTCGTCTGCAAAAGGAAAAAGACATCATCTTCCTCAGCGGTTCGATAGCGGAGCAACTGCTGGTGAAGGAGGGGGACACGGTCAAGATCGGCGGGCTGGACTTGAAGGTCGCTTCCATCTTCGACGCCGATGACTTCGACCAGAAGGTCGTCACGCTTAGTGGTGAGTCGCTGGCGCCGTTGAAGTACAGCAGTGGCGCGCTCGACGCGGGTGGCCGAAAGTTGTCCGACAGCGCGCTGGAAGACCTCGACGTCAGTGACGACGTCGCTGCGAGCGAGGCATCGGGTGGGGCGTACGAACACCTGTCGTCGACCCGGTTCGCGATCGTGTCGGCCGAAGTGGCGCAGCAACTGCCGCTAGCGTCACTGCGCAGCGTCGCGCTGCGAGCGAGCGATTTCAAAACGGTCGAGAAACTCAGCGACGAACTTACACGGCGCTTCGCCGTTACGACATTCGCGGGGTACGAAGACGGTGTGAAGCTCGTGACCGCCAGCAACCTCGCCAGCGTGAGCGGGGCGGGGCAAGTTGCGGTGCCGCTGGCGATTGCGGGGCTGATCATCTTCAACACGATGATGGGCTCGATCGCCGAGCGCCGGCGAGAGATTCACGTTTACACCTCGCTTGGGTTGGCGCCGCTGCACGTTGGGGCGCTTTTCGTTGCAGAGGCGATGACGTATGGCCTGATCGGCACTGTCTTCGGTTACATCATCGGACAGGGGGTCGGCACAGCCCTGCTGAAGCTTGGTTGGCTCGGTGGTGTGACGCTCAACTACAGTGGCAGCAGCGCGATGCTGACGATGGGGTTGATCCTGCTGATCGTGCTGCTGAGCGCGCTGGTCCCTGCAAGGCTTGCCAGCAAGATCGCCGCGCCGAGCATCGAGCGAAGTTGGCGTGTGCCACTGCCTAAGGACGATGAAATTCGCGCCGTTCTCCCCTTCACGATCAACAAAACCGCCGCCGACGGCGCGCTGGCGTATTTAGCGGAGTTCTTCGAGGCGCACCAGGAAGGGAGCATCGGCAAGTTCAGCGCGGGAAAAGTCGAGACTTTCGTCTTCACCGACGAGCAAGGCCGCACCAGCCGCGGGCTCAAGACCGTCATCTGGCTGACACCGTTCGACCTCGGTGTACGACAACATCTCATGCTGATGATCCACCCCGGTGAGTTTCCTGAGATCTACGAGGTCAACGTCTACCTTCAACGCCTCAGTGGCGACGACGGAAGCTGGTACCGCATGAACCGCACGTTCCTGACCGAATTGCGCAAACAGTTCCTGTCCTGGCGGTCGCTGTCACCCCAGCGCATGCTGGATTTCGTCGAAGAAAGCAAACGCCTGTTTGCCGATGTGCCCGATCGAGTCGTGACGACGTCGGCGGGTGAAGCGGTTAGGTTGGGATAAAGAATGATGCACCGCACCGACGCCGAGACGCCGAGAAGAAAAAAGTGTGCCTTCCGACAAATTGGCACGAAGGAAACACGAATGAATACGGATGGATTGGGCTTGCCACTTCTCATTTGTGTTCCATTCGTGCGGATTCGTGGGCAAGTTTCCTGACTTCACTTGGTGTACGCGTCTCTGCGGTGAACAACGCATTTTGAGCCTGATTGCATGAAAGAAGATCTCGAACTCAAACAATTCCGCGAGCTGATGCCCGCCCCTGACCATTGGGAGGAGGGTTTTGGCTACAAGGCCATGATCGGCGCGCTGTTCGTCGGGCTCATCATGACGCCGGCGAGCATGTACATGTCGCTGGTCGTCGGGCAGGACGTCGGGTCTGCGGCACAGTGGGTGACGATTATCCTGTTTATCGAGGTCGCGCGCCGCTCGTTTACGACGCTGCGCCGGCCGGAGATTTACGTCCTCTACTACATGGCCGGGGCGGCGGTCGTGAACGGGTCTGGGTTGTTGTGGAACCAGTTCCTCGTTCAGAGCGATGCGTTTCGATCGTTTGGAATCGCCGACAAAATCCCCAGTTGGGTTGCGCCGTCAAATCCGGATATTCTTGGTCAGCGGTCGTTCTTCCATTCTGCGTGGCTGGTACCGATTGGCTTGATGGCGCTCGGCCAGGTTCTACAGCGCGTCGATCACTTCGGGCTCGGGTACGTAATGTACCGGCTTACCAGCGACGTCGAGAAACTCCCTTTCCCAATGGCCCCCGTCGGCGCTCAAGGCATCACCGCGCTGGCGGATGCATCCGGTGGAAAGGAGACCTGGCGGTGGCGCGTCTTCTCGTTCGGCTCGATGCTAGGCATGGTCTTCGCCGCCGTCTACCTTGCGCTGCCGGCCGTTACCGGTGCGTTCCTGCCTGAGGGCATCAGCATCTTCCCGATCCCGTTTAAGGATCTGACGACGAACACACAGTCGTTCCTGCCCGCCGTGCCGATGATGCTCAGCTTTAACTTGGGCCTTGTGCTTGCGGGCATGGTGTTGCCGTTCTGGGCGATGGTCGGCGGGTTGGCTGGCTTGATCTTCACGATGGCGATCAACCCCGTCCTCTACCAAACCGGCATCCTCAAGACCTGGGCACCCGGCACGCCCGCCATCGCGACGATCAACGCGAACTATCTCGATTTTTACCTCTCGTTCGGCCTCGGCTTGACCGGCGCCATCGCGGCGATCGGCTTCTGGCACGTCTTCAGTGGCCTGCGTCGCAAAAAGCAGTCGATCGACGAAAGCGGCACTGCGACGATCGAATGGCGTAATCTCTTCAATCCACCGGCCGGGCGCGGGGACATCTCGCTCTGGATCGGCGTTCTGATTTACGTCGGCTCGATGTGCGTCACGATCGCGCTCGCGTGGTGGTTGCTGGACAAAGCACACCAGAACAACCCCGCCAACAGCCCCGTCTCGATGACGCTTTTGGCCGTGCTGGCGTTTTACGGTTTTGTCTACACGCCGATCATCAGCTATGTGTCGGCTCGCATGGAGGGCATCGTCGGCATGACCGTGCAGGTGCCGTTCGTCCGCGAAGCGACATTCATCCTCACTGGCTACCAAGGGGCCGCGATCTGGTTCGCGCCGTTCCCTGCGTACAACTATGGGGCGCAGACCGTCTACTTCCGCCAGACCGAACTCACCGGCACGAAGATCACCAGCATGATCAAGGCCGAGGCGTTCGTCATGCCGATCGTGATCGTCGCGACGCTCGTGTTCAGCCAGTTCATCTGGCAGATCGCGCCGGTGCCGAGCAGCGCGTTCCCCTACGCCCAGCAGTTCTGGGAAGTGAACGCCTACCGCCAGGCGATCATCATGAGCAGCACACTGCCCGGTGGGGAAAACGGTCCGTTCTACGAGGCGTTTAACGTCATTTACCTGGGCGCGGGGCTGCTTTTGGCGTTGGGAACGTACGCGAGCATGTCGTTCTTTGGCCTGCCGATCCTGTTGGTCTACGGCGTGATCCGCGGGTTGGACCAGAGCACGCCGGACGTCATCGTGCCACAGTTCATCGGCGCGTTGCTCGGTCGCTACATCTTCGCCAAGAAGTTCGGCGACATGTGGCCGCAGTACCGCGTGGTGTTCTTTGCGGGCTACGGGTGCGGTGTGGGGCTGGTGATGATGTTGAGCCTCGGCTTAGTCTTCATGAGCAAGAGTGTGTTCCAGGCAACCTATTAGGGAGGTTGCCGACATGCGATGGTTGATCTGCGATTGGACGGCACTGTCCTTCGATCGCGAACTGACCCTCCCACGTCGGCAATCGAAAATCTTCGAATGTCCGATCGACCTGAAATCATCCCCGCCCGTCGTGCTCTGAATGTGCGCAGCGTCCTGCTCGGACTGCTCGGCGTGCTCTTCATCTGCGGCCTGACGCCGTACAACGACTTTGTCCTGGCCAACACGTTTCTCGTGGGCAACTTCATGCCGGTCGGGCTGCTGTTGTTTTTCGGCGCTGTGGTGATGCTCGTGAACGCCCCGCTGTGGCGATGGCGTCCACGCTGGGCGTTCGGTACCGGCGAGTTAGCGGTGGCGATGGGGATGACGCTCGTCAGCTGCACGTTGCCGAGCAGTGGGTTGATGCGGTACCTGCCGGCGCACCTGGCCAACGTCCACTACCATGCAGACGCTAACGTCGATTACGCGCGCGTCGTTGCCGACCTGAATTTGCCCGAGTGGGCGTTCCCGACGTTCGAGGGGACGTCGACATCCGACATCGCCAAGGACGACGTCGTGAAGTACTACCGCAACCGTATTCCCCTTGGCGAGGAGGGGGCTTGGGGCCGCATCTTCCGCGCGTGGGTGCGGCCGGCCATCGGGTGGGGCGCGTTGCTCGCGTGCATCTACGGCGCGGTACTGTTCGCGTCGGTCATCGTGCGCAGGCAGTGGGTGGAGAACGAGCGGCTCGCATTCCCGCTAGCCAGCGTCTATCTATCCCTGATCGAGGCACCGGCACCAGGCCGGTCGTTCAACGCGCTGTTTCGCAACTGGGGGTTCTGGATCGCGGCAGCGTCGGTCTTTACATTCCACGCGTTTAACGGGCTGCACCGCTACGATGCGGAACACTGGCCAGAGTTGCCGATCAGCTTTGACCTGGGCAACCTGTTTACCAGCCCACCTTGGTCGTACATGACCTGGGGGTTCAAGTCGCAGACGCTCTACTTCTGTGTGATCGGGTTTGCGTTCTTCATCCAGTCGAACGTCGCGTTCAGCCTGTGGTTTTTCTACGCGGTACTCTTGCAGTTGACGGTCGTGCAGTTCGCGGCGTTTGGAGGGGACTTCAACAGTTCGGCACGTCAAACCGACCTGTGGCTCGGCGCGTTGATCCCCTTCGCGATGACCGTCCTCTGGATTGGTCGCGGACAATGGGCCGTCGTGTGGCGACAGATGATCCGGCGCGGCCGCGCCGACGACCCGCGCGGGCGCTACCTGCCTTACGCGCTGGCTGGTTGGGGCCTGCTCGCGTGCCTGGCGGGCACGGTCGCGTGGCTGCTGGCGGTGGGCGTGACGTTTGCGGGCGCGGTCGTCATCGTCGCGATGCTAGGGCTGTTCTACCTCGTGCTGGCGCGCATCGTCGCCGAGACGGGCCTGATCTTCGTCCAGTTGAGCATCCCGCTCGACCGGCCCTGGGTCTACGCGCTGCAGGACCTGCCAGCTTCGATGGCGACCCGTCCGACCGGGCCGACCAGCTTCTGGAGCGGGATGATCGGGGGCACGCTCGCCCACGACGTGCGCGAGGCGCTGCCCCCATTCGCGATCCACGCGCTACGCGTGACCGACATGGCCGCGTTCGATGACGCCAAAGACGACGGTGGTGGACGTGGTGGAAAGACTAGCCGCGGTCACGGGTACGGCGTGTTCGCAACGCTCGTGCTGGCGCTGATCGTCGGGTTCCTCGTCGCCGGCGCCAGCACGCTCTGGGCCGAGTACTCGTACGGCTCCACGCTCGACCGTCAACCGCAGTCGCCGTTGAATGGTTACGGCGTCAACGCCACACCGAACAGCCAGATCCTCGGCCCGACGCTTAACTTTCAACCGCCTAACAACGGGCCCAAGGAATCGCACAGCCATCCGTTGTACCTCGCGATCGGCGCGGGGGTCAGTGGTGCGCTAAGCCTCCTGCGATTGCGTTACCTGAACTGGCCACTGCACCCGATCGGACTGCTGACCTGTTTCAGTTACCCAGCGCAAAGAATCTGGTTCAGCATCTTTCTCGGATGGCTTGCCAAGGTCATCATCGTGCGGTTCGGTGGCTCGGACATGTTCAAGCGCGCCCGCCCGCTGTTCATCGGCCTGATCCTGGGTGAAGCGGCGGCCGCGTCGTTCTGGCTTATCGTCAGCATCATCCGCAACTCGATGGGATACTCGTACGAGGCAATCAACCTGCTGCCGGGCTAGCTTCGCGTCACGCGGCAAACGACCTTCATGGCAACCACAATCGAACCAACTTCGCCTTCCACGCTCGGCACGCGACGCACGGCGTCGCCTCTGGTCTGGCAGGGTTTGCGCCTCGGCGTGCCGGGCGAATGGTCGCCCGTGAAGATCGAAGGCGACTTCGACAAGGGCTTTATCTCGCTGGCGGACCTGGACCGTGATCGCCTCGGTGTGCGATGGCAGACGGTGAGCACCAAGGCGGACCCCGTCGCGCTCGTCAGCACCGCGATGCGCAACGAGGTGGGGCAGTTGGCGTTCGACGAATCGATCGAACGGCAGCCTGATGGCGATTGGTCGGTCGCCCGGCTGTACGTCGAGCCCGAACCGCCCGGCCGTGACGTGTGGATCGGATATTCCCACCGAACGCGACGGATCGTGCAGGTCGTCTATCACGCCCA
>JBBRHE010000002.1:0-49811 GCA_038223165.1 Tepidisphaerales bacterium
ATTCGCACCGGCGAGAAGAACTAGCAGGCGCTGTAAAGGCGTAAGGATAAAAACAAGGATGAAGGATGAAGGATGAATGATGAGAAGCGCGCATCGCGCGACTTTTCATCCTTCATCCTTCTTTTCATCGTTACTTTTTCACTTCACCGTCGAAGTTGCGAATGCCCTCGCGGTCGCAAGGGCATCGTCGGTCTTCGACGGGTCTTTCCCACCCGCCTGTGCCATGTTGGGCCGACCGCCTCCACCACCACCGGCGACCTTGGCGGTCTCGCGAATCCAGTCACCGGCTTTCAGGCCCTTGGCGATCAGGTCGTCACTGACCGCTGCGAGGAAACTGACCTTGTCGTCGGACACCGCAGCGATCAGGATCGCGTAGCTCGGAGCCTTTTTCCGCAACGAGTCGAACGCCGACAGCAGGCCGTCGTTGGTCGCACCGGGAATCGTGCCGACGATCAGCTTACCACCCGCAAGGTCGCTCGCTGTAGCCAGCAGTTCACCGGCAATCGCAACGGCATCAACACCCCCGCCAGCCGGTGAAGCCTTCTGCGACTTCTCCCACGACTTCAGCTTCGACTGCAATTCTGTGATAGCCGTCTGCCCCCGACGCTTGGCGCGCAAGGGCAGTCCCGTCGCTGCGAGAAGTTTTTGGACCGTCGCGATCTCAGCGGCGAGGTTTGCCTCACCGGCCGACTTCGCGTTGGTGATCGCGGCGTCCAGATCGGTCGCCAGCTCGTTTGCCTTCTTCGCGGCATCACCGGTTAGCGCGACGAGTCGACGAATGCCCTTGCTGACCGATTCCTCCGCCGTCACAACAAACCCCTGCGCCTCAGCCGAGTCCTTCAGGTGCGTGCCACCGCAGAACTCGATCGAGTATTGCCGCCAGTTATCGTTTGTCGGGTCCGCGATGAGTTCGTCCACCGGCGCCCCGATGCTGACGACGCGCACCATTGGCGGATATTTCTCACCAAACACGGCGCGCAAACCATTGATCTTCAACGCCTGCTCTTGAGGCACTTCCCTGGCGTAGACGGGCAGCTTCTTCTCGATCGCCGTCGAAACGAGCGATTCGACCTTCGCCAGCTCGTCGTCTGTTAACGACTTCCCATGCGAGAAGTCGAAACGAAGTTTTTCCGGATCGACCAGAGACCCTTTCTGCTGGATGGCGTCACCAAACGTTTCACGCAAGGCCCAGTTGGCCAGATGGGTCGAGGTGTGATTCTTCTCGGTCGCGGTGCGAGCCAGACCATGCGTCGCGCCCGCTGCCTTACCGACGACGATTTCAGCACTGCGCACCCGGCCGACATGCAGCACGTATCCCCCGACCGCGCGGGTGGTCTCGACGTCAAACGACCCACCACCGGCCGTCACGATGCTGCCGACATCACCGACCTGACCGCCCATCTCCGCATAAAAATTCGTCCGGTCGAGAATCAGCGCCACCGACGCGTCACCCCCCACGGTAATCGAGTCGACCAGCTCGCTGCCGTTCCAGATCGCGACGACCTTCGCGCGCAGTTGTTCGTAGCCGTATTTTTCCAAATCGTCCGTCGGCCCGACGCCGCGTTCGCGCAGTTGCTCCAAAGCGCTGGGCGGAAGCGTCGTCAACGTGGAAGCCTCCGTCTTCCCACCCTTTCGCGCCAACTCGCGCGCCTCTTCCATCAGCTTCTCGTAGCCGGCAATGTCAACCGTCATGCCGCGCTCCTCGGCCATGATGCGGGTAAGGTCGATGGGGAAGCCGTAGGTGTCGTGGAGTTTGAAGGCGTCACTCGCGTGAATCGAGTTTCCTGAGGAACGACTAGCAGCTTCATCGAACAGCTCGATCCCACGGTCCAGCGTACGCCCGAAGCTGTTCTCCTCGTCTTTGATCAGTTCCGCGACCTTCTGCGGATTCTTCTTTAACTCCGGAAACGCATCACCCATCGCATCGACAACAACCGGCACCAGTGCGTGCAGGAACGGGTCCTTTAGTTCCAACTGCTGTCGCCCAAACCGCACCGCGCGGCGCAAAATTCGGCGTAGCACATATCCGCGGCCTTCGTTGCTCGGCACGGCGCCATCCGTGAGCGCGAAGGTCAGGCATCGCACGTGGTCGGCGATCACGCGAAATGCGATGTCGTGGCGCAGTTGCGAGTCGGCGGCCTCGGCGACGGGGTCGGCGGCGTTGGTTTTGGGGAACTTCCCGCCGTAGGTGAACCCGCTAAGCGTCGTCAAGGCGGCCCAGAAGGGGTCCCACAAATCGATCTCGTAGTTGCTCTGCTTGTCCTGCAGCACCTGGCAGATGCGCTCGAACCCCATGCCCGTATCAACGTGCTGGGCGGGCAGGACGGTCAGGCTGCGGTCGGCATTTCGGTTGTACTGGATGAAGACGTTATTCCAGATCTCCATCACGCGCGGGTCTTCACCGTTGACGAGCGGGCCGCCGGACTTGTCGGGCGTGCGGTCGTAGTAAATTTCGGTGCAGGGACCGCACGGGCCGGTGTCGCCCATTTCCCAGAAGTTGTCTTTGCCGAAGTAATGGATGTGGTCGTCCGGCAGACCGGCGACCTCTTTCCAAATTTGAGCCGCCTCGGTGTCGCGCGGGACGCCGTTCTTTTCATCGCCTTCGAAGCAACTGACGTGCAGCCGCGTGGGGTCGAGTTTCCAAACCTTCGTCAACAGTTCCCACGCCATCTCAATCGCACCGCGCTTGAAATAGTCGCCGAACGACCAGTTGCCGAGCATTTCGAAAAAGGTGTGATGCCTGCGACTCCGGCCGACATCGTCGAGATCGTTGTGCTTGCCACCGGCGCGGATGCACTTTTGCGTGTTGACGGCCCGGCTATACGTGCGCTTTTCCTGGCCGAGGAAGATGGGCTTAAACTGGTTCATACCGGCGTTGGTGAAGAGCAGCGTGGGGTCGTCGTGGGGCACGACCGAGCTGCTCGGCACGAATGTGTGGCCGTGCTTTTGAACGAAGAATTCGATGAACTGTTTGCGAATCTCGGCTGAAGTCATGGGTGCTCAGGGTTTGGCGTCGAATCGGCGATTATTGAGGAGAATCAGCGCAACGGCAAGCGGCTGCGCGAGTTGCCGGCTTTGACAAGCCATACCCCCGAGCTACACTGCCCCACCACCCACCGCTGGGCTTGGCGGCGGGACGTTTCATCGGTGCGAATTTTGCAGAACGGGCGACGCGCGTGACCAGTCATCACACTTCGTCGCGGTGGATCATGATGATCGCCGCGGCAACGGCCTTGGCGATCGGCGCGGGTGCGTCACCGTCCTTTGCGCAGACCGGTCCGCTCGCTCCGGCACCCACAACTGCTCCGTCCACACCCCCCGCTGCCGGCTCCATCGTCTCCCCCGAACTCACCGGTCGACCGATCGCGGCGGTGCGCATTGTCGGCAACACCCAGGTCTCCACTGCGGTCATCCTGAACTTAATCCGGACCAAACAGGGTGAGAACTTCGACCCGGCCACGGTCGAGGAAGACTATCGCCGGATATACGGGCTTCGGAAATTTGCTAATGTGGAAGCGCGCGTCGAGGCGGCACCGGATGGCAATGGCGTCATCGTCAGTTTTTCCGTCACAGAACGGCAGCAGATTGGCCAAGTCGTCTTCAAAGGCATCAAAAACGGTGACGAGGCGGCCATTCGCGAGCTGATCGACGTCCGACCCGGTGAAGCGATCGACCGGTTCCGCATCAACGTCTCCCGCGACGCCATCGTCAGCTATTACCGTGAAAGGAACTACCCGTTTGCCCACGTGGAGATTGACGAGCAGACACTCGCCGACAGTGGCGCGCTAGTCATGAACGTGACCGAGGGGCCCAACGTCAAGATCCGCAACGTCAAGTTCATCGGCAACAAATCCTATTCCGACGACCGCCTTCGTGGGCAGGTTCGTACGTCAAGCTGGTTCCTGATTTTCAGCCCCGGCACCTTTAGCGCCGAGACGATCGAACAGGATGTCGCGTCCCTTCGTCGGTACTACGAAGCACGCGGTTACTTCGACGTGCGCGTCGGCCGGAAGCTTGTCTTCTCGCCAGACAACACCGAGTTGATGGTCGAGTTCGTGATCGACGAAGGTATTCACTATAAAATCGACCGCATCAGTTTTCGCGGAAACAAGGCTGTCGCGGACGAAGTGCTCCGCAAGGATTTTCGACTGACCGAAGGCCGCTACTTTGATGCCGAACTGCTCCAACGCGACGTGCGCGAAGTGGTGAAGGCGTATAGCCCGTATGGCTTCATTTACGACGCAGAGGGGAAGAATTCCGAGTATCTGCGTATCGACCCGAAGACCGTTTTCAAGCGTGAAGCTGGCACGGTCGAACTGGTGTATGACGTATCGGAAGGCAATAAGTTTACGCTGGGTCGAATCCTCGTGCGTGGGAACTGGAAGACGCAGGACAAGGTCGTCTTGCGGGAAATGCGCGTCGAGCCCGGGCAAACTTACAACTCTGGTGAGGTCGCCGACGCGACGGATCGACTGCGCGGCACGCCGTATTTTCAATCCGTCCGCATGACTCCGATCGGTGATGACCCTGACAAGCGCGACTTGCTTGTCGAGGTTGATGAAGCGCGCACCGCCAATTTTTCGATCGGCGCGGGCATTAGCAGCAGTGGTGGTATCGGAGCGAACTTATCGTTTGAGCAGAAGAATTTTGATCTGGGCAATCTGCCTGATCGACCGAGTGATTTCCTGGACGACAGGGCGTTCACGGGTGCGGGGCAAAACTTCAAGATCACGCTCGAACCGGGGACCGAACAGACCAACGCGTCCATTCGCTTTTCCGAGCCATACCTCTTCGACCAGCCCTACAGCTTTACGGGTGAAGCTTACCTGCGCGACCGCCAGCGTGAGGATTACGATGACAACCGTGTGGGTGGGCGTGTGTCGTTCGGCAAGCGGTTTGACTACGTCCATTCGGCTCAGCTCAGCTTGCGGGCCGAGCAAATCCACATCGAGAACATCGACGACCTCGCCGACCGCGCCCCGGAGATTGTAGATGCCGAAGGGTATAGCGCCCTGACGAGCGTCGGGTTGAACGTCCGCCGTGATACGACCAATCGTGGACTGATCCCCTACCGTGGGACGGCCACGACGGTAGGCGTCGAGTTTTTCGGTGCGCTCGGTGGGGACTACGAATTCCAGAAGCTATCGATCGGGTGGGACGGGCACATCACACTGAACCAGGATCTGCTCGATCGGCGAACGATCCTGTCACTGAAGGCTGACGCCGGCTACATCTTCGGTAACGCGCCGTTTTTTGAGCGCTACTACGCCGGTAACGTCGGCAGCATTCGCGGGTTCGGTTACCGAGGCATCAGCCCGCGCAGTGGTATCGACGACGACGCGATCGGTGGTGATTTTATCGTCACCAGCACAGCCGAGGTCGGTTTCCCAATCGTCGGTGAAACGCTGCGAGGTGTTGTGTTTGCCGATGCAGGTACGGTTGAGCGCGAGTTCCAGATCACTAAGATTCGCAGCAGTGTCGGTGTCGGCGTTCGACTGACCCTGCCGATTCTGGGCCAAACGCCGATCGCGATCGACTTTGGTATCCCGATCACCAAAGGCGATCTCGACGACATCAGTTATGTCAGTTTCTCGTTTGGGTTTATACAGTGATAGGAAAGAAGTAGAGGAAGCCAGGAGCCAGAATGAAAACCAGCTTCTGCCTTCTGGGATGTCATACACACTTACGCAAAAGGAAAATCGTATGCGTCACATGTTGCTTTCAATCGTCGGCTTTGTTGCCCTGCTTGCTCCCGCCATCGCCAATGGGCAAGCGGTGAAGGTGGCGACGTTCAAGCCGGGGGTTGTCTTCCAGAAGATGGCCGAGACACAGGAATTGAAAGTGAAGATGGAATCGGACGACAAGGTGCGCAAAGCAGCCGCCGCCGAGCGGACGGCGAAGTTGCAGAAGTTGAACGAGGAACTTCAACAGTTGAAGCGTGACTCGGCCGGGTTCGCCGAGAAGAACCGCGAGCTGCGCACCGCGCAGATCGAGGCGCAGACATGGGACAAGGTGACCGTCGCCGACATGGAAGCAAAGGAGAACGCTCAGTCGTTGGCGTTGTTTAAAAAGATCCAGTCTGCGATCTCAGAGGTTTCCAAGAGCAAAGGCATCGACCTCGTGCTTGCGGACGTGTCACCCGACATGCCCGAGAGTGTTGAAGGTGTAAACAAGCAGCAGTTCACACAGTTCATCAAAGAGAAGTCCGTGTGGTACACAGCCGGCGCCGTGGACACCACCAACGATGTGCTGGCCAAAGTGGACGCAGACTACAAGGCCGCAGCACCGAAATAAGACATTCGCGCAGGGCTCTGTGTTTGCCATATCGCCGTCGGCAGTTCTGGATTGCTCTATGCCCATCACGCTTGCCGACATCGCCGAGATGTTGAACGTTCCACTGCCCAAAGGCAGTTCGGCGACCCTCATCACCGGTCTGGCGACGCTAACCGACGCCAAGGCAAACGAACTGTCCTTCCTGGGACACGATAAGTACGTCAAACAGTTCGCTGCGACAAACGCGGCAGCGGTTATCGTCGATAAGGCGGTAACACTGCCTAAAGACATCTCCGATTCCGCGACAGCGCCCGTTCGTCTCGTGGTGGATAACGCCGACCTTGCGATGTCGGTCGTCCTCAAGCGCTTCGCCGCGCCCATTCCCCGACCACCGCTGGGACAGAGTAACGATGCGTTTGTCGCGCCGTCGGCGTCTATCGGGGAAGGCGCGCGCATTGGTTCCCACGTTTTCGTTGGTGACGACTGCCGCATCGGGCGGAACGTGGTTCTGCATGCGGGCGTGTATATCGGCGCCAGCGTTGAGCTTGGCGACGACTGTGAGATCTTCCCCAATACCGTCATCCGCGAGCGCGTGACGATCGGCAACCGCGTGACGATCAATGCGGGCACGGTGATCGGCACCGACGGGTTCGGCTATCGCTGGAACGGCACCAATCACGCGAAGGTGCCGCAGATCGGGACCGTGATTATCGGTGACGATGTGGAGATCGGCTCGTGCGTCTGCATTGACCGCGCAAAGTTTGCTGCGACGACGATTGGCGCGGGGACGAAGATCGACAACCTCGTGCAGATCGCCCATAACGTGAAGATTGGACCCCATTGCATCATCGTCGCACAGGTGGGCATCGCCGGCAGCGCGGAACTGGGCACGGGCGTAGTGCTCGGGGGACAGGTCGCGGTTCGCGATCACGCGAAAATCGGTGACCGTGCCATGGCTGCTGCGACGTCCGCCATTGCGGAAGATGTGCCTGCGGGTGAAATCGTCATGGGTACCCCCGCGTTGCCCCGCCGACAGACGCTCCGCGAGCAGGCGGCCATTCGCAAGCTGCCCGAGTTGCGCGTGCAGGTGCAAAAAATGGCAGAAGAAATCGAGCAGTTGAAGAAGCGTCTGGGCAACGCCTAAGCAGATCGCTGAATCCACCCACCACCCAGCACGACGTCACCGTCATACAACACAACCGCTTGCCCCGGTGTGATCGCGCTCTGCGGATCCGCAAACGTCACGCGTAGCTCATCCGTGCCCGAAATTTCAGCAACCGCAGGCTGTGGTGAATGGTTGTAGCGAATCTTGGCGGAGCATTGAATGCGATCCCCAACATTCACAAATCGATCGGTAAGCAGGTTCAATTGGTCGGCCACGAGCGATGACTTGAGCGTCTGCTCTTTGGTCCCAATTGTCACGGCGTTCGAGTCGGCATTGATGTCCACGACATAAATCGGGTGACCGAGCGCCACGCCAACGCCCTTGCGCTGCCCAATCGTGAAATGTTGGTGACCTTCATGCCGGCCGACCACTTTTCCATCGGTCGTTACGAGATCGCCTTCATGGAAAGTATCCGGACTTCGGCGACGCACCAAACCTGCGTAGTCCTGGTTGGGTACGAAGCAGATCTCCTGGCTATCGGGCTTGTTGAACACCGGAAGGTGAAGTTCTTCTGCCAAGGCACGAACCTCGTGTTTCTCGTATCCACCGATCGGCAGAAGCGTGTGCTCCATGGTCTGCCGGGTCATACCGAACAGCACGTAGCTCTGGTCCTTCTTGTGGTCTAAGCCGCGCATGAGCGCCTTGCGGCCGGTCGCAGGGTCGGCGTCCACCCGAGCGTAGTGCCCGCTGGCCACGTACGTCGCGCCGACGGCCTCGGCGTACCTGGCGAGTTTGCCGAACTTCAGCCAGTCATTGCAGCGAACGCACGGATTGGGTGTGCGGCCACGGTTGTATTCATCAACGAAGTAACTGATGACGCGGCCAAAGTCTTCCTGAAAGTTCAAGACATAGAAAGGGATATCAAGCAGTCCCGCGACCCGCCGAGCGTCGGCAGCGTCCAGGACGCTACAGCAGCCTTGCTTATTTTTTGGAGTGGGCTCGCACGACTCGACCGCCTCTTCTACGCCCGCTGGTGTGCCCAGTCGCATGAAGACGCCCACTACGTCGTAGCCCTGGCGCTTCAACAGCGCAGCGGCGACGGAACTGTCGACGCCGCCACTCATGGCTATTACAACTTTTTCACGAGGTTCGGACACGGCTGCATTCTAGGCCGACGGGCCCACTTAGGCGAGATTCATTTGACGTGCAGTGGATCGCACTGCGATGGGTGCTATTTCGACCCACTGTTCGACTCAGCGTTCCAGTCGACCTCGATCTCACCACTGGACGAATTCTCAGCAGCGTCGTCGACGACGATCTCGAAATTCGAGCCAGACATTCCTTCAAACACATCCGACTCCTGAAGCTCTCCTTCAATTGGCTCATCAACCGGCGGCTCTGGCTCCTTGGCAGGTGCCTTGGCTTTGGCAGGTTTGGGAGGCTTCGGCATCGCCGCGACCGGTGCCATCGCTGCGACCACCACCACGGCCGCTGCCGGTTTGGCGGGTCGTCCGTGGGCCTTGACCGGGGCAGGCGCGGGTTCGGGGTCTGTCACTTTTTCAAGATGAGCCAAATCGTCGATGGGTTGAAGACCACTTTCCTCGTTCGCCGGCACACGTTCCGCCACCGGCTCGAGTTCAGCGATCTCTTCGACTTCTTCAAGTTCGTCGATCTCTTCGATTTCTTGGATCGTTTCTGCGTCGACCGGTTGAAGTTCACCGGACGAATCGAGGTCCGCGATCGGATCCAGCGCCGAGACCGCATCGTCGTCGTCACCATCATCGGCCGACGCAATCAACGGAGCGGCGCCGAAATCTTCTTCCAGCTCGTCCAGTTCCGCAATCTCCTCTTCATCTTCCGGAACGGGTGGCGGTTCAACTTCGGTCATGGACCCCACCCCAACCGCAGCGGCGGCGATCGCGGTGTCTTGCGCGACCGGTTCGCGGTTGTGCGCGTAAGGCATGAGTTCTTCGTCTGCAGGGAAACCGTTGATCTGCACGACGAACGTCACCGGACCGAGCGCGACCGTGTCACCAGGTTGCAATTGGGCGGTCGTGACGCGTTCCCCGTTGCATAGCGTGCCGTTGGAGCTTCCGAGGTCCTCGATGCGCACACTGTCACCATTGCGAATGATCCGGCAGTGTTTTCGCGACACGTCACCCAGCGGAATGCGCAGGTCGCAGTCTTCACGTCGCCCGAGAACGGTGACGTCGCGCACGACTGAAAAACTGCGCCGTTCACCATCGGCACGAAACATAACCAGGACAACCTGCATACGCTTTGATCCTTTTACGCCCCGCGCGGGAAAATAATCGCCAGAAATGCGGGGCCTCTGCCGAAGAGCTAAACTATCGCAGCAGGACGATTTGGGCAACAATATTCGAGTTGTTGCCACCCGGCTACGCCCGTGCGAACCGGAGCGAGATTCATTCTATGACGACTCTGACGCCCCTGACCCTCAATCGACCGACCAGCACCCCGCTGGACCTGTCAGGCTTGCCAGCAGAGCCCGTTGACGGGCTTTACGTCCACATCCCCTTTTGCGCCCACAAATGCCACTATTGCGATTTTTACAGCATTACGCGCCAGGGTGGCGACCGGATGACCGCATTCGTCGATCGATTGCTCACCGAGGCACGAATATGGGCAAGCCACCTGCCGGTTCGGGTGCAGCCGAAGACTATATTTTTCGGTGGTGGCACACCGACCCTGTTGCCCATTCGCGAAATGGATCGCCTGTTAAACGGTCTCAACAGCATCTTCGACTTGTCTGCAGTCAATGAGTGGACCGTCGAGGCAAACCCAGCGACCGTCACGACAGAGTACTGCCAGACTTTGAAAGACCACGGGGTCAATCGGCTCAGCTTCGGGGCTCAGAGCTTCGACCGATCTGAGTTGGCGATGCTGGAACGGCACCATAATCCTGACGACGTGGCCCGCAGTGTCGACATCGCCAGCTCAGTCGGGTTTGCCCGCTTGAATATCGACCTTATTTACGCCATTCCCGGGCAGTCTATGGCGAGTTGGGCGCAATCTCTCAAAAAGACGATCTCGCTCGAGACAACGC
Organism: Tepidisphaerales bacterium; assembly: GCA_038223165.1. Taxonomy (GTDB): domain Bacteria; phylum Planctomycetota; class Phycisphaerae; order Tepidisphaerales; family Tepidisphaeraceae; genus DASYHQ01. Next base: position 10,446 of record JBBRHE010000002.1, read on the forward strand.
ATATATCTTGTTACGCGCTGACGTACGAGCCCAACACACCGATGGCCGTAAAAAAGCGACTGGGCCTCTTCGTGCCGGCCGAGGATTCACTGGAAATCGAGATGATGCGCTTCACGCGCACGTGTCTTGCCGATGCGGGTTTACAGGCATACGAGATCAGCAACTACGCGACTACCGATCAGGAATGCCGTCACAACTTGATGTATTGGACCGGGGGAAGCTACGCGTCGCTCGGGCCATCCGCTTCGTCGCACGTTGCGGGCGTTCGCTGGAAAAATCGCCCGCACCTCGGTGAATGGGAGCAGGCGATCGATCAGGGTAATCTGCCGGCAACCGATGTCGAACACCTTTCCCCGGCAACGCGTCGCGGGGAGCTGGCGATGCTCATGCTGCGGTTGGCGGGAGGGTTAAACTTTGACGTCTTTGCGACCCGCACCGGCTGCGACGCTCGATCACTGTATCGCGATACGATCGATCGCTTTACGCGCGTCGGGCTTTTGGAAACGTCCGAGAACGCCGTACGACTGACCGAAGCCGGCCTTTCTGTCGCCGATGCCCTCGCCAGTGAGTTCCTAACGGCATCGACCGTAATTCCCCTCGAAACGTAGATGCCTGTTAAGCCTTACCGGTAATGGGTCCGCACCCTTCCAAAGTCCGATAGTTTTCCGCTTCGCCCTCCTAACCCACGCAGTCCCCACCACCGATATCAAAAGGGAATAGCTTCCTTGCGCCACGATCGCAAAGGCAAGAAACATTACCAGGTTTGCCCGAACGTCAAGGCAATCGTAAGTCAGAGCAGAGGAGATCGAAGCGTGCTGAAGTTCGTCAACAGCTTGTTCGCACCGAAGCCGAACCCGATCGGCGTCGACTTTGGAACCGATGCAATTCGGTTGGCGCAGGTCCAATGGGCCGGCACCGAGTTCAAGCTGGCCGCCGCCGCGACGGCGGACGTGCCGTCGATGATCCGCAACGACCCCGCTGCGCGACAGCAATTCTTCATCGATTCGATGCGTGAACTGCTCGCCCAGGGCAACTTCCGTGGGCGACAGGTGGTCCTCACGTTGCCTGCGGCATCATTGCAGATGCAGCACATTCGCGTCGCGAAGATGGACGATGCGGCTTTGAAACAAGCGATCCCCTGGGAATCGCGCGGCAAAATCGCGCTCGAACCAGGCGCAGCACTCATCCGCCATATGGTCGCCGGTGAAATTTACTCCGAAACCGATCCGAAGCTGGAAGTGATCGTGATGGCGGCCAGTCGAACGACCGTCAACGACTACCTCGCAGCGGCAGCAAAAGCCCGGCTTGATGTCGCGGGTATGCAAGTTGAACCGCGCGTGCTGGTCGATTGCTTCTCCCGCATCTATCGCCGAAAAACCGACGGTGAAACGACCAACGCCTTCATCGACATCGGCGCCGCCGGCACCCGCGTGATCGTCAGTCGCGGCCAACAGATTTTCTTCGCTCGCACGATCGCAATCGGTGGCAATCACTTTACGTCCGCCGTCGCCGAGGCGCTGAAAATCAACTTTGAAGACGCCAAGCTGCTCCGCATGCGTCTGGCGAACGTGGCATCCACAGCGACGGAAGTCGCTGAATCCGCGCCCGCATCGACTGTCACTGCGGTCGAACCGGAGCCGGAAGGGTTTGCACTCCTGAATGCCGGACTCAGTGCCGCGCGGGCCAACGAGACGGTGAAAGAGCTGCCAGCTGTCGATTCGACGGAGGTCTGCAATCCGATCGCCCTGGCGTCCTTCGCCAACCCGAATGATCCTGCAGTACAGGAACGGAACGATGCGAGAAAGGTCGACCAGGCCTGTCGCGATCTTCTGAATCGGCTCATCGAAGAGATCGAACTCTGCCGTCGGTATTTCGAGGGAACGTTTCCGAACAAGCCGATCGAGCGGCTGATCTTCGTCGGTGGTGAAGCCCGGCAGCGATCTTTGTGCCAGCACATTGCCCGGCAGATGCAGTTGGCCGCGCAAGTGGGTGACCCGCTCGTACGCATGGGTCGCATAAGTGAGATCGGCATCGAGACGGGCATCGACCGCCGTTCACCGCAACCGGCATGGGCCGTTGCTATCGGCCTGAGCATGGGCGCCGCGGCGCCCGTGGGTGCAACAGTGGATGCAAACGTAGCAGGGTAGCGCCGAGCAGATAAGCGAACAGCAAGGGAAACCATTATGGCCTCGCCCAACCAACTAAGCTTTCTCCCAGAAGACTATCTCGAGCGCAAAGCGCGTCGACGTTCAAACGTCATCTGCGCGAGCCTGTTCGTGGTCGTGATGGGCGCGATCGGCTCTGCATTCACGCTTTCCGACCGCGGGCTGCGTGAGATGGAGAAGCAGCGGACCGAGGTCGAACAGAAATACACCCTGGCGGCACAGCGGATCAAGGAAGTTTCCAGCATGAAGGACAAGCAGCAGCGCATGGCCCGTCAGGCCGAGCTGACTGACTCACTGCTCGAACGCGTGCCGCGCAGCTACCTGCTGGCCGAGATCACCAACAGCATGCCGGTTGGCGTGTCGCTATTAGAAGTCTCTCTCGATTCCAAGTTGAAAGCGGCTCCGAAGGTCGACCCATCAAAGACCCAGTTCGAGGAAAAGAAGAAAGCCGCGAAGAAGAAGGACCCCAAGGCCGTCCCGGAAGAGCCCGAGGTTAAGCCCAAGGTCTACGACGTTGCACTGAAGATCACCGGCATCGCTGACAACGACGTCCAGGTGGCTCAGTTCATCACGAAGCTGAACGGTTCCCCTTTGCTGAAGGACGTCAACCTCGTCATCAGCGACGAATTCCAGCAAACGCGCGCGGGGTCAAGTGAGAAGATGGGGGATAAGATGCGTCGGTTTCAGATCGATATGGCCTTACGTCCCGATGCCGAGGTAAAGCCCGGCACGGAAAAGACGAAGACGGCTGCGGTCGAACTGGGCAACGAGTAACAGCGGAGTTTCACCATGCGACTTGGACTTCGAGAAATGTTGTTCTTCGGTGCGATGCTCGGCCTGCTGGCGGCAGCGTATTTCATGGTCTTCACCAAGGCCGACCAGAAGCGCATAGCGCTACGCGCCGACCTGGCCGCCAAGCAAAAGGCGCTGAACGACGTGCAGCAAAGCACCTCGGGCATCGCCGACCTTGGCCGCAAGATCGTCGAACTGCAAAAGGCCATCGAGTTCTTCGAGAGCAAGCTGCCGCAGGAGAAGGAGATCGACAAGATCCTCTCCGAGACGACGAAAAAGGCCGAGGACAATGCGTTGCAGATCCGCACCGTCAAAACACTCAAGACGGACAAAGGCACCGGGTACTGCGAGATGCCGATCGAGCTGACCCTCGTTGGTGATTTCAACAACTACTACCAGTTCCTGCTCGACCTGGAAAAGCTGCCTCGGTTGACGCGGCTGTCCAAGATGCAGTTGGAAAAGGTGAACGACCAGGACGGTCAGATGGTCGCCAATATGACGCTGAGCATCTTCTTCGAGCCCGAAGGTGGAAGAAAAACCACCGCCGGCACGTCGACGGCAAGCGTCCGTTAACGACAGCAGCGCTCAGGGAAAGAGGGAAGCCATGGCAAAAGACATCGAAGAGTATGACGAGACAGCCGACACCGACTCGAGCGCCAGCTTGAACGACGCGCTGGCAGAGTCTGAAGTGGAGTTCGTCACCGACGAAACCTCCTCCAAAGGAGCGGGTAGTGCCCTGCTGTTTGGTTTGGTCCTTGCAGCGGGCGTTGCCACGTATTTCATGTACTGGAAGACCGGCCCCAAGTCCGCCGTCGCCGCCACGGCCGAGTCGAAGGAAGCGACGACGACCATCAGTAAATTTCTGACAGACGGACATGTCAGCCTCCGGGCGATGGAGGAGATGCGTAAGAACACCGAAAAGGTTGTTCAACGCTTTCAGGACCACCCCAGCCGAACCCAGGTGCCACTGAGCGACCTTCGGACCAACCCATTCCGCCTGGCCCCAGCACCGGTCGCCGCCGAGGTGTCCGAAGCCGCAGCGAAACGTCGGCGGGAACAGGAACGGGAAGTGGCGATAAAAGCCGTGCAGAACCTCTCACTACAGTCGGTCATCGTCTCGGAGCGGCCTGCGTGCATGATCAACAAGACGCTCTACACCGAGGGCCAGCAAGTCGACATCTTCGTGATCGAGAAGATTTCGACCAACGCCGTCATCGTGAAGGCGAACGGGTTCCGATTTGAACTGAAAATGACGAAGTAAAACCATGTTCGGACGCCGCCCAACAACCTCTGCCGCCACGCTGCCCGACGACGAACTTCCGGTCGAAGCCGATTCCCTCGAGCAACTTTGGAAGCCTGAGGCCAAGCAGGCGCGCAAGTCGCTCGAGCAGATCCTGCTGGACCGTAAACAGATCACCGAAGAACAGTTGACGCAGGCCAGGAGCGTCCAGGCGCAGACGCCGTCTAAGACAGTTCCCCAGGTTCTCGTCACAATGAATGCCACCACCGAGGGGCAAGTCCTCTCGGCGACTGCGGAGATGATGGGCCTGCCATTCGAGGCGATCACCCGCGATTCGATCGATAATGAGGCGTTTCAGACGCTGCCACCCGAATATTGCCGCAAGCATGGTGTGCTCGCGATGCGATTTGAGGACGATCGAAAGACGCTCGTCCTCGGCGTCTGCGACCCGGCCAACATCTTCCTGCTCGACGAGCTGAAGCGCAAGACCAAGAAGGCCATTCGCACCGTCGTCGTCGCGCCGGTGGATGTGAACCGAGTCATTGAGCAGATCACGACCAACTCCAACGACGTAAAGGTCGACGAGATCATCAAGGACATGTCGGAAGACGACGTGCAGCTCGTCAAGGAAGAAAAGGACGACGTCACCGACCTGGAAAAGGCCGGTAGCGAATCGCCGGTTATTCGTTTCGTGAATTACCTGATCTTCGACGCGATCAAGCAGGGTGCCAGCGATATCCACATCGAGCCGAAGGAAAAAGCCCTGAAGGTGCGCTACCGCATTGACGGTGTGCTCTTCGAAGCGATGAACCCGCCCCACTCGATGGCGGCCGCGGTAACAAGCCGTCTGAAGATCATGGCGAACCTCGACATCTCCGAGCGCCGGCTTCCGCAGGACGGTCGCATCCGCGCCGTCGTGCACGGTCGGAAGGTCGACCTGCGTATGAGCACCCTGCCGACCGTGGTCGGTGAAAAGGTGGTCATGCGTATCCTGGACAACAAGTCGATCAGCGTCTCGCTGGACGACCTGGGATTCAGTGAGAATGCCCTGACGATCTGGAAGAACGCGATCGACCAGCCTCACGGCATTGTGCTGGTTACGGGTCCGACCGGGTCAGGAAAAACGACGACCCTCTACGCCAGCCTCGGCCAAATGGACGCGAACAAGCTGAACATCAGCACAGTTGAAGATCCGGTCGAATATCACCTTGCAAGCGTCAACCAGACCCAGATGCACGATAAGATCGGCATGACCTTCGCCAGGGCCCTGCGCGCCCTGTTGCGCCAGGACCCCGACGTCGTCATGTTAGGCGAAGTACGTGACGCAGAGACCGCCACGATCGCAGTGCAAGCGGCGCTCACGGGTCACCTGGTTCTCTCGACCCTGCACACAAACGACGCCCCGTCGTCGGTCACGCGTTTGATCAACATCGGTGTCGAGCCCTACCTGATCAGCGCAGCCGTCAATGCCATTCTTGCCCAGCGGCTCGTCCGCAAGATCTGCCAGCACTGCAAGGAAGAACACGTCCCATCGGACGACATGAAAGAGTTTCTGACCCTTCAGGGCTTCGCGACAGACAAAGTCTACAAGGGCAAAGGGTGCGATCGTTGCAGAAAGACCGGTTATGCCGGTCGTTTGGGTATTTACGAATTGCTCGTCATGGACGACGGCCTGCGCGATCTGGTCACGCGCAACCCCGATGTGAATCAGCTGCGCAAGCTATGTCGTGAACGGGGTCTGGTAACGCTTAGAGAAGATGGGTTTCAGAAGGTTATGAAGGGCCTGACTTCGGTCGATGAGATCCTGAGAGTAACGGAGAACGCATAGGAGCGTAGGCAGTAAGCAGTAGGCGATAGGCTGCGAAGGCGTCAATCGCCTTTCCTGCCTACTGCCTACTGCCTACCGCCTACTAAAAACGTATGAGCATGCTAAACGATATCCTCCGGGCCGCGGTCAGTTCCAAGGCATCCGACGTGCACCTCAACGTCGGGTCCCCGCCGATCTTCCGCATCAATACCGTCATGACGCATAGCGACTTCCCGATCGTAACGCAGGAAGGCGTGACGCGCATCGCTAAAGAGATGATGAGCGAGAAGCGCTACGCCGATTTCGAAGAACACCGTGACAGCGACTTTTCGTATGAGATCCCAGGCGTCAGCCGTTTTCGTGTGAATGCGCACTATCAGCGGAACACGATCGCGCTGTCCATCCGTACCATCAACGACAAGGTTCGCCCGATCGAACAGTTGTTCATGCCCGAGATCGTCAACAAGCTGACCTACCTGCCGCGCGGGCTGATCCTGGTGACCGGGCCGACTGGCTCGGGCAAGTCGACGACGCTGGCCGGCATGGTCGACGCGATCAACCGCCGCGAACCCGATCACATTATCACCCTGGAAGATCCGATCGAATACGCGTTCATCAGCGCCAAGAGCGCCATCGAACAGCGCGAAGTCGGAAGCGACGTCCCCAATTTCGCTAGTGGTTTGCGCCACTCGTTGCGTCAGGACCCGGATGTCATCCTCGTCGGTGAAATGCGCGACCTGGAGACGACCAGCAGCGCCATCACCGCTGCGGAAACCGGTCACCTGGTTTTCAGCACACTGCACACGATCAATGCGCCCCAGACGATCGAACGCATCATAGACATCTACCCTAGTGATGAGCAGAACCAGATTCGCTCGATGCTTGCCAACACGCTGCAAGCGGTGATCAGTCAGACGTTGTTCAAGCGTCACGACCAGCCGGGCATGATCCCCGCCGTCGAGATCATGCTCTGCACGCCCGCGGTGCGTAACTGCATTCGCGAGAACCGTATCTTTGAAATTCCGAACGTGATCGAGACGAGCCGTGCACTGGGCATGCAGACGCTCGACAGCAGCATCAAACAGCTTTACGTGAACGGCTACATCAGCCGAGAGGACGCGGTCGCGCAAGCGGCCCATCCCGAGAAGCTGGAACGGGCCCTGGTTGCATAAGGATGAAGGGTGAAGGCTGAAGGATGAAGAGGAGACAAGGATAGCGCTGGGTCGTTCCAGTTCATCCTTCATCCTTCATCCTTCATCATTACAACGCCATGCCAACGTACCGCTACGAATCCAAAACGTCCGCCGGTAAGGTGCAAACCGGTGTCATCGCCGCCGCGAACCTGGCGGCGGCGTCGCAGCAGTTGCGCGAGCGTGGCGAGTACATCCTGTCCCTCGCGCCGGCCGGGGATGACAGCAAGAAGAAGAAGGGCTTCTCACTCAGCATCGACTTCGGCCCCAGCGCCAAGGACGTCCAAAACTTTACCAGTCAACTCGCTGTCATGATCCGCGCGGGCATTAGCATTCGCGCCGCCATCGAGGGCATTGCCGACCAGGCTGAGAACCCAAAGTTCAAGGCGATGCTCGTTCAGATGAAGAAGGACGTCGAGAGCGGCAAGCAGTTCTCCGATGCGCTGATGCGCTACCCGAAGGTCTTTAGCCCTCTGTACATCAACATGGTCAAGGCGTCGGAACTGTCCGGCGGCTTTTCCAAGATGCTCGACCGAATCGCGACGTACTTGCTTCAACAGATCGAAACGCGCGCCATGGTCGTCGGCGCGATGATCTATCCAGGCATCATCGGTGTCATGGCGGTCGGCACGACCATCTTCCTGCTGGCGTTCGTCGTTCCGCGATTCGGCGTCATCTTTAAGGGAAAAGAGGCACTCCTGCCCGCGCCGACGCGCGTTTTGAATATGATGAGCGCCTTCGTCGTCAGCTATTGGTGGGCACTATTGGCCGCCGCGGTGATTGGCATTTGGGCGTTCATCCTGATGCTGCGCACCGATTGGGGCCGGCTGTGGTTCGACAAGATGAAGCTGACGGTCCCGTTGTTTAAGAAGCTGTTCCGCGCGCTCTACATCAGCCGCAGCCTGCACACGATGGGCCAGTTGATCAACGCGGGTGTGCCGATGCTGGACACGCTCGCGATCACCGCCGAGATCAGTGGCAACACGCTCTATCGCCGCATGTGGCGCGCTGTTCACTCGGCCGTCAAGCAGGGCAAGAAGATCAGCCAACCCCTGCAGCGCAGCCCCCTGCTGCCCAAGTCGGTCATTCAGATGATTGGCGCCGGTGAAGAATCCGGTAAGCTCGGCGAGGTGCTCGACGAGGTCAGTGAATTCTACGCGCGCGAACTGAAACTCGTCATCAAATCCGTCACGGCAATGATCGAACCGATTATGATTGTCGCGATGGGCTCCGTCGTCGGTTTCATCGCCATGAGCATCATCCTCCCGATCTTCAAACTCAGCAGCATCGTCAAGTAGGCCCAGTTACTGCGGCAGAAAGTTCACGACCTAATAGGTCCTTACGACCATCGATCGCTGAGACGCCCGTGGCGTAGTCTGCCCTTCCAACTCGACGGACTTCTCAGCGATCAGCAGTCCGTGCAGCGCATGGGGCAGCAGGCTTTGGCGCGATGCGATCGGCCCCAACAAGCTTGCTGAGCAGGCGTCGTGCTGTTCGCAGGGACATGGGTGTGAACGTACGATGAAGGTTGTGCGCAACGCCGGTGTGCAACTATGATCCGTTCAATCGGCAGCAGCGACGCAGGAGCAAGGTGCAAACGACGATCAACATCGGCCTCTACGGTGACAACGGTCATCAGATTCAGCACACCCTCACGGGCCACGCCAACTGCAATGTCGTGGCGACGGCCGGTATTGAAGCCGCCGCTTTGCCCGGGCAGTTTCGCACGGCGACGCACTGCGCGACGCTGGAAGAGCTTCTTGCCGATGCACGGGTGCAAGTCGTCAGTCTCTGTTCGCCACGGCGCGCCGATCAAGCGATGGATGCGGTCCGCTGCCTGCAGGCCGGCAAGCACGTCTACGCCGAGAAGCCCGCGGCGCTGGTCGAAACTGAACTGGACGAGATCATCGCAGCGGCACAACGTCACGGGCGGCGTTTCCGCGAGCAGGCCGGTACTGCCTTTGACGCGCCGTACCGCGGAATGCGCAAGATCGTAGCGACGGGAACCCTTGGAGAGATTGTTCAGGTTTACACACAAAAGTCCTACCCCTGGCACGACAGGCGCCCACAGGACGAAGCCATCGACGCTGGGCTGCTCATGCAGGCGGGCATCTACAATTGTCGCTTCGTCGAACACATCGCTGGCGTGCGGATCACATCGATCGACGCGCGCGAGACGAAGCTTGGCAACCCCGAACCCACGGGCGACTGTCGGCGCGCGGTCGCGATGACGATGACGCTTGCCAACGGTGGCCTTGCGTCGGCGGTGGTCAACTACCTTTGCCCGGCGCCACCGTCGTGGTTTCGCTGGGGATACGAGACGCTCCGTATCTGGGGGACGAAAGGTATGCTCGAGTCCATCGACCATGGCCGAGTCGGCACGCTCGCGGTCAATGGCCAACCCCCGCGATCGCTGGACCTGTTGGGGGCCGATGATGTTCCGATGCCAGATCATCTGACCATGTTCCTTGAAGAGGTGCGCACCGGGCATGACGTGATCCCGATGTCGCTGGAAGACGAGTTGAGCCCCACCCGCTGGGTCATCCGCGCCAAGCGACTGGCCGAGGCACGCTAGAAATCGAACTTGATCCCCTGCGCCAGTGGCAGATCTTTCGAGTAGTTGATCGTGTTGGTCGTGCGGCGCATGTACGCCTTCCACGAGTCCGACCCACTCTCGCGGCCACCACCCGTCTCCTTTTCCCCACCGAATGCCCCACCGATCTCGGCGCCACTCGTGCCGATGTTCACGTTGGCTATGCCACAGTCACTGCCAGCGGGACTCATGAACCGCTCAGCTTCGCGAATGTCGCTGGTGAAGATGGCGCTGCTCAGTCCTTGTGGCACACCGTTGTGAATTGCGATCGCTTCATCGAGTGTGCGGTAGCGCAAGATGTAGAGAATCGGCGCAAAGGTTTCCTGCTGCACAATGTCCACCGACGGGTCGATGCCGTCGACGATCGCGGGATCAACGTAGAACCCACCCTCGGGCACACTGCCGATGATGCGTCCGCCACCGATGATTTGGCGAGCAATGGGCTTAGCGGTTGTGAGCACTTGCTGCATGGCGTCGAAGGCGTGTTGATCGATTAACGGGCCGACGAGTGTACGGTCATCGCGCGGGTCGCCGATCGGCAACGACGCGTACACCTTTGCCACGCGGGCAACGACCGCGTCAGCGATCGATTCGTGAACGATCAGCCTTCGTAAGGTCGTGCAGCGTTGACCGGCGGTGCCGACGGCGGCGAAGACGATCGCACGGACCGCCAGTTCCAGGTCCGCCGACGGAGTGAGAATCAGCCCATTGTTACCACCCAGTTCCAGCAGAGAGCGGCCCAACCGCGCGCCGACCGTTGCGCCGACGGCCTTGCCCATGCGGACCGAACCCGTAGCACTGATGAGCGGCACATCCACCGATCGGCAGAGTGCCTCACCCACGTCAGCCTTTCCGATGAGGATCTGCGATAGCCCCACCGGGAGGTCAGTTATCTCGGACATAACCTGCTTAAGCACGCGCTCGCACGCCAACGCGCACAACGGCGTCTTCTCACTCGGCTTCCAGATTACCGGGTTACCACAGACCCACGCGAGCATCGCGTTCCACGCCCACACTGCCATCGGGAAGTTGAACGCGGTAATGACGCCCACTGGCCCCAGGGGATGCCACTGTTCCATCATGCGATGGCCCGGCCGCTCACTGGCGATCGTCAGACCGTACAGTTGCCGCGACAGCCCCACCGCGAAGTCGGCGATGTCGATCATCTCCTGCACTTCACCGAGCGCTTCCTGCCGGGTCTTGCCCACCTCGGCCGTGATGAACTCTGCCAGCCAGGCTTTACGCTCGCGCAGCGCGACGGCGAATCGGCGGACGAACTCACCACGCTTCGGAGCGGGCACGATTCGCCACGCTTTAAACGCCTCGGCAGCTCGCACGATCGCCGTTTCGACGTCACCCACCGTCGCTGCGGGCAGGCGCGCCAGCACCGTCCCGTCGATCGGTGAACGCGCGACGATCGGCCCTTCACCCGTCGTCAATTCCAGCTCTTTTGCAGGTGTGAACATCGGTGCGCCTCCTTGTCCCATTCTAGACCAGTGGTGAATGGTTCTGCATCTTCACGTCATAGCATTTGCCGAAGCGGTTCTGCAGAAAATCGGGCAGCTTCACGTCTTCCTGCTTCACGAAACCTTGTGTCGGCAACTTACCACCAACATGCAAGTCGAGCACCGCGCAGAGGCTCGCCGCCGTGGTAATCTGGATCGCCGAGCACTTCTGCTTGCGAAACTCGCCGTGGTAGATCTTGCGGGCATCAGTGATCTGAACGAACTGCCCATTCTGCTTACCGGTCACCGTGATGAAGATCAGCACCACGTCTTGTGGTGTCACCGGCACCGCGTTCTCCAAAATGTCCTTGAGCAGCTCTCGGCGGTCGTTCAACCGCAGTTCGTTCATCAGGAAAACCATCAGGTCGCGATGCCCGCTGTAACGGATCGTCTTGTAGTTCAACGTGCGCACGTGCCCTGCCAGCGTCTCGGCGAGCGTGCCGACGCCACCACTGGTGTTGAACGCCTCGTAGTCGATCCCGTCCAGCGAGAAGTGCTCCAGCCCCTCCAGGGGCAGCGTGTTGATCAGCTTGCCGTCGTGAATGCATTCACACGGATTGCCATATTCGTTGATCAGCCCGTCGGTACTCCAGGTCAGGTTGTACTTCATCTCGTTCGTCGGGAAGATCGGTAGCGCCCCGACGCGCATGCGCACTTCTTCCAGCGAGTTGAACTGCCTGGCAACGTGCTCGGCAGCGATCGAGACGAACCCCGGCGCCAAGCCGCACTGGGGCATGAAGATCTGACCCGGCCTGGCGTGGTTCGACAGCTCACGGATGCGCTTGGTTGTCTCGACATCCTCCGTCAAGTCGAAATAGCTGCACTTGGATTCCAGCGCCGCCTTGGCGATGATCGGGTTGGACGCGAACGACACCGCCGACAACACCGACTGGCGATCCTTCATCGCTTCCAGCAACTGACCGGGGTCGTTCACGTTCACCTGCAGCGTTCGCAGGTGCGCGTCGACTCGCAACCGCGCCAGGGCGCGGGGGTCCTGGTCACCGACGATGACGTCATACTCTCCTGTGTCATGCAGGAAGTTGGCGACGGCTTGACCGATCTTGCCGGCGCCGAGCAACAGCACGTGGTGCATGGGGGTCACTCCATTCTATAGAATATCGAACGTAGGTCGGTCGGGGCCACATCCGTGTGGCATACTGCACTATACCGGTTCACTTGCGAACGTGAAGCAACTTTGTCAACATTGATGCATGTATGTTCATCTAAGATGAAAGAGAGGCCGTGATGTCGACAGGTGTACTGACTGCACAGGTGGAATGGACGCCCCAACCGCAAGCCGAGTCGGTTGTGAGGTCGGCGAGTGAGCGGGTGCTGGCGGCGCTGGCGCCGGCGCGCGAGCTGGCGCAACGGTTGCTCAGTGAAGTAGGTGTGCGGTTCACGGACGTAATCGACACGATCTACCTCTCGAATCGCTCTCCTTTGCTCACCGATGCGATCGGCGCGGGATGGCAATTGGTTGCGGACGATCATGGCTTGCTCCTTTACCGTAATACGACCGGTGTCTTCCCGCAGATCGCGGTCGATTCGCGAATCCCGGTCGAATGCGTCTCGATCGACCTGAAGGTCGAGTCGGTTTCGCACTTCCTGTTCATCCATGGACTGCAACGCGCCATCCCGGGTGACGTCAACCACGTCTGGCGGCGAGCGGAGATTGCGACCGACGAAACGGGCAACAGGCTCGCGGTCGTCGAGCGACACGGTTGGCAAGGCTCGGTTAACACCCGAGACACGATCGATCTCGTTGCACGTCAGCGGGCATACGAGTCGTTCCTCCTTCGTCCAAGGCAGGTGGACAACGACGACGATGGATTCTCCACCGCCGATCGCTTGGTCGATGCCGCGATCGCGACCGTCGGTCGCGACATCGCGTGCGAGCTGTTCTTCGCAGCCGAGCGCGAGTTCTGGATGAACCGCAACCGCGCCGGCAAACTGCAGTACCTTCGCCAGCAGTCGTTGGGCATCGGTTGGGCCAACCACGACCATCACACCTACCGGAGTTCGCGCCAGCACTTCAAGCAGTTGGTCGCGATCTGGGAGAAGCTCGGCCTCGTCTGCCGCGAACGGTTCTACGCAGGCAAGCAGGCCGGTTGGGGCGCGCAAGTGATGGAGCAATCCGTCACGGGCATCGTCACGTTCAACGACGTCGACCTCTCTCCCGACGAGCTGATGGGTGACTTCTCTCATGACGGTCTGCAGCCCGGTGCAAATCTCGGCACTGTCGGCCTGTGGTGTGGCCTGCACGGTGAGTCGTTCCTCGCTGCCGGCATGCACCACCTGGAAGCCATGTTCAGCTTCGAGGACCTGAAGGTCCAACTACAACAGCAAGGCGTCGGGGTGATGAAGCCCTTCACCGATTTCCCCTACCTGCGCCAAGCCTTTACCGAAGGTGAACGCTGGGCAGTTCCAGGGCATCGCATCGATCGGTTGCTTTCAGCGAACTTCATTACGCCCGAGCAAGCCGCCCAGTTTCGTGAACACGGCGCGATCGGGTCGCACCTCGAGAACCTCGAACGCAACCAGGGCTTCAAGGGCTTTAACCAGACCGGTGTCAGCGAGATCATCGCTGCGACCGATCCACGGAAGAACTGAGGCTCGCGCGGTCGCGCTTTCCGTCGTCATTGCCTCCTTGGTGACGAAAAAAAAGATTCAGACCCTCCTTTCCACCCGTTGGCTGCGCAACGTCTGGCCGGTGGGTGGTTTGGCCGTTCACGCTTGCGAAATATGCCCCGTGGAACCGACAGGTAACCGACAGTAAACGACATACAAACGACACGAAACGACGGCGGTCGATCCGTCTCGTCTCCACTATTCAGTTGCCAAAGAACATCGTGCACGAATGGCCGATTCCAACGGCGCAATTCATTCCTACCCCTTCCGAACCCAGTGCGCGCCAGAGCGTCCTGCGGCGCTTTTGTCACACCGCAAGTGAAGATTTCGTGGACGATTCGGAGCTCGTTCTCTCGAAAATTCAACAAAGCTTGGTGCGCATTCCGTCGTCTCGGCGCGCAGCGCCTTCACTCCGTCGCACGGAGGTCGATCACGCTGTAAGATTCGTGCACTGATGGTTGAGGGCTTTGCGACAATCTCCACACCCCGGCGATGGATGCGCGCGCTGGTCGACAACGGGCTGGTCCTGTTGCTGATCGCCGTCATGATCCCACTGGGCCGGATGATCGACAATGAGGAGTACGTCGATCCCTATCGCGCCAACGTCATCCTGAAGATCGGCATCGCGATCACGCTCGCGGTCAGCCTGCAGCTTATCAACGGCATTAGTGGGCAGTTCTCGCTCGGTCATGCGGGGTTCATGGCGGTTGGGGCTTATCTCGGTGGTTACGCGACACTCACCTTCACGGGTGTCACAAACACCGACGGCGACACGACCTACTTCCTTCGCCCGTTCGCAGCGATGGGATTCTTCATCTGCCTGATGGTTTGCGCGCTGCTGTTTGCGGGTGTGATCTACGGTTTGTTCGCTGCCATCCGCTCGTCACGCCGACTGCATTCGTCATTGCCGGGGCTGGCACTCTTGGCGCTAGCAGTCTGGTTTGTCTGGGATATCAAAAGGGCATTTCTGCTAGAGGAAGTGCCCGTCTGGCTCATCTGGTCAAAATCGATCGGCTGGCTGGGTGATTTGTTCAATTGGCTGATTGGCGTCTCCGAACGCGTCAGTCCCAGGTTGGATGGCTTGCTACCGTCGTCGTGGCTCGCGCCACTGTCGTTTGCAATGTCGTTATTGGGTGGCGGGCTCTTTGCGGGCTTCGTCGGGTTCATCGTCGGTCTGCCAACCTTGCGCCTGAAAGGCGATTACCTCGCGATCGCTACCTTGGGTTTCGCGGCCATCATCGGTGTGGTCATATTCAACACTCAGGCGCTCGGTGGCGCTACGGGGCTGCAGGTTCCCACGTATCTCGCGTTGAACGAAGACGATGAGCCGATTCGATTCATCGCCCCTTGGATCTTCGGCGCCGCAGTCGTGACGATCGCAGCGGTCTGGCGACTGGCGCGATCCCCCAAGGGTCGGGCGATCATCGCGGTGCGCGAGGACGAGATTGCCGCCGCCGCGACGGGGATCGACGTAACGCATCACAAGGTACTGGCATTCGTCATCGGCGCGTTCTTTGCCGGTGTTGCGGGCAGTTTGTTCGCCCATCGCGATGGGTATATCACGACGGGTTCATTCGATCTCATCCGCTCGATCGAGCTGGTCATCATCGTCACGATCGGCGGGCTCGGGAGCATCACCGGCGCGATCATCGCTGCGATCGTACTGACATGGCTTCCGGAATTTCTTCGCGACCCCGCGAGTTGGATCGCGTTAGCCGCCCGGCCGTTGGGTGTAACGTCTGCCGACGACCTGCAGTTGCAACCGTGGCTTGTCGACACGTTCGCGGTCGTCGGGGACTATCGGCTGGTCATCTACGCGCTGCTGTTGATCCTAGTGATGATCGTCCGCGCCCAGCGGGGTCGATCGTGGTGGCCGGCCCGGTCAACGCCGCGCGTGCGTCCCACGTCGACGCCTCCGTCAACACCATCCCCGTCGTTGCCGGTGACGTAGCTCGTCGGTTCTCGCAAGTATCGCATTCATGACGAAGACGACCCTTCAGTTTCAAGATGACGATGCCTCACCATTGGCGTTGGCGGCCGAGCGGTTGGCGCTGTTGATCGCGCTGGCGATCGTCGTTGCCCGCTGCACGATGCTGGAGACGATTCGGGACCCGATGGATCTGGCGCCGGGTTCCGATGCTCCACCGAGTGGGCCGGGCGCGACAACCGCGCTGGTGCTGAGCCTGCTATCACTGCTGCCTGCAGTCTTGGTGCTTGCGAGGGGCGCGTTCGACCGCGGGTTCCGATTTACGCGATCATTTGCGCTGGTCGGCCTGGTGATTGTGGGCATCTGGGCGATGGTCAGCGCGTTCTGGGCTTCCGACCCATTCATGGCTGCGATCACTGGGTTCAATTGGTTGTCGGGGATGATGCTCGCGTGGGCGATGGCGCAGGTCGTACGCACACCCGCTCGCGCGAAAATCGTGGGTGGAGTGCTATTCGGACTCTTGCTGATCTTCCTGGTGCATACGGGCTTCTATCTGCGCGACGACCTGCCCGCGCTGCGCGAGCAGGTGGAAAAGAACGGCGCCAAGCTGCTGGCCGAGCGCGGGTGGACAGCGGACTCGTTTGAAGGCCGGCAATTCCTGCAGAAAATTACCGCGGGGGAACTGGTGGGGTTCAGCGCGTCCCCCAACTCGTTCGCAGCGAACCTCGTTATTACGATGACGCTGACGGTCGGCCTGGCACTGAACCGTCTGCGTGGCAAGCGCGGCCGGGCCTGGGCGATCGCTTTGCTGGTCCCGGTCGTGCTCGGGTGTCTGGTGGTCTACGGCACGAACAGTCGAGCGGCACTAGCAACGATCGTTCTGGCAGCGTGCGCGTTCGCAATTGTCGTTGCAATGGGTCCACTACTGGCCCGCCACGCGAAGGGCATATCCATTGTGGTTGCCGCCGGTGGACTTGGGATCGTCGCGCTGCTGTTAGTCCGAGGGCTGACGACGGGCACGATGTTTCACGACAGCCTCACGTTCCGGTGGCGATATTGGGTCGGCGCCTGGCAGGTCTTTGTAGAGCACCCGATTGCGGGCGTCGGCTGGGACAATTTCGGATCGAGCTATCTGGCCAAGCGGTTGGCGATTGCATCGGAAGAGATTCGCGATCCGCACAATTTCATTGTGCGGTTCTTTACTGAACTGGGCATCGTGGGTGGGGCGCTGGCTGTGGCGTCATTCAGTCTGTTGCTCTGGGAGATTACCCGGCCATCGCGCGTCGAGCGTACGACCCTTGCCGATGATGCACCCAGCAGTGATCGAACGCTGTGGAGCATTCTGGCAACGCCTGTGGTGATAGCAGCAACGTGTATGGGGTTGAACATCCTGGCGACGATCGACTGGTCCCAAAGTGGCGACTACGTCGACTTCGAGTTGCGAAAGCGGCTGATGTACGGCGTGCTGCTCGCGGGGGCGCTTGTCGTTGCCACTTACCGGTCGACAGACGATGGAGTGGAAGACGCGCGATGGTTAAGGGTCGCTTTTGCCATCGCGATATTGATGTTCCTGCTGCAGAACCTCATCGATTTTTCAATGTTCGAGGCCAGCGGCACCTTTCTGTTCGCACTGATCGCTGGCAGCGCGGTTGGCTTGAGCGGATCGGACGAGCGACCCACCGAAACTCTGTCTCGGCGGCGCTGGCCACGGGTCGCGCTGATCGGGACTGTCTTGGCCGGCCTTTCCGTAATGTTGGCGCTGGTCATCCCGATCGGTTTGGCAGAAGGCGATGCTACCACCGCGACGGAGTTGCGACGGTTGCGCCGTCCAGGCGGTGCTGACCTCTATGCGACCGCGGCCAACCGCGTTTCGTACAATTCGGACTACGCCTACCGGGTGGGTCGGTCGTTGCTGGAAGAACGCGGCGCGTCACAGGATGTCCGCCGTTGGCTCGACCGGGCAGTTGAGGTCGATCCCCTGTCAATCAAGTCGTGGTTGATGATCGCCCGCGTAGAGGCCAGCATTGCGTCACCCGACTTGGGACGCCTGCGCAACGCGTACGACCGCGCCCTGGCGATCGACCCCCGCAGCCATGATGTCGAGATCGAATACGCGGACGTGCTTGCGAAATTCAATCTCAATGGGGATGCCGTCGACCACTATCGCAAGGGGTTGGCCGTCAACGCCGGGCTGGACCCCAGAGAGCGCAAAAGACTATCGCCCCAGCGCGTGGCCGAGATCGAAAACCGCATCAAATCCCTGCAGCCATGACTTGGCTGGGGATTGGTTGCCGCCTAAGGTCGTTGTCCATGGCTAACCCGAAACTCATTCCCGCAGACGTGATGGCGCGCAAGTGTGGTGTCGGCAAGTTGACTCGACACATCTTTCTCTGCCTGGGTCCCGATTGCTGTTCCAACGAAGCCGGTGAGGCGACGTGGGGCTACCTGAAAAAACGCCTCGGCGAACTGGGCATCACCGGTGCGGAGGGCAACGTCTACCGGACGAAGGCGGGCTGTCTGCGCATGTGTATCGACGGACCCCTCGCTGTCGTTTACCCAGAAGGGACGTGGTACCGGCGCGTGACGATCGAGGCGTGCGAGCGGATCATTCAAGAGCATTTGATTGAAGGACGGGTGGTAGAGGAGCTCTGTTTTGCGATTGATGATCTGAAAACGAAAGAGCCGCCGATTCATATCGGCAGCTCGTAAATCTTCCCGTTTCAAACAGTCTGTTTACTTACCTCGCTTGATGCCGAGCAGTTCGACATCGAAGTGCAGTGTGGCGTTCGGGGGAATCTGCCCCCCTGCGCCGGCGGCGCCATAACCGAGGTCGGAAGGGATGATGAGCTTGCGCTTGTCACCGATCTTCATGCCCGCGACGCCTTCGTCCCAGCCCTTGATGACCCGCCCTTCACCCAGCACGAAGCTGAACGGCTCACCACGGTCGACCGAGCTGTCAAACTTCGTGCCGTTTTCGAGCGTGCCGGTGTAGTGCACCCACACGGTGTCACCGGGCTTGGACAGACCATCGCCCACGGCGACCTCGATGATCTTCAGGCCGCTGGCGGTGGTGCGTTCCTTCGCGGCGTCGGCCTTGGGGGCGTCTTGCGCGACCAGGATCGTCGACAGGCCGGCAACGGCCAGCAACGTTGAGAGCAGTGCAGTCTTGCGGTTCATTGTTCCTCGCTTCCAAGAAAATAGGATGACACTGATACAGACAGCCGAGTGCTGTCTTCGTTGGGGATGAAGGTAACCGAACAGGGATTACTGTGAAACGCCCTGTGGCTGCAGAGCCTTGCGAACTTCGGTCAAAAGCTGGTCGACCTTGAACGGTTTGAACAGCACGGCCTGCAGCCCTTCCTGACTGGCTCGCACGATGCTGTGATTGGGGTCGTAACCAAAGCCGGTCATCAAAATTACCGGCGTGTGCGTCGCCTTGCGCCGGGCACAGGCGAAGACGTCGTAACCGCTCTTGTCGGGCATCTTAATGTCGCTGATAACGAGGTCGAAGTCGGCGTGGTCAAGGTTGTCGATCGCGGTCACACCGCAGGTCGCGACGGTGACGGTCGCGTGATACTTGCGCAGGACGTCCGAGATCGTCGTGCGAATGTTCGGCTCGTCGTCGGCGACCAGAATGCGGGCGCCACCGATGACGGGGTCGGCGTTTTCCTGATGGGTCACTTCGTTGGCGCCGATGATGCTCGTGTTCGGTCCCTGTGAGACCTGGTGAAGCGACTGACGAATCGTGCCGACGTTGTCGAGAATTGCCTGCAGCTTGCTGCGCAGGTCGTCGTGGCCGATGTATTCGTCCATCAACGCGCCGGCGTCGGAGGCGATGTCGTTTAGCGGGCCGGCGACCTCGGCGCATACGTCGTCGGCGACCTTGTGGGCCGTGCCGACGCGCTCGACGATCATCAAGTCGAGGATGTTCAGCGCGATCGCGACGTAACGACCGAAAATCTCGGCGAACTGGCGGTCGTCTTCGTTGAATGCGGCACGCTGGCGCGATTCTACGTTGAAGATGCCGATTACCTTGTCGTGCAACCGCAACGGGACGGTCAGGCTGCTCTTGGCGCTGTCGAGGCCGGTCACGTAGCGCGGGTCGCGTTCGACGTCAGGGCAGATGTAGCTGCGGCCCGTCGCACCGACGTACCCACTGATACCGTTACCGTTTTCCTCGGCGTAAAGGTCGATGTTGATCGCGTCGCTGGGCAGGCCCTTGCTGATCACCACTTCGAGCTTCTTGCTTCGCCGATCGAGCAGGCGGATCGCAAAATGGTCAAAATGCATCAGCTCGCGCGTGAAGCCGATGATCTTGTCCTCCAGCAGCTTGAGCCGCTGCACGACCGACAGCTTTTGCAGCAGGTCACCTTCCAAGCGCACCAACTCACGTCCGGCCTTGTCGATGGCGTCGATCTTCTGTTGCAACCGGCGCGTGCCGGTTGCGTCCCAGACGACGCTGACGACCTGCACGACGGTACCGGCAGGGTTGATCACCGGGCTGGCGATCATCTCCAGGAACTGCTGGTCTTCGACGTTGAATGCGTAGCGTTTGGAGCGGGAGAAGCCGGGCGTTTCAGGGGACTGCGGTGAGACTTGCCGGCTGAATAGGTCGTATGCCTCCTGGCACGTCTTGCGGATCTTTTCATGAACCTGCTGCGGCCAGGCCTGCATCTTTTTGTTCATCCAGTTGCAGCGGCCCTCCCCGTCGACGATGCATACACCTTCACCAATTGTGTTGAGAATTAGATTGGCTTGCTGGGAGACGAGTGCACGTTCGAGGGGAAGGAAGTCGGCCGAGTCGGAGAAGATCGCGTTGAAGTTGTCGTGGCGCAGGGCCTCGATGGCTTGGTCGATCGAACTGATCTCGACGACGTCGCACTGAGCCCGAAGAGCGTCTACTGCGGCACCATTGCCACTCGAATGCCCGCCGAGAATGAGCACTTTGTTACGCGTACCCTGCAATCGACCTCGTCTCAGTTGCGACCAGCCTCGATATGTTAGTCGCCTGAATCCGACGCAGTCAATCAAATTCACATCGATCGTTAACCCTTACCCAACACCGTGAAGCAGGTTATCGGCCCCTTGCTTGACAAGGGCTTGCGTTGCATCGGCAGCAATGGACAAGGGCCCCACCGCATCACCTGTCGCCTCGGCCCAGACGATCGGTGGAACCCCGTCCCTGCCCGCGACCGCGGCCTGCAGCTTCATTGTGCCGCCTTCCACCGTCGCCAGTGCCGCGATCGGGGAATGACAGTCACCGTTGAGCAGTAGCACAACGTGACGTTCGGCCGTCACGCAAGCGGCGGTCGTAGGGTCGTTGATTGCGCCCAGACAATCGATCGTCGCGACGTCGTCCACCCGGCATTGCACCGCCAGCGCCCCCTGCCCCGCTGCGGGCAACATGTCGCGCGGTTCGAGCTCGCTCATAAACGATCGATCGAACAAACCTGCCCGCTTCAAACCCGCCATCGCAAGGATGATCGCGTCATATTCCCCGTCGCGCAGCTTCTTCAACCGTGTGTCGATGTTCCCACGAATCGGCTCGATGACCGAGTCCGGCGCAAACGCCAGCACCTGCGCCCGCCGGCGCAAACTACTGGTCCCCACCCGCGCCCGTCGCAACATCGCCCCGCGGATCGGGTCGCGCAATATAAGCACGTCGCGCGGGTCCTCGCGGACCGGCGTCGCAGCGATCGTCAACTTCGACGCATCGACCAGCGGCATCGTCACCGGCAGGTCTTTGTAACTATGCACCGCCAAGTCGATCTGCCCGTCGATCAACGCCTGCTCGATCTCCTTGGTAAACAACCCTTTCCCACCGATGTCCGTTAGTGGCCGATCGGTCACGCGATCACCGGTTGTCTTAATGATGACGAGTTCCACGACGAGTGATGGATGCGCGCGGACAAGTTGGTCCGCTACCCACTGGCTCTGCCTGCGCGCAAGCAAGCTGCCACGGGTGCCGAGGCGAAGGGTTAAATCTGAATGGATCACGTCTCAAATGGCGGCGGAGGCGATTGCAGTTCGTCCCAGAGCGTCTCGAACGTCTCACGAACGTATGGATTCAACTGCTGAGTATACTGACGGGGCAAATTGATAGCCCGAATCAATTCCTGAACGTCGGCCAAGTCTTTCCGTCGGCCACTACCGGTCATGCCCGATGCCAGCTTCAGTTCGACGAGCGTCGGCAAAGCGATATACCGTACACCATCAATTTCCTCGGCGACAAGGGAGGGCTCCGGAAAGGCGACCGGCTTGGCCTTGCCATCCCCAGGAAAATTGCCTGTCACGAGGAACTCGATACGCACGTCGTTCTCGACATCCTTCAGTTGCTTACTTCCCTTAAATGGCGGCACATACCCCAACCCATCCAACGCATCGTGCGTGGCGCGAAGCCCGTCCGCATTCACGAGGATGTCAACATCGTTCGTGCCGCGTACATACCCGTGGGCAGCCAGCGCCATGCCGCCTACGACCGCATGTGCGATGCCAAGTTGGTTCAACCTGCCCGTCACCTTGCGAAGGGCATCGTAAACCGGGTTGTCACGCATGAAAAATCTCCCCAATTCTCGGACGGCAGCGTCACCGCCAGCTCGCATTCGCTCGTCGAAAGTAGACGTTGCCATACTCGTAGTTTATCGGCACAAAAGCGTGTTGTCTCACAAAATCTGCCCGTTACGACGGATATGCCCCTTACTAAGTCTCGCGATATACGCCACATTAACCGTCTATGCCCCACCGCATCTTCCTCACCGGCTCTACAGGTTTTGTCGGCAACTCGGTCGCGGTCGAACTCGTGACGCGCGGGTTTGGCGTCAACGCGTTGGTGCGCAAAGACGATCTGCTCGTGGACGGTGACGTGAAATCGTTTCGCGGAGAACTGTTTGACGCCAATGTCGTCGATGAAGCGATGAGAGGTTGCGCGGCAGTCATCCATCTCGTTGGGATCATCGCCGAAGACAAGGCCAAGCGCGTCACTTTCGAGCGCATCCACGTCAAGGGGACGGAGGCGATTGTCGTCGCAGCCAAACGGGTGGGCGTCCAGCGTTATATCCAGATGTCCGCCAACGGCACGCGGGCCGACGCAGTCAGCAAGTACCACAAAACGAAGTGGAAGGCCGAGGAGTACGTGCGTGCCAGTGGGCTCGACTGGACAATCTTTCAGCCAAGCCTCATCCACGGGCCGGGTGGTGAATTCAGCAAGATGGAAGCAGCCTGGGCACGCGGTAAGAGCGCGCCGTTTCTCTTCATGCCCTATTTCGGCGCTGGCCTGCTCGGGACGGGTGGCGCGGGGGAACTGCAGCCTGTGTTTGTCGACGACGTGGCGACGGCGTTTGTCGATGCGATCAAGAACGAGAAGACGATCGGCAAAACGTACGAACTCGGTGGAAGTGAGCGCGTCACCTGGCCGCAGATGCACAAGCTGGCAGCACAGGCGATCACGGGCAAGCCGCGCGTGGCAATCGCGATCCCCGCATGGTGGGCCAAGGTGGTCGCGAGCGTCACGCCGGCGAAGCTTTTGCCATTCAATCGCGACCAGGTCCAGATGAGCCAGGAGGACAATTCCACCGACATGACGCCCTTTGCGCGCGATTTCGGCTGGATGCCGCGAGGTTTTTCGGAGACCCTGCGGACTTATGCAAAGGAGATGTAGCTCTAACGGGTTCGTCCATTACGTGGCGATCCGAAACGCATACAATCTGCGACGCGCCGTTGATCGGCGCGTGCTGACGACATGACTGCGACCGACACCATGACCCAATCCTTTGCCACCTGCCCGCAATGCCGCACTCGCCTCCCCACTGACAGCCTCGTCTGCACCAGTTGTGGTCGGTTGTTGCACGGTGATGAACTTCAACACCTCGCGGCCCAGGCCATCGAACTTGAACGAACCGATCCACAGGCAGCGGCCCAGGTCTGGAAGCAGTGTCTGCCGTTGCTACCGACCGACTCGCAACAGCATGAGGACGTGTCACAACGGGTTACCCAGCTGTCGGCGGGGCTCGCGTACGTCGCGCAACCGCGGCAGTCGCAACGTCAGCATGTGACGGCGTATGACCCGGAAGGGGATCCCGACGAGAAACACGACCATCGCCCGGTTATAGAAAAAGGGTCCGACCCCCTGCCACTGGCGTTAACCAAAACCATCGGCTCGATGGCGGTCAGCATCCTTGCCTACATGTGGTTTTTCCGAGGCGACTGGCAGTTGGCCGTGGGCTTCGTTCTGCTGATCCTGGTCCACGAAATGGGCCACGTCTTTGCGCTGAAATATTATGGCTACAGCGCCAGCCCACCGATCTTCATCCCGTTCATGGGTGCGCTAATCAATCTGCGACAACCGCCACGCAACGCGTGGGAGGAAGCGGTCATCGGCATCGGTGGACCCGTTTTGGGCACCCTCGGAGCGTTGGCGTTCTTCGCGGTCTGGCGATTCTTCCCTGGCTATTCACTGGCACCACTATGCCTGGAACTGGCGGTCTTCGGGTTCATGTTGAACTTCTTCAACATGCTGCCGATTCCCCCGCTGGACGGTGGCCGCATTACCGCGGCGATCAGTCCGTGGGTGTGGGTGGCGGGCATTCTCGCGATGGGGTATTGGCTCTACGCCGACTACGTGAAGTTTGGGCGGTTGAACTTCATCATCGTGATGGTGCTCTTCTTCGCCCTACCCCGCATTCGCGACACCCTGACAAATCCAGCGATCCGAAATCACCCCTACTACAAGATTGGTCGCCAGGCGAGTTGGACGATGGGCGTAGCGTACGTCGCGCTCGCCGCGGTGCTGGCGGTGTATTACTTCGGATATCGAGGCGTGCTGTTCGCGTGACGGCGCGCGCATGTACCTTCCCCGTGGCACGGGCTTTTCAGCCCTTGGAGCGACGGTACCCCGTCGTGTCGGGCCGTACTCGGTCCGAATTAAAGAGAGCAAGCGATCTTCTTTTCTTCCCCCCCCGCGGAAATGTTCATAATTCGTCCGGGGGCGCGATTGCTTCTTTGGACGGCGTACCGTCCGATATGCCCGAGTACGAGCACCATGCGCAGGATGCCCATGCCACGATGCGCCTACCCTCGCTCAACTTCCGTTGCTTCTGCGTTGTGGTAGCGCTTTTTCATCCAGCGCACGCCGATCAGATCGTAGATACCGACGAACGCGCGGTTGCCGAAACCATACTTGGCGGTGCCGGCGAAGCGTTGACTGTGTTTGACGGGGGTTTCGTGGACCTTGTAGCCGCGCATTTTCACGATCGTCGGGAAGTAACGGTGCGCCCCGCGAAAGAGTTTGACACCCTTGATGGCGTGGGCCTTGTACACCTTCAACGATGAAGCCGAGTCGTTGACCGTTTCCTCGGTCACCCAATTGCGGATGCGGTTGGCCTGTCGGCTCTGCCACTTGCGAAAATTGGTGTCCTGCCGGTCCTTGCGCCAGCCGGTGATCATGTCGACCTTCTGCTCGTCTAGCATGGGGACCAGACGGGGAATTTCTTCCGGATCGTTCTGCAGGTCGGCGTCGATCGTCGCGAGCACCTCACCCTGGCTGGCCACAAAACCTGCTTCGAACGCGGCGCTTTGCCCACCATTCTTCTTCATGCGCAACACGCGCAGCCACGGGTACTTGGCCATCCCCTCGCGCAGCAGTTCTGGTGTGCGGTCCTTGCTGCCATCGTCGACAATGATCACCTCGAACGGCCGGCCCATCGGGCTTAGCGCTCCGTCGACGCGCGACAACAGTGTGGGGATGTTCTCTTCTTCGTTATAAGCCGGTATGACCAGCGACAGGTAAGGTGCGGAATTCATCGGTCGGCAAATGATACCGAAACCACGTCGCGGTGCGAGGTGTCGCGGAGGAACGAACCGCGGTCGTCATGAGCGGAGGAAAGAAATAGCCTAATCAAAGATCGACTTGCTCTGCACCGCCGGCGTCGTTGTCGGATGAGACAGCAACGACGAGTTGTGCGACTCACTGGACTCAGTGGCCTTCTTCAGTTCGTTCTCAACCGTCTTCACCGGCACGTTGGCCAGCAGGTCCGACCGACCGGTAGCGGTTAGCCGTGCCGTCAGTTGCGGGTGGCTCGCGACGTCGTCGGTCGTCCACTCGCGGATGTCGGCGTAGGTTTCATTGAACGTCAGGCGATCCTTGGGCACGACGACGACCTTGTCGGGTGTGCGCACGACGTGCAAAGACGCCGCCGCCAAACCCCAGCCGGCAAACCAGGTGACGAACACCAGCAGCTTGAAAATCTTGCCGATCGTCTTCATTGCGTTACGTCTCCGTTGTCGCCAGCACCCTTGCTCGAACCATTGCGACTCGCGACGCCGAGGTCAATGTGATCAGCATCGTCATCGTCGGTGGCCTCGGGCAGGTCGAGTGCGTCCAGGTCGATGTCGAAAGCGTCGGCGTCGTGCGCGGAGTCGGGATCCTGCTCGGCATCGTCAAGCGCGACACCCGGTGGGATGTCGATGACGGGCTCCAGCATCTCCTGTGTGGACATCGCGAAAGCGGCGACCACTGGCGCGGCGACCGAGCTGGCAGCGCCGGGATTATCGACCGAATCGACCGCTGTCTCGGGAGAAGCGGTCATCGGCGCGGTGACATCCCGACGACTCGGTCCCACTGGTAACACACTGTTGTAAAACCCAACCGCGAACAGCCCCTGCTGTTGCTGATAGGGGAAATTGATGAGCTCGCAGAACTCGGCGATCAAATGCTGGGCGGCCGTGTCTGTCCGCTCGGCGGCTTGGACGGCTTGATGGTGCTTCTTGTCACGGAACTTGATCAGTTGAACATACCGGCCAGACGGTTCACCTGAACCCCAGTTTGACCCCGCCTGCTCATAAACCTCGAAGCTTTCACAGCCCAGCCGGACCATCGTCATGCGGAACTTGCCCAATAAACGAGTGTGCTCGGCTCGCTTTTCCTTCGGAACGACGTAACTGTTGGTTTGAAGCAGCATTGTTGATCGGTGCCCGCCAAAAGGTGCCGTGTTGCATTGTGCCAGAGTGTCTCACGCATCGCAATCGTACGAAGTGGTCTTCCCCACGAACGGTGGCAGGGCAATCGCATGTGGAACGTCGATCTGCATTCTTTGCCCGCTTGTGCGGTTTGGCTTTTGGACCGACCGGCGATTTTGAAGCTGTAACGCAGATGCCTAGCCCACATGCGATTGCCCTGCGAACGGTGGGCGCGGGTTTCAGTTGAGTTGAGCCTCGAACACTTCGGGGCTCAGATAGCCCAGCGACCCTTGGTCCGTACGGACGTACGTCAGGTCGACCGTCCACTTGCGGTTCAGGGCGTCCGCGTTGAAGTCCGGGCCCAGGCGATTGGCCGCGACCGGGTGCGGGTGATCCCCAGTTCCCGGGCGGCCCGCGCGATGCTGTATTGCTGTTCGTTGACCAGCATCATCGCCGATCGTTTTACGGTTGCCTACGCCCGGTTGCGGTAGTCGCGCGGGCTCATACCGACCTGTTTGCTGAACCGCTGACTGAAGTAAAACGGGGAGTCGAAACCAAGATCCCGCGCGATCTGCTTGATGCTGCGCGAGGAGAGTTCCAGCAGTTGACGCGCCTGACTGATGCGCTGCTGTTCGACAAATTGTTGTGGCGTCGTCTCCGTCTGCTCGCGAAACAGGTGCGCGAAGCGCGACAATGACAACCCAGCGACATCGGCGAGTTCGTCGAGGGAGAGTCGTTTGCCCAAGTGGCGGCACGCGAAGTCCATCGCATCACGGATGCGCGAATCGATGCCCGGTTGGGATGATCGCGGGTTAATCGCGTCGGCGGTTAACAGCGCGCGCTCCAGCGCGTTCATCGCCAGCTCTTCGTTCCGTCGCTTTGCGCCCGTCGCGAGCACGTGGCACTCGTGAAAGTGCGCGAAAAACTCGGCGCGTGTCGGCTCGTCGACGATCGGCAAGTGGAGAACGCCACCCACCGAGGTCGGCCAGTCGAGCCATTCCAGCCAATGTGGGCGTGGATGGAAATGCGCCCAGAGCAGGTCCCAGTGCTTCGATGGCGCAGCGTGCGTCCCGTAGTCGTGCCGCGTGCCGGGCCGATAGAGCACGATGTCACCGGCGGAGGTTTCCAGTGGCGCTTCAGTCGGGTCGGTACCCACCAGACAACCGTTGCCACCGGTCGTGTAGATCAGCAACCAATCGATCGTCCCGCGCGCACGGTACGCAGCGTACGCCGGGCCTTCGTGAAACAAGCCCGTTCGAATCAACCGGACGTCAGGATGGTTGGTTTCCGCTCGCAATAGCAGAATATTACATCTTTTCAGCAAAGCTTCCAACGTACGAACCGTCGATTTACAGCGTATACTTGATACGTCATCGCTGACGGTGACAGGATAGTCCGAATGAACGAAAGAAGAAGCTCATGGTTTCCGCCAACCCCGTGCAATCCCAACATCTGTCTGACGAGGAACTGGCCGCGTTTGAGCGGAACGGGTTTCACGTTGCCCGTGGCATGTTCGATTCATCCGAAATCGACACGATTCGCGACACGTTCATGGACGCGAATAAAGACGGACCGGTGGAAGGTTTAAGCGACCAGTCGCGCCACCTGCGTCCAGGCGCAACCGTAGCCGATCCGGGCGACCCCTTGGCGTTCTACCCGCGTATGATGCATCCGCATCTTCACGCAGATAAACCCGTTGGTCCGCTCTCTAAGCGCTACATGCTTGACGAACGGCTGTACCCGATCCTGCGCGATCTCGTCGATGACGAACCCGCTGCCGTGCAGAGCATGTTCTACTTCAAGCCCCCCGGCGCGCGGGGCCAGGATCTTCACCAGGACAATTTCTACCTGCGTGTGCGTCCCGGCACCTGCATGGCCGCGTGGATTGCGGTTGACGATGCCGACGAAGAGAACGGTGGGATGATGGTCGTCCCCGGCACGAAGGATATGGAGATCGTCTGCCCGGAGAAATCCGACCCGACTCTCTTTTTCACGACCGAACACGTCGAACCGCCTGCGGGCCTGAAGCCGGAAATCGTCAAGCTAAAAGCCGGTGACGTCCTGTTCTTCAACGGCAGCCTCATTCACGGCAGCTACCCGAACACGAGCAAGACGCGCTTCCGCCGATCACTGATCTGCCACTACGTGCCGGCAGGCAGCACATCGATCTCGCATTGGTACAAATTCCCGACGAAGTTCGACAAGAACGTCGTCGACATCGCTGCCACGACGGATGGTGGACCGTGTGGGACGACGACGGATGACAAGGTCACGTCGCCGCACTAAATCGCGGGCAAGGAAACGGGCGATTGCTAACGAATGAACACGAATAGGAAGGCCTTTATTCCTTTCTCGCGTTTTGGTGGTTGTTCGTGTCTGAAGCTCTTCGGTGAGTCGATTTTCTACTTACGACGGTCGAGTGTGTCGCGCACGATGCGGACGGGTTGGGCGACGAAGTTGAACAGGTTGTTGTAGATGTTCACCGTCATGAATCGCAGCGTGTCCCGGCCGCGCTTGGCGGTCGGTTCGTGCATGTGGGGAATGAAGACGACAACGGCTGCCAGTCGCAAGAGGCCACTGAGAATGAACAGTACGTCGTAATAGTTTAACGCCCTCATCCATTCGAACGGTTGCCATGTTACGTACTGCAGCTCGTTGGCGATCTTACCGCTGGCGAGCCCACCAAGGCAGCCGGCGATGCTGATGATAACGGTATTCACTGCCACGTAGCTGCTGCCACGGTCTTCGACCTCGTCGGACGCGGTGCCGGCCATCTGGATCACGAAGTTGAAGTTGGCCATCTCGACGCCCGTGTAGAACGCCGCGCCCAGCGCCGACAGCACATAGCCCAGCCAGATGTTGCCTTGGGTCAGGAAACACCAACCGATAGCGATCGGCGCGAAGCCCAGCGTTGCGAGCTTCAAGACGGGCCGCTTCCCCATGCGGTCGATGGCTCGTCCCCACAACGGCAACACCAGCAACTGCGCGAGCATCGGTGCGACCAGGAGCATCAACTGTGTGCCTTGACCCGTTACGTTTGCTTCCTCGAGCACGTAAAGCGTTACAAACTGGCCCATAAAGCTGACTGCAAAAGTCAGCGTCGCAACGAAGCCAGCGAACCACAGATACTGCTTGTTGCGCAACGGGCCAGCCAGCGACCGAAACAGATGGGCCCCGCGCTTAGGTGCGCGGGGAATTGCCGGGACGAAGTGAAACAGCGCAATGTCGATCACGCCCGGAATGGCCGCGATGATGAAAATCCACGCGCAGACGCGCAACACCTGGTCGGTTGACGCCCCAGCGCCGGCGTAGCGATCAACGGCCCACCCGACAAGGATCGCCGCCGGTATCGCCGAGACGATGCCCCATTGGCGTCGGCGCGAAAAGTACCGCCCGCGGATGCGATCGGGGACAATGTCCGCCATCCAACTGACCCACGCAGGACTGCCCATGGCTTGCCCGCTGTGCATCAAAAGCACGAGCAGTAGAAAAGCCCCGACGGCAAGCCCCTTGCCCGACTCGCCACCCACGCGCAGCAACCAGACCGGTACGATCGCGATCGCAATCCAAAGTAGTCGTTGGAAGTAGTGACCCCAGAAGAACAAGCGCTTGCGCTCCCCCGTCCGCTCAATGATGAGGCTGCCAGCCAGTGACAGCAGCGACGCGATGAACGGAAGTGCCGACAGCACGCCAAACTCGAATCGGCTACATCCCAATGACTGGGCAAACATCGCCAACGGCGCTCCACTGACCGCGGAGATCCAGACTGCGCCAAAAATCCACGCGATCGTTACATCACTCAGCGCACGGCGTAAAACCGGTCCATGGAGTGTGGTTAAAGGTGGGTCAGATGCGTTGTTGGTCACGTTGCGTTATGGCTCGCGTAAAAAGAAGGTCGATTGTATGGGCGACGCCCATCGCCGCAATGTCACGGTAAGGACATTGTGACGCTGCTAACACACGCCGTGCTGTATGCTTGTAAGCACGTTGCCATCTGATTCTGGGAATATCCGACGCAACGCTCTGTTTTCGCCGATTCTGTTGACATTCAGATCATCGGTTCTGTTCGCTATTTCACACTATTGCCCTCAAAGTTGAGCTTGGCGCCCTCCTTGGTTTGCCTGCGGTCCAACCTTTGCAACGTTGTCCCTCAGCATGCGACACCCAAGTCGCAGCCTCAATTGGATTTTTACGAAGGAGAACGCAATGAGTAAGTTTGGAACTATCGTCGCTACAGCGCTGGTCGCTGCTGGCACCGGATGGATCTCGTTTGGCCAACCGGTCTACCTGCACGCCCAGGAAGCCAAGGTGGAAATGGAAGTGAAGGCACCGAACTCTGCCGACGCACCGAATGTTGACGCCAAGGCTGACCAGTCGGCGGCCCGTCGAGTGCTGGCTCAGGCGACGAAAGCCGCTATCGGCCCGAACGCCTTGCAGGGCGTCAGCGAAACGCTCACCGCGAGTGATCGCGATCGTATTCGCAGCAGTAAAACCGACACCCAACAGCTGGAAGCCACGGCGGCGCAGCTTCGTGAGGATTGGAAAGCGAAGTACGGCTCTGACCTGGCTATCACCAATCCCGACGTGTCCATGAACTACACAACGGAAGGCAATGACAAGCTCCGCGGGGCGAACTCTGGCCCGCAGAATGCCAGTTCCGGAGCTGACAACCGTGCGGGCGCTCGGATTGCCCCTGCGGCGAATCCGAACGGGCCCGAAGTTGCCGGTGTCATCGTGAACCCCGATCAGCCCGAAAACGTTACTGTGAATCCGGAACCCGCGCCGGCCCGGTTGCCTGCAGGGCCTGTGGCTGCAGGCGTGCAGCGCACGACCGATGCTCCTCGAACGCAGATCCCCAACACCAACGACGCCCAGCCGGCTGGCGCGCGGATTGACACCGACACGACCGCGAACAGTGAGCTGCGGACAAATAGCAACGCGATGCCCCGTGGCACCGTTAGCAACGATGCAAATTCGGGAATGTCGTATTCCATTCCGGCCAACGCGGGTGCCGGTGCCGTCTCGCTGCCGTTGGCCGAGGAAAATGGTGCCGTCAAGATCAACATCGATGACAGCATCGATGCAAATCGGCTTGCCTCTAACCTGAACCATCATCTGAAGATGGTCTGCGACATGAAGGCCAACTGGCCGAGTGACGTCAACGAGGCACAGCGGACCCTGGCTCACCATGTGGCCGCTGCTCTGACCGACACCACCACACCGGTTAAGCCGGCTGCTCAGTAAGTAATCACGCACCCTGCGGTGCAGTTTTGTACCGCAGGGGTTGTTCTCTGGTTAAGCAGTTTAGCCAGATGTCCATAGTTAACACTTTTCACGGAAGACAGATATGAACACGAAACTCACCCTCGCAGCTCTGACCATGGCCGCCTGCAGCGCGCTGTACTCGACCCAGACGTTCGCTGCCGACGATGCCCGCACTGTGGCCGACAAGGCCAAGGACGGCACAGTCGACGCTGCCAATCGCACCGGTGACGCGATGCAGAACACCGCTGATCGTGCAACCGGCGCGATGGACAACGCGAACGGGAACAACGCCAACCGCGCCACCGGGAATAACACCGGCCCTGGCAACACGGCGATGGCGCCCGATGCGGAAGATATGAAGGGCGTGCTTGCTGACTCGACCGAAGCATTCGTCAAGAAGGGAACGTTTGACGATCTCGTCGAACGTCTCGTTGACGCCGACCGAAACCGCATCGGCAAAGACGGCTACGCCGAGCAGGATCACGCGGACCTGAACACAGCGTCCGACGCATTTCTGGCAGCATGGAAGGAGAAGTACAACAAGGAGTTTGACATCGACGATGAAAAAGTCGTTTTCAACGACCCGCGTTACAAGTTCATGCAAGGTGAGATTGGCGACAACGCCCAGCCCGCAGGTGGCGCGATGAATGCGGACGTGAAGGTTGGCGACGCCAAGGCTGACGTACGCGTCGAGAACAACACGACCATCGACACCCCCGGCAACAAAGCCGCTGACACAAACCGCAACGACCCCGGCCGCAACATCGCGACAGTGACCGTTTCACCGGGCATGGGCAAGCCTAATCTGCAGGTTCCCATGATCCACGAGATGCCCGATAGCTGGCGTATCGACGCACCGGACACGGTTGATGGTCCAAAGCTGAAGGACAACGTCGTTTCGCATCTGAACGCCCTCACCGCGATGAAGGCACAGTGGCCAGCCGACGCCAATGAGGCCTATCGCATCGTGAGCACCCATATGCTCATGGCCGTGCTCGACAAGCCCGCAGCGCAGTAAGTCCTGCGGACAAGCAACTCTGTTCTAAAGAAGAAGCCGATCGCGACGATTGCGATCGGCTTCTTCGTTTGATGAGTTGTGAATCGCGTCAAAAGCTCTAATGCATTTCACATCAAACGCAGCATGTCAACCCGAACGGAGCGGTAGCGACGTGAGGGATCGGAACTGTCACACGCTGTCCCCGTAGAGATCTGTCGGGTCGCTATCGCGGCACTTTGGATGACCTAAAGGCCTGACCGCGACCGTCGAAGTGAAAATGCTTTAAGCGTCGCAAAGACTAGCTTTTGCTGCGTTCCAAGGCTTCGAGCTTGGTGATCTTTTCCACCCGGCGAGCGTGGCGGCCTTCGGCAATCGTGGCGCTCAGGAATGTCTCGACAATCTTCTTGACGTGTTCGTCGCTGAGCAAGTCTACGCCCAGACACACGATGTTGCAGTGATTGTGTTCACGCGCGATCCGGGCTGTGACCTCGTCGTGGGCAAGGGCGGCGCGGACACCACGAACCTTGTTAGCGACCACGGACATGCCGATACCGCTACCGTCGAGGAGGATGCCGAGGTCGAACTTGCCACTGGCGACGTCACGAGCAACGGGGTAGGCGATGTCCGGATAGTCGATGGCAGCCGTGCTGTCGCAACCGCAGTCGTTGACGGTGTGACCCATCTTCGCCAGCAGTGGGAGCAGCTTGCGCTTGGCCTCATACCCGCGGTGATCGCAGGCGATCGCAAGGTTCATAGGACTTTGCCTCGGGACATCGACATCCGTCCCACTAGGAAATGTTCAGATCATCCAGACGCTGATCGATCACCTTCTGCAGATGACCGGCCAATTTTGTGTACAAAGCCTGATCTCCACCGATGGGGTCTTCGATGTCCCCGGTCGGGTCGAGCGTCGTTGTCTTGTCGCGTGCCGAGGGCACCAGCGACACGACCGCGGCCGTGTGGGCACGACCCATCGTGAAGACGTGGTCGGCCTGGTGGATCAATTCGACGCTCAAAGGCCGCGACCGATGCTGAGACAGGTCACCACCACTGGCTTTAACCGCTTCCATCCCTGCCGGTGTGGCCCGCGCTCCGGGCAGGGCAAAGCTGCCCGCGGAAATGACGTTGATGCCGCGCTTGTCCAGTTCCAGTGAATCCCCACCGAACCGCCGGATCAGCGTGGCCCTTGTGATCGCCTCGGCCATCGGACTGCGGCAGGTGTTGCCACTGCAGACGAACAGGATTGTCGTCTTGAGCATCTTCTCGATGATACGATCGTCGTACACGCCTTGGCGGACGATCTCGTACTTGTTGGCGTGAACACGAAGCAGCGTTGACGGCTTGTTGTAGCGCGTCGGACCGGCGTCAAAGATCAGGTCGACCTTAGCGTCGAGTTCATCGGCCAGTCCATCCGCACGAAGCGCCGGCCCCCCCGGTCCACCCACGGCCGTCAGCGCGACGGGGCCTCGCGAGTCGGCGAGCACGTCGGTCGCGACGTTGTCGTCCGGGCAACGAAGAACGATGCCCGTTTCGTCGTAGATGTCACATTCATTAACGTTTAATGCCTTGGCCGCCTCGGTGCGCCGCTCTGCAGGAACATCGAACCAAAGACCGACCGGGCCCGGCCACAGTTTCTTCATCAACCGATTGGCGAACTCGGTCACCGGGCCCAGGTACTGAGCCGCGTCTTCACGCCTGGCGAGGTGGACGGTAAACGGTTTGCCATTCGCTGCTTGGCCACGGATGGCCGACAGTTTGGTGCGCGCTTCGGGCAAGTCGAGGCGACCGGCAGCGCCGTAGACGGTTTCGGTTGGCAGGACGACGAGTCCACCGGCTTCCAGCGTCTTGACGCCGCGCTGCACCTCTCCCTCATAATCACTGGCGTCGAAGATGGAAACTACAGGTGCGGGCATCGGGTAAAACTTCATGTCTATCAGAGGCGACAGGGCGCAGTGTGTCAAGTTAGGCGGATCGAGCGTGTCGCCTTGCGCGCATCACTACTGGCTCAACGGATCTTCCGGGTACTTTTCTCTTAATCGCTGTCGCAGGGCCGCACTTTTCGTGGCATCCGATTTTTCGATCAGCCTGGCGGCTTTGTCCAACAGGCGCGGGGCATATGCCGACGTTGGTACCGCCGTCACAAACGCCTCGGCCAACTTGGCGGCCACGGTGGGGTTACCACGGGTTTCGATCAGCCGCACCTTGAGCCACACACCGTACCCAACAAGAAAATCGTTAGGAAACCGGCTCATCCAGTCGTTCCAGGTCTCGTCACCGGACTCCCAGTCTTTGTCTTCAAGAAATGCTTCGATCGTCCGGGTGATCGCCCCACTCATCGCGACGCGCCGGGCAGGATCGGTTTTGACCTCGATCGCCTCCAGCACTTTTGCTCCCTCATCAGCCTTGCCCGCAAGCACCAAGGCCTGACCATAGCGGACACGATCGAGCGCGTCGTTGCTCTTCTCGAACGGTGTCAGCACCTCGACCGCTTTGGCAAAGTCTCCCGTCGACCAAAGCAACAACCCCGCCAACTCGCGCGACGCAGCCGGTTGCAGATCGGAGTCGGCAGGGACGGATTCCCAAAGCTTGATCTTCATCGCGGCTTCACCGGGAAGATCATGAAGAACGCCCAAAGCCTGCGCGGCGTCACCGTGATCCTTTTCCGTCGCCATCCGCCGAGCGACCGCGTTGGCGGCATCGTTCTTACCACCGGCTGACAGCAACCGCGCTGCGTGCGGAAGCCAATTGAGCGGCATCTTCGTAACGTCGTATTTTTCCACAATCGCGGCAAATTCCTTCGGCTCGTCGGTCGGTGGAACCAGTGGGTTGCCACGGAAGCCATCGTAGTTGCGATGGACAGCGAACTTTGTCGTCTGCGTGTCGCTGTTGTTGCCGATCTTGGCGGTCACCCGGACGGGATACACACCGTTGGTCATATAGACGTGTTCGACGGTTTCACCGCTGGCGGTTTGGCCGTCACCAAAGTCCCATTCAAAATTCGCCCCGCTGACCCCTGGTAGCGATTGTCCCTTGAACTTGTATCGCTGTGCGTAATTGTCCGCGACCCATGATTCACTGACGGGTTGCACCACGAAGTCGGCGACGAGCGTCTTTTTTTGCTGTTCGAGCGGGCCCTCGCTCGCGCCGAACGCCGCGTTCAGTTCCGCGCGATCGATCAGTGTAAACTCCTTGGCCGTCGGTGGCTTCCACGCGACCGTGAACCGTGTGTCTCCACCGTAGTCGACATGATAGAAGAGCAGGTCATGGCGACCGCGCGTGAGCTTCATCTTTCCGCTGTGCCGCGCGTCACCAGGGCCGATGCGCGCAAAGACG
This sequence comes from Tepidisphaerales bacterium, assembly GCA_038223165.1. Classification (GTDB taxonomy): domain Bacteria; phylum Planctomycetota; class Phycisphaerae; order Tepidisphaerales; family Tepidisphaeraceae; genus DASYHQ01. The sequence goes on from JBBRHE010000002.1 coordinate 46,841, forward strand.
AGCGGCTTGCCGTCCACATATAACGCCCCGACATCATCAACGGTCGATGCAAACGTATACTCGCCATCCACCGCTGCGAAAAATGCGCCGGTAAGCTTCGAGACAACCTGCTGTTGTTCACCGAACGGGTTATAGCCAAGCATAGCGCCGGGCAAGTATTTTGCGCCGATGCGCGGGCCTCCTTTGTTCCAGGCGTCCTCGATCGCATCAAACCCATCGATCACCCCACCGGCAAAGGTTCGGCTTTCCAACAGCAACGCCGCACGGGCCTTGAACGGCTCGGGCTTCTTGTCCTGCGTTTTGGGATTTCCCCAGTATGCATAAAACTTCGTCTCCCCTTTGGGCATTGCAAACGCGACACGAACCGAATCACCGGGCCCGACAAACAGCACCTTGCTTGGGACGACCTTCCCGGCGTCCGTCGCGATGCGGATGTCATCCCCCATCTCTTGCGCATGACCTGCAGTGAAAACGTCGGCCCATGCCACATCTTCACCCGTGGCGCGGTCCACGTCCCACTTCACCTCAAGTGATCGACGGTACGGCCAAGCCGCATCGAACCATGCCGCCGACGCGGAAGAGGCCAGCAGCAAGAGATTAGAAGCCAGAACAATTGCCAGAAGAATGCCGCAGCGGATTTTCCGCTGCAGGTCTCTGGCTTCTGGCTTCTGGCCTGTCTCTTCCATACCCTTGTTTACCGTGAGCAAGCAACCGCCGTTGATCTTACCGCAAGCGATTCTGTTCGACATGGACGGCACGTTGACCCGCCCCATGCTCGACTTCGACGCCATCAAGCGGGACATGGGCATCGGCAGTCAGGCCATTCTCGAAGCCCTGTCCGAGATGACCGAACGCGATCGACTGCATTGCGAAGCCATTCTCGATCGCCACGAAGAACATGCCGCCGAGAACTCGGAATTGAACGACGGTTGCACGGAAACACTCGCCTACCTCAATGGTCGCGGTGTGCGTAGAGCGCTCATCACCCGCAACAGTCGGCGAAGCGTCGACACGGTCCTGGCCAAACACCGGTTGGCCTTCGATTGCATCATCAGCCGAGAGACGTGCGAACCCAAGCCCCACCCGCAACCGCTGCACGTTGCCTGCGAAAGCCTTAGCTTGCACAAAGACAACGCCTGGATGGTCGGTGATGGTCGTTACGACATCGAAGCGGGCAACGCAGCGGGTATGCGGACCGTCTGGGTCAGCCATGGACAAACCCGGCCGTTTGCTGCAACCCCCTGGCGCCAGGTGCGTGATTTGCGTGAGATGCACGCACTGCTTCTCGAATGTGACGGATGACAGACTACTGATGGAGAAGAACATGCGATCAGCGATCGTCCTGGCTTTAGGCACCCTATTGAACTTGACCGGCTGCGCGTCGGCACAGGGTCAACCACAACAAGGCAGCGGAACACCCCCGGCCCAATCACCCGCCACGATGCCGACGACACCCGTCGCAACCACGCTGACTGCGACCATGGACGCCGGCATGATTGACGGGACGCTCGATCGGCTGGAAAAGGTCGGAAAAGCCCTCAACGATTTCACCGCCGACGCCACACTGACAACCATCGACAACCTCTCAGGCGACGAAACGGCGCGTCTCGGCAAAGTCTACTTTCAAACCCTTAATGACGACTCGCGTATTCGCGTGTCGTTCGATACCTACGAGAAAGGCGATCGTCAGTATGAACAGAAGATCGAGTACGTCCTGCAGAAAGGCGTACTGACCGATCGCAATTACGAAACTAAAGTCGAAGTGCGCAGGCAGGTGCTCAAGCCTGGGGAAAAGACCAACCTGCTCAAGCTCGGTGAAGGGCCGTTCCCATTACCCATCGGCCAAGACAAGGCGCAGGTTCACGAACTGTTCGAGGTTACTCCCATCGCCGCCGCGCCAAGCGACCCGGCCAGCACGATGCATCTAAAACTCGTCCCCAAGCCCGATACGCAGTTCGCCGATAAGTTCGCATCGATCGACGTGTGGGTCGATGAGAAGACAGACTTCCCGGTCCGCATCGATACACAAGACACCAACAACACGAGCATTCGGCGGACAAAGCTTGAAAACGTCAATATGAATGCTGGGTTGAAAGATGTGGACTTCCAACTGGAAGCCGTTCAGGGCTGGAATGTGAAGACCGAGGAATATGCCGAGTGATTGTCTCGCCCGCCACCCGGTACGCCGGGAGCCGCTGGGAGAGGGGCAGGATCACTTCAGATCCCTCAATTCCCGCATGGTCCGCGCCACCGCCCCATCCTTGTCCGCCAGTGTGCGATACATTTTATAAAGCTTCTGGTACTGCGCGACGGCCGATGCATTGGGACGATAGACAAGGTCGTGCCGTTGTCTTGCCATCGCGCCGATGGTGCGCTGGGCCGCTTCGGGCCCACTACCGTTGATGCCACTAGCGAGAACGCCGAGGATCGCAGCGCCGAGCGCCACGGACTGGTCGCTCTCGGCGAGTTTGATCTCGCGGTCGAGGACGTCGGCGTAGATCTGCATGAGCAAGGGTGACTTCACGGGCAGCCCCCCACTGGCGACAAACCGATCGACCGGTGTGCCGGCCGACTCGATGGTCTCGACGATCCAACGGACCCCGAACGCCGTTGCTTCCATCAATGCCCGATACAACTGCGCCGGTTCCGTGTTCAGCGTGATGCCGACAAACGCGCCGGAGAGGCGGCCATCCATCAGGGGTGTGCGACACCCGTTCAACCAGTCGAGCGCCAGCACGCCGCGCGACCCGGGTGGCATCAGCGCAGCTTTCTTATTCAAATCACCGTGCGACAGGTCGAACGTCTCCACCAGCCAAGCGAAGGCATCGCCGACGCTGGCTTGGCCTGTCTCGTAACCGAAGAACCCCGGCAGGATCCCGTCCTGAACGACACCCGCCACGCCTGGAATGGTCGCGTCGGTAGTCGCGTTCATCATGTGACAGGAACTGGTGCCCATCACGAGCACCATCGT
>JBBRHE010000003.1:0-45187 GCA_038223165.1 Tepidisphaerales bacterium
AGTGGCGCGCTACTGATCGCCCTAGGAAAAGGGGGTCAATTGCAGCTCGACCAGGGCGCGCTGCTGGTGTTGATGGCTGCAGCACTCAGCGCGGTGTGGGCGGTCATGCAGCGGCCAGTCGCCCAGCGTATCGGCGCGATGTCACTGACCACCTGGTCGACCACATTTGGCACCGCGCTGCTATTGCCCTGGCTACCTCAGTTGATCGAGACCACCAACGCCGCGCCGTTGACGGGCATCCTCGCAATGCTCTATCTCGGCATCTTCCCCGCAGCGATTGCCAATGGGTTGTGGTCGTTCGCGCTCAGCCGCGTGCCAGCGTCGCGGCTGGTCGTCTTCATGTATTTGATGCCCCCGGTGACGATCGGGTTTGCATGGTTGATGCAGGGAGACGTGCCTTCCATGCTCGCCTTAGTGGGTGGCGCGATCGCTATTGTCGGTGTGGTCGTCGTGAATCGTTCCAAGGGATCGACAGCGGCCCGTGTGGCGCAACAAGCCGTTCCCACCCCGGCAGCCGGCGCGGGAGACTGACGGAACATCATGCGTGGCGTAACGTAATGCGCACGATTTCCGCCGGTGCATTGACGCGAAGTGGGAACCAGTTGCCGATGCCGTTGGAGACGACGCACGCGGCCTGGCCCTGGCGATAGAGGCCGGACCAGTATTTGTACATCATCGGCCCGGGCCCGAGATTGGGTGTGAGCATGAGTTGCCCACCGTGCGTGTGGCCTGCGAGCGTGAGGTCGACACCGGCTTCTGCCGCGTAGTCAAACGCCAGCGGGTGGTGGGCAAGCAGGACGCTGAACGCATCCGACCGTCGGCGCGCGAGGGTGGCCGCGGCCGAACGTTCGAGTTGCGGGCTTCGACCGGTTGCCGCCGAGCCCCACCCCATGCCGAGGAACTGCACCGGGTAGCCTCGAATGTCGAGTGTGTGCGACTCGTTCAACAGAAGTGGAAAGCCCGCCGACCGCACGCCGTTCTCAAACGCGCCGCGGTCCTGGAACAGATCGTGATTTCCCTCGCACACGACCACACGGTGGCGTGGTGACAGCCCGCGCAACAGGTCGAGGCCGAGTGGCAGGTCGTCCAAGTTAAATTCGATCAGGTCACCGGTGAACGCGACAGCGTCGACGTTCAACTGATTTGTCGCATCGAGGATTCGGCCGACGTCGTCGCGCGTTGTGAACCGGCCCAGGTGCGTGTCCGACAGGTGCGCGATACTCGCTCCGTCTAGCGCCGGGGGCAGGTTGGCAAACGCGATGTCGATCGTGCGAATGCGGAAGGTGCCCAGCATCGCAAGCGCGGTGGTCGTCGCGACGACCTGCGCTAATGGTGGCGTAGCAGCGACCAGCGCGGTGGCGAGCAGTTGCCGGCGTGAGGGACCGGTCATGACGGGCAAACCTACTTGCTCGACAGAGGCCGCCGGTCGCGAGGGGTGCTTGAACACTGCGACGATCGCAGCCGTTGCGCGGTATATCCCGCGTATCAGCAGCGCGATCAGCACCGGGGGCATGACGATCAAGTGCCACAGATAGACCGCTGCAGTCAGCACCGCCGACGGTTGGACGGCCGAATCGGTGGCGCGGGAATAGAAGACGTAAGCGAACGCGCCGGCTTGAAACAGCGCCCACACCGCAATGGCGACGCGCCAACCGACCGCACGGCGTGTTTTGCGCATCCATGCGTCGGCCCAGGCCCACCAGACAAAGCTGCTGACGAAAATCACGAAGACGATGAGGAAAAAGACCGTCATGATGGGCGTTGACCGCGACAGAGTATAGGCGTGGCCCGATCGGCCACGCCCGTTGGGCAATATCACGTTCAACGCGACCAAAAGTCGCGACTGATGTATCTCGGGTCAGGCGCGTTTGAAAACTGCGGATACGGGTCTACATCCTTGTGCGTCCGGCGCGTATACTTCCGCACCTCATGCGTCCGCTGCGCTGCATCAGCTTCGTCTGTCTGGCCCTTGCCCTGTGTGGGGGTTGCGTGAGGCAGACGATGACGATTACGAGCAGCCCGTCGGGTGCACTGGTGTACATGAACGACGTCGAGGTCGGCCGTACACCGATCACGCGCGACTTCACCAACTACGGCACCTACGAGGTGGCCATCCGCAAGGACGGTTACAACACGCTTAACACGAGCAGTGTGGTGATCGCCCCTTGGTGGAATTGGGTCCCCTTCGACCTCGTCGCCGCCACTTTGCCACTGACAGATCGCCAGCGGCTACACTATGACCTGACGCCCGCCGGGCGCGAGCCGATGGACAATCAGAAAATGGTCGAACGGGCGCGGAAGTTGGAAGCGCAATTGCCCGCGACACAACCGAGCAAGTAGCCTGGCGCTACAGTCGAAACACGTCCACTGTCAGACTCACTCCGTTATCAGGTGTCTTGTCAAGAAAAGCAGTTTAACCCCTGGGATCGCTAAGGGGAAAGTGCCCGAGCGTTCCGATCCCTGCAGCCGCTACCGCTCCTGTTCGGGATGACAAACGCGCGGGGGTGACAACATTCGTCAGATTGCGTCGGGACTCTAAGCCGCGACCATCGCGTTTGCCGGCTCAAGGACCGGCAACGCCGACTTGTTGTTGGTGATAACGACTGTTTCCCAGAGGTCGATGCTTTCCAGCTTGTAGCGGTAGTCGATTTCCACACCGGTCCTGCGGATGAGGTCCTGCAGTGCCAGATCACTGCGCCAGCCGAGCTTGGTGCAGATGGGTGAGGCCCATTTTTCGAGCATCGCAATGAAGCGGTTGGTCGACTGGAAGTGGTTGACGATCACAATGCGGCTGCCGGGCTTGGCGACCCGCTGGGCCTCGCGAACGAGCATGTAGGGGTCGGAAACGACCGTGATCACGTGACTGATGAAAACGTGGTCGAACGTGTCGTCGGCGAACGGAAGATGCAGCGCGTCGGCTTGGAAGACCGTGGCATGCGTCATATTCTGCTCGCGGATCTTCTTGCGGGCTTCCCGCAGCATTCCACTGGACAGGTCGACACCAATGATGTTTCCGTGCCGCGGGTAGAAGCCGAGGCTGGCGCCGGTCCCGATGCCCAGGTCAAGCACCAGGTCGGTCGAGCTGATGTTCATGTGATTGATCGCCCGCTCGATCCGCCGTTTGACCAACCGGCCAAACGTGGCATCGTAAAACATCGAGTGGACGTCGTAGATCTTCTTGGTACTGGCTTCCTGCATGGCGGGCGTTGGTCCTTCCCAGACAACTTACGTAACGCGGACATGCTAAGGAGACGGCTGGGTTTTGCCAACATGCAACATGACCATCACCAGTCGCGTTCGCTAGGGTGCTAGGGGGATCGCCCGGCTAGACCGCGTCCATTCCCGCAGCGGCAACGTCGATCAGCCACGTCAATTTGCCCTCGGTGGGCAGGACGAGCTGTGCAGGAAATTGTTTGGGATTTCGCTCCCCTTCCAGCACGGTCGCCAACGCCTTGGTCTTACCCGCACCGGCGACAAGAAACATCGCCTGCCGCGACCGGTTGATAAATGGTGCCGTCAATGTGATTCGCCAGCTCTTGCCGGTCGTCGATTTCTCGACGTAATGCGCCACCGCGAGCTTTGTGGTTTCCTGAAGCGCGGAGGTGTGAGGAAAGAGGCTGGCGGTGTGACCGTCGTCACCGAGGCCCAGCAGGCACAAATCGAGCCCGAGGCCGGCGTGGCCGAACAGGTCGATCAGTTCCTGATCGTACCGCGTGCCCGCCTCAGCGGGGTCGATCTCGCCCACCATGCGGTAGACATTGTCGAGTGGGATGGGCACCTTGCTCAGCAGCGTCTCTCTGGCCATGCGAAAGTTGCTGTCGGCATGGTCCGGTGGAACGCAGCGTTCGTCACCGAAGAAGACGCGGACCTTGGTCCAATCAATCCGACTGCGATACGGCTCGGCTGCCAGCAACGCGTGCAACGCCTTGGGGGTCGAACCGCCCGACAACGCAACGGAAAACGTTCCACGCTCGTCAACGCCGATACGATACGCCTCCACAAACCGCTCGGCAGCTTCTTCCGCGATGGCGGTGGGCGTGGGGACGACTTTGATTTCTGGGGTGATCACCCGACTAACTTGCGGGGAAACGAGAGTTTTGGCAAGGGGGATTCATTTCAACGATCTGCGTTGCTTCCCTCACCTTACCGCTCATTCGGCATCAGACTGCGCCGGAGTTTCGGGAAACGTGACGCCGTCGTAAATATCGGTCATCGGCAACTCTATCGCGATCGAACGGAACATAGCAATGCCTTCCATCGTCATCACTGGGGTGAAGAGCCACGTCCCGCCGTCCTGTCGAAAATAGGACTGGACGTGCGGTGAGTCCTGGGTCACAAGGACGTACTCCTGTAGCGTTCCGGATTCCAGATATTTCTTAAACTTCGGACCATAATCCAAATGTTCAGTCGAGGCCGAAATGACTTCCACAACGAGAGTGGGATTCGTGACGGTCTGGCGTTTGACGTCATGCGCGTCGTGCTCGGTAGGCCCGCAAATGACGGTCGCATCGGGGTAAACGTACAACTTTGATCGCGGGACGCGCACGCGCAAGTTGCTGTCGTAGACGCGGCACGATTTGCCCTTTAAACGCGTACCCAACTCCCGAATAACGTTAGCTATGATCAAACTGTGCTGCGGCGAACCACCCGCCATCGCGACGATGTCTCCGTCGTAATACTCGTGACGCTCGGTCGAATCGTACTCACGACGAAGGTATTCTTCGACCGAAAACCGGAGTCGTTGTTCGGTGGCGCGGCTCATATTCGTAGTTTAACACACATCGGTGGGGCCAGCACATCTGTTCGCGTATGGCGGAATGCCAATCTTGCCTTTCCCAGTTCCGTAAGGCAGGAATGTCATCCAGCCCTGCCGACTATTTCGGTCTCGTGGTCGCCTGCCAAGCCTCATACGTTTTCTCAAACTCGGGCTCCAAACCTAATGAGGCGATTTCCAGATTGTACAAGCGGTCGCCGCTTCGGTGGGAATATGCGATGCGCAATCGAAGGTGATTGTGAATCGTGCCAAGGTTGGTTGGTGACAACATAGCCGCCTCGTTACGCGTCGGCATGCGATACTTTTGCATCGCGAGCCGTGGACGTTGTTCGCTTCCTTTAAGGACGTCATCAACCTTAAGGTCGACAAATGCATCGGCCTCAGCCAACACCCACAGCCCACAGGTTTTGTGTCTGTACGAGGCGTTTTGGCATACCACGTCCAAAACGTTCGGGTGCCCGCTTTGTGCAAGTAAAACCGCTGGATCGCTCACAACGCGGTAATCCTGTGGGGGTGTCGTGCAGCCAACGCTTATGAGTACGACGGCGAACGGTAGCCATTTCATTCATCACCCCACCACGTGCGCCGGCTTCGGCAGTTCATCATGAATCGTCTGCTGTTTCGCCTGTTCACCGTTGTACGTAAATAAGATCATGTCATCGTCGATGCGCGCTTGCAGGTGCACCGGCCGGCGCCAGACCTTGTAGATGTTTTTCAGCGTTTCGACGGCGTACTTGATCTCGATGTCCAGGCCGTTGTGTTTCTGGGCCAGGTATAGCTCGCCGCGGTTGCAGTAGTTGCCGTCGGCGACGTAGATGAAGGGCTGGCCCATGTTCGTCAGGTGATACAGCATCGTCTGCTTGATGCGCTGCGGGTCGCGCGACAGGATCTTGATCTGCCCCGTGTGCGGGTCGCGGCCGTACTGGTAGAACTTGTGCTTCTCGATGAATTCGGGCGTCATGAACTCGTCGATAAAATTCACATCGTTGTAGACCCGTCTCACCTCGAAAATCTTCTCGCGGCCAAGGCCCAGGCCCTTGTCCCAGTGCTTCTTCTGCCCCAGGTTCTCGGCGTCATCGTAGTCCTTGCCAAACTTGCCCTTGTTCCAGCGATCTTCGATATCGCGGAACAGCTCTAAACCGATCTTGTACGGATTGAAATTGCCCGGCGGCATATGAACCGTGCCGCTGTGATGATCGGCATAGTCGATGACTTCCTTCGCCTCGACGAAGTGCTTGGTCATCAGTGTGCTGTGCCAGTAGCTGGCCCAGCCTTCGTTCATCACCTTGGTCATGCCTTGCGGGGCATAGTAATAGCTCTCCTCGCGCACCATCGCGAGGCAGTCGCTTTGCCAGTCTTCGAGTTGCGCGTGTTGCAACAGGTACAGCAGCACGTCGCGCGTCGCCCGCGCGGGTGTCGCGTGTCGGACCTTCGCGGCCTCGTCCCGCTGGCGCTTCTGCTCGGCCTCGATCTTCTCCGGCGGGTTGATCCAACGATCCAGGTAGTCCTTGCTCTTAAACTTCCCCGTCGGCTCCTGTCGCTTCGTGTCCTGCTTTTCCTGCTCGAGCGGCCCGCGGTTGAGGAACATGCTGTGCGGGTCGATGAGGTGCTCGATGCTCAGGCAAACGTCCAGCCACGCCTCGACGGTGTCACTGCCATGCTTTTCGATGTGCTTGCGGACATGCGTGGCGTGGTTGGCCATCTCGTCCATCATTTTGCGGTTCGTCTGGCTGAACCACAGGTTGCTCTTGAAGAAATCGCTGTGCCCGTAGACGTGCGCGATGACGAGCTTCTGGTCCACGAGCGGGTTGGATTCCTGCAAATAGGCGTAACACGGGTCGTTGTTGATGACCATCTCGTAGATGCGCCCGAGCCCATAGTGGTGCTGCTTGCGGAGCTTTTCGTACTCCATCCCGAATCGCCAATGTGGGTACCGCTGGGGGAACCCACCATACGCAGCGATCTGGTTCATCTGCTCGTAGTCACACATCTCAAAGACGACGGGAAAGAAATCGAGCCCGTACGACTTGGCCTGCTCGCGAATCTGCTTTTTCGCAGCAAGCAATTCGGGGGGGAATGGGGCAAGGGTGTGGGAAGCCATATGTCTTCCTCAAGCACGTTCTGCAACCTCTACAGATGCGATATCCGTCAATGAAATCACCCGCAATTGCCGGGCAATCCCGCTAGAGGGGTCTTCGTCAACACCAAAAAAGACCCGATCAGGAGCGATCGTGGTGCGCAAAGATCGCTTGATTTCGAGGATGTCGCCATTCCGCAGGTTGACCCGGAACGGTCGAAACGGACTGCCATACGCGATCCGTTCTAATTCGCTAGCTGTCATCGATTGTTCTCCGTAAGCCGTTGACTTATCGGCCCATCAAGGACCGATCATTCTATCCACCCTCAGGCACTCATCACACTGAAAATTATGAGCCCGTCGCGCCGCTATTTAGGCGAGCGCCGTGACGGTTCGTTCCACATTCCATTAAGTCGTTCCAGCAAATGATGAAACTTCGTCTCGACCTGAAACGATCGCCACGCGTCGGCGGAGTCGCGGCTGAGGCGTTCGTACTCGGCGGAGTCGTCCCAGAGTGTGTCCAGCAGTGTGGCGAGGGCTGCATCGTCACCCGCAGGGAAGTAGCGGACGGCCGAGCCTTCGGGGAAATATTCGACGAATATAGGGTGGTCGCTGAGCAACAGCGGTGTGCGCGTCGCGAGCCCCTCGGCGATCACGAACGGCATCCCTTCAGGGTACCGGTGCTGCGATGGCACGACCACAAAGTCGCCGTCGCGCATGTGCTGGACGACCTCGCTCTGCCCGACCCGGCCGGGGCATTTGATCCAGCCCGCTGCGCTACCGGGATGCGCCAGAATCTCCCCCCGCGCCGGACCGTCACCCAGGATGACCAGATTCACCTGCCGCCCCTTGGCGTGCAATCGCTCGGCAGCGTGCAGCAGGTCGAGCACGCCCTTGGGTTCCGATACGACACCCGCAAACGTCACCGTACGGGCCGGCCCGGTCGGGAACGACTTGGCGGGGAAATCCTTCGGGTCGATTTTCGGTGGAAAGTCGTAAGGCTCACCCTTGCCCGGTCGCAAGCCGCTCTTGTGCATCGTCTCGGTCGCGACGCGGTTGTGGTTGGCGACGAGCACGACGTTGTCGTCACTCGCCAGTTCGCAAAACCGCCGTGATAGGGGCGACGCCGGGTCGAACCGCATCGCGGTCATCACAGCGGTGGGAATGCGCTTCGCGTTGGCCCATTCCAGCAGCACGATCCCGATCTGGTTCGTACAGCGGAGCACCAGATGCGTCGGTTGAAACTGCTTGACCATGCGCTTGATCCGCCACGCCATCAGCGCCATCGCGATCCGCCCCGGCAGCACCTTCACGCGCGGCACGTTCACACAGGCATATCGCCCCTGCCCGTGCTGCTCGGGGGCGCTTGTCCCGTTGATCCCAACGATCAGATGCGGCACTTCACCCGTACCGTTAACGGCAAAGAATTGGTCGAACGCCTCGACCGTGTACCGCTGGCCGGTGTAAATCTCCGGCTTCCCCTCGGCCATCAACCGGCGGGCGTGGGCATAGTCACCATGTTGAACAACCGCAATACGCATCGATCTCCCCGGTCGGTTTACGTCGCAACCGCGCGACAAGCGGAAGATAACCGGCACGGACCTCCAGTGCGCCTCGGCGTAGTTAATGCCCCTTCCCGAAAAACGTCTTGATGGAATCGTAAATATCATCCTTCGAGTTCACCCGGCTGGTCAGCACTTTCTGATGACTTCGCAGATGTTCGTGCAGCACGTTGATGAAATTCCCACTGCCATACGCTGAAGCGACCTGGCAGTAGCCGAACATATTGCAGATAGGCAGCAGTTGGTCCTTCAAGATTTTCACGCAGTCGCGGCTGTCGGCTTCGGAGCTGTTGTCGCCGTCGGAAAAGTGGAAGAGGTAGATGTTCCACTCTTCCGGCGAGTAGTGGGCATCCAGCAGGTTCTTGGCGGTGCGGTAGGCAGAGCTGATTTTCGTGCCGCCGTCTTCACGAAGGTGATAGAAGGTGTGCTTGTCGACTTCCTTGGCGCTGACATCGTGGACGATGTAGCGACTCTCGATTCCCTCATAATTCTTGCGCAGCCACGTGTCGATCCAGAAGCTTTCCAGGCGGACGAGCTCCTTCTGCTCTTCCCCCATCGACCCGCTCACGTCCATCATGAAGATGATGACCGCGTTGCTCTGCGGGCTTTTTACTTCCTTCCAACTGCGGTAACGAATGTCCTTTTTCTCGGGGATGATGATCGGATTGTCCGGGTCGTAGTTCCCGATCATGATCTGCCGCTTGAGGGCTTCCTTGAACGACCGCTTGAAGTGGCGCAGCGATTCAGGCCCCACCCGGCGCAGGCTGCTGTACTTTTCGCGAACAGTCGTGATGCGATGGCGACCCTTCGGTTCGATGCGCGGCAACTTCAGTTCTTCGGCGAGAATGTCCGCCAGCTCATCGAGTGACAGGTCGACCTCCATCAAGTGCTGACCGGGGTCCTGCCCGCCCTGCCCTTTGCCTTTGCCCTTCTGGCCTTGGCCGACGCCTTCCCCTTCCTTGCCGTCCCCCGCGCCAACGCCTTGGCTGTTGTCGCCATACCGAAAGTGAGGCAGCTCGATCCCACGCACGGGGATGCTGATGAGGTGCTTGCCCTCCTTGCCGCTCAACTCGCCTTTGGTCAGAAACTTGCGCAGGTCGTCGCGAATGCGCCCTTTGACGATCTGGCGGAATCGTTGGTGGTCTTTTTCGATCTTGAGGATCATTCGAACACCTAGTTTCGCACATCACGCGTCCCGGCGAATCATCAACCACGATCCGATCATCAACATGAGCGCCGACCCCACCGCACCGACCGCCGTGCCCGGTAGCGCGATGTTGGCCGCGTCGCGCACGCGATCGCCGATCATCGGCGCCGCCATCCCGAACTGCGGATCGGTCAGCCAGAAGAAGAGCAGGCCAATCAAGCCGGCAATGATGAGTAATCTGGGTGTGCGGGGCATGGGTTAATCGTCCTGTTTCCCATCTCCTCGCGCGAAGATGCTCGCGACGTAGTTGAGCACGTCGGTGGCGCTCGTCTCGTTGTATCCAAAGTATTTGATCAGCCGTTGCTTGACCACGTCGATCTTCTGCTGCGTCTCGTCGTCGACCACCGACGACACGAGATTTTTCAGCTTGATCGTATCGCGCTGGTCTTCAAACAGCTTGAGTTCCAGCGCTTTCAGCAGTCGTGCATTCGCGTGGTACTCGAACTTCTTCCCGTCGAGCGCCAGCGCGCCGATGTAGTTCATGATTTCCTGTCGGAAGTCGTCCTTGCGGCTGTCGGGGATGTCGATCTTCTCCTCGATGCTCCGCATCAACCGCTCGTCGGGGTTCTCGTCCTTGCCGGTGTAACGATTGCGCACGCGCTCGTGCTGCGTGTACGCGCGCACGTTCTCGATGTAGTTGGCCGCGAGCCGTTTAATCGCGTCTTCGTCGGCGCTGATCGCCCGCTGGACTTCGCCTTTAAGGATGTCTTCATATTCCTCGCGCACGACCGCCAGCAGTTCCTTGTATTCCTTCTTCAACTCTTCATCCGTGATCAGCGAATGGTGCGACAGCCCGCCTTCCAGCTCGTTCATCACCATGAACGGGTTGATCGATTTTTCCAGCACCGCCTGATGGCTCACTAGCGCGTTGGAAACCTTATCTTGAATGTATCGAGGCGAAATGCCCTGCATTCCTTCGCGCGGGGCTTCTTCCTTCAATTCCTTGATGGATTCTTCGGTGAAACCCGGAATGCTCTTGCCGTTGTACAGCTTGAGCTTCTGGATCTTCGTAATGCCCGCCTTCTTCGGCTCGCTCAGCCGCGTCAGCACCGCCCACATGGCTGCCACCTCGATCGTGTGCGGCGCAATGTGCATTCCCTTGATGCGCTCGGTGCCGAAATCCTTTAGGTAAATCTTCACCTCATCGTCCAGCCGAATGTTGTACGGCACGTCGATCTTGATCGTGCGATCGCGAAACGCCTCCATCATCTCGTTGCCCTGCAGCTTCTTGTATTCCGGTTCGTTCGTGTGGCCCAGGATGACTTCGTCGATGTACGTCTGCGCGAACTTCTTCGGCTTGATCATGTGCTCCTGCGACGCGCCCAGTAGGTCGTACAGGAACGCCACGTCGAGCTTCAGCACTTCGATGAACTCGACGATGCCGCGGTTGGCCACGTTCAGCTCGCCGTCGAAGTTGAACGCGCGCGGGTCGGAATCACTGCCATACTCGGCGATCTTGCGATAGTTGATGTCGCCGGTCAGTTCGGTGCTGTCCTGGTTCTTTTCGTCCTTCGGTTGGAACGTGCCAATGCCCCTGCGGTCCTTTTCGCTCAGGATCAGCCGCTTCACCTTCACGTGCTCCATGCACTGGCGCCAGTCGCCGTCGTATTGTTCCATCAGGTCGCCCATGATCTTGCGGCAGAACGGGCACGGCTCGCCATACAGCTTGATCTTCCTGCCGTCCGGTTGCTTCTCATTGATCGATTCCAGCACGTCCTTCCGCGCCTCGCGCGGAATCAGTAGCAACGGCTCTTCATGCATCGGGCAGTCGAGATACTGCTCGCCAGCGTCTTGACCATTCATGCTCTTGGGCAACCGCCACGCGTAGGTGTAGCACCGGCCACCGTCCTGCCTTGCGTAGGTCTCTAAGCCTTTCTTCAGCAGGCGCGCAATCGTGCTCTTGCTCGACCCGACCGGGCCATGCAGCAGCAGGATGCGCTTCTCAGTCCCGTACCCCTGCGCCGCCGACTTGAAGAAGTCGACCAACTGCATCAATGGCCGTTCGAGCCCGAAGATCGCGTCGTTGCCATGGTCGATCGGGTCGCCGAAGAAGTGATAGCGAATGTAGTCCTGTTTGAACGACGAATACGGCTCGCTGCCGTACGACAGGATCATGTCATACACACGTTGAAACGCGTTGCGCGCGACATTGGGCGTCTCGCTGACGATGTCGAGATAGTCCCAGAACGAGCCCTCCCAGTGTTGCTCGCGAAACCGGGAGGTGTCGAGCTTCTTTTCGATCAGATTGGCCAGTGGGCTTTTGGGGGTCGACGGCATAACGCTCCTCTAAACGCAAGAATGGAACACGTTCTCGTCAGTCGGCAAGTCAGATTCGCGGCACGTCGCCGGCACGATCCGTCGCGGTGGACAAACGCATCGCTAGCAACGCGGCGAATCGTTCGCGTGCGACACACGTAGTTGCTTTATGAAAGAACACGCGCGACTGCGCCCAAAGGCGCGAAGGATTCGTCGACGATGTCGCGTCGAGCCTGGCTCGTGGGTGTGGGATGGCCGAGCCGCTGACTCAGCCTTTGCTGTCCCCGGCCGAATGGCTTGGCCCGCCGGCCCCTGCCAACATCGTGCTAACGTCGGCAGGTCGAGGTATCACTGCAAGGCGCTGTCGCCTCGCGGAAGGTGTCTGACATCGCTCCCGGCCCATCACTCCGGCCCAACGACAGCCAGCACCCCATTCGTCAATCAGTGTACCTATCGCGCTCGCGGAAAGTCTACGAAGAAATGGGCGGCGACGGTGGGATTGAAAAGACGAACCACAGAGGACACTGAGAACACAGAAGACACGAAGCAGAACAGCATTTTGCTGCGCCGTGTCTCCGACAAGTGTACCTGTCCCGTTATACTGTCTAAGAATCGGCAACGGGATTCCCCCACTGAAGTCGCACAACCAAAAAAATCCGCACGACCGGCCAAACCCCAACAACCACCCCGCCGACCTCTCCACCCGCTTTGACGAGCCCACTTCGGCCCCATAAAATCCCACGCCACGTCACCAAACCGCCCCGTCAGATAAAATTCCCCGTCCGCCGGTTAAAAACCGTGACGCATGCGCGCGCACACGTCACGCATTTTCAATCGCACGTGACGTATTTTCAATCGCACGTCGCGCATTTTCAATCGCACGTGACGCGTGCGCGCGCCGACGTCACGCATTTTCAATCGCACGTCACGCGTGCGCGCGCCGACGCCACCCATTTTCAATCGCACGTCACGCGTGCGCGCGCCGACGTCACGCATTTTCAATCAGGAGCAGAAAAGGTGACGCACATCGATTACTCAGGCAAGCCGCACTCGCTTCGTGGACGGCTTTGCGGTCGCGCGGCGCTTTTCAGGTCCAGCGTGGCGGCGGTGTGGGCCCGCCAGGCGGTGTCACCGAACTGGCACGAGCCCACCGGTGGCACCTCGTCGTCTGGGATTGACACCCTGTGTTTGAACGGAAGCGGCTCCAATCAGGCAGGAGCGCCCACCGGCGCTGACCGGCCCGTTAGGCTTGCAACGCTGGATATAAGCTCGGCAGGCTCGACGGGCTTGGTCAAATGAACTTGAAACCCGGCGAGGATGGCTTTGGTGCGATCCTCTGCGCGGACGTAAGCCGTCAAAGCGATGGCAGGGATGGCTTGATGTATCGTGGGCGTCGTGTTCGCACGGATGCGGCGAATCAGGCTGTAACCGTCTTCAACGGGCAGACCAATGTCGCTGACCAGCAGGTCCAAAGGGGCGGGGTTGGACAGAATCGCGATGGCCTCAGTTGTGTTGGACGCGGTTTGAACGCTGGCGCCACGACTGCTTAGCATTCTCGCGATGAGTTCACGGGCATCGGCCTCGTCGTCGACGACGAGAATGCGCAGACCGGCCAAAACGGGTTCGCTGCGAGAGGCTGACGAGACGGCCGAATCGCGGAAGTGTTGCTCGAGCGACGGCGGAGCAATGGGTGCCAGCAAGGGTAGCGAAACAGTGAACGACGCGCCGTTTCCCAGCCCATCACTTGAAGCGAAGACGGTGCCGCCGTGCATTTCGGCCAGTTGTTTGACGATCGACAAGCCCAGCCCCAAGCCCCCGTGCCGCCGTGTCGTCGAGGCATCGGCTTGGCGAAAGCGATCGAACACGTGCGGCAGGAACTCGGGTGAGATGCCTTGCCCGCTGTCGGTCACCACGATCTGTGCCACATCCACCGGCGCTGCGATCGTGTCGGCTGTCGCGATGACCGCAGCGCTGCGGGCGGCGAGCAGCTCGACGCGCACACGGCCACCGCGCGGGGTGAACTTGATTGCGTTGGTCAGCAGGTTCCAGACGACCTGCTGCAGTCGGTTGGGGTCGCCGTTCACGTAGCACTGCCCAGGCTCCATCTGTGACTGCAACAGGATTTCCTTGGCATCGGCAGTGGGCCGAACGGTCGCGACCGCGGCGGCGACAACGTCGGCGATGTCCAGTCGGCCGATCTCCAGTCGCACCTTGCCGCTGATGATGCGGCTCATGTCGAGCAAATCATCGATCAACTGGGTCTGCACGCGCGCATTGCGCTCGATGGTCTCCAGACCGTATTGCAGCTCGTCGGCAGGCAGATTCCCACCACGGATGATCTGCGACCATCCGAAGATCGCATTGAGTGGAGTGCGCAATTCGTGTGACAGCGTCGCGAGAAACTCGTCCTTCATACGTCCTGCCCGCTCGGCGTCAGCGCGTGCGCTGCGCTCGGCTAGAAGCAGTTGTTCGCGCTGTTCTTCGTGTCGTTTGCGATCGGTGATGTCGAGCGTCGCGCCGAGCACGCGCACCGGTTTTCCGAAGTCGTCGCGGAAGACGCTGCCACTTGTGAACAGCCACCGCACACCCCCGTCGGGCCGCACGGCGCGGAACTCGATGCGATAGGGCCCGTCGCCTCGCAGCGAGTGGGCCATCGCCTCTCCAACGCGGGCGCGGTCGTCGGGGTGCGTGAGCGGAAGGTCTGCCTCCATGTGCCCGCTGAACTGTTCCCTGGCGATGCCGTGGATCTCGAACAGGCGGTCGGACCAGGTGACGCCGTTGGTCGTCAGGTCCCAGTCCCACACGCCAAGCTGGCCGGCGTCGACCGCGAGGCGCAGGCGCTCCTCGCTCTGACGCAGCAGGCTGGCGGCGCGCGCCGTCTCGATGGCGGCCCAGGTGCGGACGGCGGCTTGTTCCAGCAGCGCTACGTCCTCAGCCGTCCAGGCGCGCGGGACTGTCGAGTGGACGACGAAGATGCCGAACACCTTCCCGTCACGCATGATCGGCACGTCGACGCACGCGACGACCTGCAGCGCGCCGAACGCGCCCCGCTGCGTATCGCTGATGCGGATATCGGTCCGCACGTCATCGATGACGGTCGTTACACCGTCGCGCAGGTTGTTGGCGATGAACTGACCGTAGTCGGCGATGCGATGCGTGCCGGCGATGCTGGCGACGGCATCGAGGTAGTCGCGCAGGATGTGCACGGTGCCAGCGTTGATGTCGACGTAGCCCACCGCACAGCGTGCCACGCCCAACAGGCGACCCACTGCATGGGCGATGGCCGATCCGACTTCGTCCCCCCCACCGGGCGTGCGGGCCGCCTCGTTGATCGCTGCGAGCACCGCACGTTGTCGCGCGGTGGCGTGGGCGGCGGTCGTGTCGGTGATGAACAGCGTCGCACCCTGAGGTGAGGGGACGACCTGCATCTCGGCCCACAGATCCAGTCCGGTGACGTACGTCTCGAAGCGGTCGGGCTGCTGGCTGGTCATCGCGCCCGTGAGCCGCTGCTGCAGTTCCGAGCCGACCGTCTGGGGAAACGCGTCCCACATCGTCAGCGTGGCCAGTTGATCAGTCGATCGCCGCAACAACGTCAACGCCGGCTTGTTGGCATGCATGAACCGCCAGTCGACGTCGAACATGACGACGGCATCGGTCGTCCGCGCCAGGATGTCGCGCACCGTACCGTCCTTGGCGACCGCCTCGGCCGTGGCCTGCTGAGCGCTGAGCCGCGCGCGGTGCAGGCTTTCGATCAAGATGGAGACGGTCAACCCGATCGCGGCGAAGAGGCCCAAACCGATCTGGTCCTGCGTCGTCGATGTCGGAACGACGAAGACGATGCTGGCGACGACGCTTAAGACGGTCGCGACCAATCCCGGTCCAATCCCGCCCAGCCACGCAACCAGCACGATCGCAACGTGGAACGTCAGGAACGGCATGCGCGGCCCGAGGAACGGTGTGAACGGATCGCGAACGAGCGTCGCGACGATGACCCCGACCACGGCGATGACGTAGGGCTGCCATCGCCACCCGACGACGCGGCTGTGCGCTCCGGCCAAACGGTCGAGATGGTCAGGACGTCGGTTCATCAGGCCAACCCGTGAAGTCGACGAGCGCGCTTGCCGCGACGCATCGGACGCCAAGGTAGATTGCGAGACTCGGACGACCCACGTCGCACCCGCTCCGCCGTCCGCTTATACTTGGCAAACGATGGCCAAGAAGCAACAGCAAACCCCGAAGAACTACGAAGAAGCTGAACGCGAACTGACCGCGATCCTCACCGAGATCGAGGCCGGTGAGATCGGGCTCGAGGATTCACTGACGAAATACGAACGCGGTCGATTCATTCTGCAATACTGCCGCAGCGTACTCGAGCGAGCTGAACAGCAGATTGAATTATTGGGTAAATCAGCAGATGGTGGCTTAAAGGTGGGGACGTTGCGCCAGGCGTTGGAAGTAGACGACCCAACCGCCAACGACCCCGAAGACGCGAACGCCGGATAGGTTGGGCTACTCCGTTCCCAGTTTCCTGTAATACTCCTTCAGCGCATCACTCCACGCTGCGGGCAACTGGCCTTTCATCACGTCGTTGATTTCATCCTGCGTCTTGCGGCTGGCAACCGGGGTCGTGTCGTGTTGGACACTGATCTCGCCTGACAGCAACAGGTGAGACGTGTCGACAGCGTCCAGCAATACATCCCGGCGGCGCAGTGCAGTGTTGTAGCGGTTGGCGTTCAGGTCGGACTCGACACGCCGCATCAGCGCGGTCGCTTCGGTCAATTTGAAGTTGTCGTATCGCCCAAGCTGGTACTGCAGGTTTAACCGCTCGGCGGTGTTGCGCAACTGGGCCTGCTTCTGCGCGAGGCGCTTCATCTCGGCGCTGGTGCCGGGTGGGACGGGGCCTTCCAGGCCTTCACCCCCTTGACCGCTCATCTTGCCACCGCCCGTTGCGCCACCGACGGGGTCCTTGCTCGTATCGTTGATCTGGCCTTGTTGAAACGCCGTCGGGTCGAGGCGGGTCGGCGTGTTGCGCCCCCCCTTGCCGGTCGCGTTGTCCTCGACGAACTCGCCCTGGCTCTTACCGCTGCGCCCTTCACCGGCGCGGCCGCCCATCTCATTGTTGTTGGGCAGTTGGTTGCCGGTGACACCCTTGGCGCTCATGTTAGCGATCGGCCCGTCAGCAGCGTCCCAACCGGCGCCCTTGTCGAGACTGTCGGTCATGTTGGCGTTCATGTCCTCGATATCCTCGAACAGGTCCTCCTGTTCTTCCATCAACTCGCCGATCATGTCCTCCAGTTCCGTCGGCAACTCGGCCATGGGAACGTCCTGCTTGGCGAGCAGTTCTTCCTGTGTCCACTTGATGCGATCCGGCTCGCTCATCAGCCATTTTTCGAGATTGCTGGTGATCTCCTTGGCCAGCTCAAGCCCCGCTTCCTCAGCAGCAACGGCGATTTCGGTCGCCTGCTTTTTGAGCGCGTCCTTGGCCATGGTGACTTCGCTGTAGACCTCCATGAGCTCTTTCAGAAGCGTGGCGTTGCTCATGTCCTGCTCGGCGAGCTTTGAAAAATCACTGATCTTCTGCTGCATGAACGCATCGAGCTTTTCCTGGCTCATAAGCAGTTCGTCGAGCAGCTTCTTGTCCTTCTCATCAAAATTGTCGACCGGCTTCTTAGCCAGCGCCGCTGTCTGATCGAGGATTCGCTGCTGCTCTTTCATGAACTCTTTGAGGTCGTCGTTGAGCTTCTTGAGCGCGTCGACTTTGCTCGGCAGGTCGCCCCCTTCCTTCGTCGCCGCCTGCGTGGTGGGTTCGGGCGACTTGTTCAAGAGCGCCAGCAGGCTTTCCAATGTCGAGATGATGCGCCGTTGGCGCGTCTGCAGATCCATGCTCAGCCGGACACGTTCTTTGTCGACCGGTTCGGTCGGAAAGGCCGATGCCAGTTCGACTGCTTCGCGTGCCGGTCCCCCGACAAGCACCAGCAGCGTCTTTTGGACGACCTTGTCGTCAACGTTGAACGTGAACGTGTCGGCGGTCTGCTTCATGGTCGACTGCAGCTCACCCTGCCCGGTCGCGACGGTAGCCATCCCGTTGGAATCGGTCGACTTGATCGCGACGGCTGTATCGTGCAGACCGTTCTGTTTACGAAGCATCGCCTGCAAGGCCTCTCGCAGTTTGTCGGCGTTGGCCTTTTCCTCGGTGGCGATCTGCTCAGGGTCGCGGAACTTGATTTCGTAGATCGGTGACTGCGTCGTCTGCGGCCCACCCTCGCCATCGCCCATCAGGCCCGTAAGGTTACGGTTGTCGACTGCTTCCAGTTGCACACGGATCGCCTGGCCATGCTTTCGATACTCGGGCTTCACGTCCAGCGCGTAACCGATGTCGAACGTCGCAGCGCCATCACTGATCGGCTTCTCGAAGACCGCCGTCAACGGCCCGTCGGCGGACGTCGCCATCAGCACGCGCACGGTCGATAGACCAACATCGTCACTCGCTTTGGCGACCACCTTCAGTTCACCGGTCGGTGGCGAGACGGTGTCACTGGTCGGCCACTTCACTTCGAGTGTTGGTGAGCCGTCCTTCTTGACGCCGATCGGCAACGCGGGATCGGGCACGCGCGCCACGATCTGCCCGCCCGCCTCGGTCAGAAGGGCCGCCAGTTGTGTTGCTTCCATCGCCACGGTCGACCCGCCAAACCGTTTGCCTTCTTCCGTGCGGTCCATGTTCACCGGTGTCGCCAAGCCAGCCTGCAGCATTGCGCCGGCGACCGGCACATCGATGGCGATCATCAGCTCAACTTTGCTTCCCTGCGGCACCTCAATCGGTGACGAGCCGACGTTCTCCGGCTTTATTGTGACCACGTGCGACTCGGGGTTCGGCTTCGTATACGCCGGTGGTGAGATGCGAAGGGACAAATCCGTCAGCTTTACCTGCTGCACGACACGCGCGGTGTACCACGGGCTCTGCGTGCGTGCGACCTCGACGCGGTACTTCAACGTCGAGTCGACGTGGTCCACGCGATAGGTGTACCGCAGCGTGCCATCATCCAACGGCGAGCCGATTACGGTCGCGGGCTTCATCGCATCGCCGTCAAACAGGATGCTCGCCGACGCGTCCATCGGCGCCTGGGCAACGATCACGATCTCCAGTGGTTGCCCCTGCACGAGCGTCGCGTCACCGGGCAGGACCGACAGAATCTTCGCATCACCGGTCGCGGGGACGAACGCGCCCGGTGACCACATCTGCGCGAAACCGTGCGCGAACGATGAGCCAAAGAGGACGGCCAGGAGGATCACCGGGACGACGACGTACGACAGTTTCAGGCCCAGTTGCTTCACATCTGTGAACGTCACGGCCTGCTCAGGAGATGCACCTTTAGTGCGACTGGCAATCTCATCGAGAATGGTCG
Organism: Tepidisphaerales bacterium; assembly: GCA_038223165.1. Classification (GTDB taxonomy): domain Bacteria; phylum Planctomycetota; class Phycisphaerae; order Tepidisphaerales; family Tepidisphaeraceae; genus DASYHQ01. The sequence goes on from JBBRHE010000003.1 coordinate 19,280, forward strand.
GCAGCCACGGGTTGCCCGCGATGTCGTCGCGGCGCATTAGAAGCAGACCGTTAGTGAGCCCGTTGTGCAATCCTGGAACACGCGACTCGACAAGGTGCGCCACGTCCAAAGCGCGTGGCCGCAGGATCAGCGGTCGCAATACCCACATCACTGCGGCCGTTAGCACAACGGCGAGCCAGATCGGCAGGACGGCGTAACCCAATCGCGACCCCGGTTCCAGCGCGTGCGAGACGAACGCGCACACCACCGTGGCCACCACCAGCGTCGCCGCGAACAGCACCCCGCCGCGCACCATGCGGTGGACGCGGTAGCGCTGACCGATTACGTCCAGCGTGTCCTCGATCTGAAGCAAAGCGGGATGGTGTGACAATTGGCTCATGGGGGAAACCTCTGGGCTATTCATCATATCGTGAGCCGAGCCAGATGTTGTGCGTATTGCGGCGGAATTCGGAGACGCGAAGACGGGAAGACGGGAAGGAAACGCGAAGAAATCAGGGGATTTGATCTGGCTTCGCGCCTTCTTGGCGTCTTCGTGCCATCGCGTCTGTTGTTTCGAACCGCTATCATCCCCGGAATGCCCATTCGCATCCTAGCCCTTGGAGACATCGTCGGCCGGCCCGGTCGCCAGGTCGTGCATGCTAAGCTGCCGGGGGTGGTGCGGGATCGGAAGATCGACCTTGTTATCGCCAATGGTGAGAACATGGCCGGTGGTTCGGGTATCACGCAGAACCTGTTTCATAAGCTGCGGTCGTACGGCGTTGACGTTGTCACGCTGGGTGACCACGTTTACCGCAAGCTCGATATCGTGCCGACGCTGCAATCGTCCGAGCGCATCATCCGCCCGGCCAACCTCGCGACCGAAGCGGCGGGGAAGGGGTCGACGATCGTTACAACCAATAGTGGCGTGTCGGTCTGCGTGCTGTCGGTTCTGGGGCGCATTTACATGAACCTGCCGGGCAACGATCCGTTCGCGGCGGCAGACCACATCCTCGATCGACTGCCCAAGCACGTGAAGGTCTGCGTCGCCGACGTTCACGCAGAGGCGTCCAGCGAGAAAGTTGCGCTGGGCCATTGGATGGACGGACGGGTCAGTTTCATCTTCGGCACGCACACGCACATCCCCACCGCCGATGCGAAAATTCTGCCCGGTGGCAGCGCGTACATCAGCGACCTGGGCATGTGCGGCCCTTACGACAGCGTGCTCGGGCGGCGCAAGGATCGCGTCCTTAAGCACATGACGACCAGCATGCCGCACAGCTTTGACGTGGCGACGGCGGATGTTCGGATGTGCGGTGCGATTGCAGAGATTGACGAGACGACCGGCCGGGCGATTTCCATCGAGCGCATTGAAGTGCAAGGAGACAACGCCGACGGCCCCTACGACGCCGACGACGACCGCCCCCCGCGTCCCGCTGCGACCGCTGTGAGTGAATAGCAATTCTGCGCGTGACTACTTTGGTTTCTTCGCAGGCACCGCTTTTACTTTCCGCGGTCGACCCATCTTCGGGCGGTTCTTCACTTTGATGATATCTGCCGGGCGAATCAGATGGAGTCGGCCCACCTTTTTGGATGGCAGCCAACCCGACGCGATAAGGTTCAACACCTGTCGCTGAGAAACCTTGGCTTTGGCCGCTACCTCTTCCGTCGTCATGTAAAGGGGACCGAATCGCATGGCTGTGATGCCTCCCACTCAGATTGACACTGTACCCCATCCCGCGAGCAGGGCCAACGTTCGACGCACCCCCGCAAGTGTGGACCACCGTCACTTGATGTACGCGCCCTCTTCCTTCAACCGTTTGCGAAGGTTTTGCACGTCGACGGCATGGACATCATTCGTCGGCAGCTTGGCTGCATGGGCTGCTGCGATGCCGGCGGCTTCGCCCATGGCCAGGCAGCATGGCATGACACGGACACTCCCCTGGACGATCTGTTCGGCACTAATGCTGCGACCGGCGACGAGGACGTTCGTCAGGCCCTTGGGTGTCAGGCACCTGTATGGAATGCCGTGCGATTCACCAACACCGTAGCGGAAGGTCGTCTCCTCCCACTTGTGGGCCGCCTTCACGTCGTTGAATGCTTCGCGCACCTTGGCGTGGACGTCAATGAAGTAGCTGTTGCGGCAGATCTCGTCGTCAAACGTGCGGCGGGCGACGTAGTCTTCCAGCGTCAACACGTAGTTGCCGACGATGCGGCGCGACTCGCGCACACCGAGCATCGCGCCGGTCTGCACAAGAAACGAGTTGCCAAACGCCTGCGGATAAAACTCAGCCAATCCATCGCGAAACGCCGCTGCGGTCTTGCGGCCGGTCATCATCGCTTTCGATACACTCATCGGGTCGGTGCTGTCGACGGCGTAAACATGACCGGCGTTGAAGCCCATCGTCCCGGGACCAACGAAGCTCGGACACATGTGGACGTCGGGGACGTCGGGATACTTGCCACTTTTGACGATGTTGTGGTGTGGCGAATTGGCATTGGCGGCATGCATGCCCGGGCCGTTGTTGAACGCGTAGTCGTCGACGTTCGACAGGACGAAGCAATGCGTCGTCGGCATGAGGTTGGCCGGGTTGCCACTGTCGTCTCCCTTGTGGAACTCGGCGCCTGCCCAGGCGGACAGGTCGGCGTCACCGGTGCAGTCGACGTAGACGTTGGCGCTGACCGCGGTCAGACCGGCCTTGTTCGTCAGCAGCAAGGCTTTCACGCGACCCGAACCGTCGGTGTCGACACCGGACAGCATCGTGTGGAACAGCACCGTCACGCCATACTCGGTCACGAGCTCGTCATAGACGCGCTTGAGTCGCTCGGCGTCGATCGGCACCCAGTCCATATCCGTCGGTTTGACGTGCGCCATCCCCTTCTTCGCCGCGTTGAACACTCGTTCGGCAAGGCCGCGGTAGACGAGGTCCTTCTTGTCACTGAATGGGGTCCAGGCGGGCACCAACGCACTGGTACCCATCCCACCGAGGTTGCCGGTCTGCTCGACAAGCAGCACCCTGGCCCCCTCGCGCGCAGCGGCGGCGGCGGTGGTGCAACCGCTGGGGCCACCGCCGACCACAATGACATCCCATGACTTGTCGAACGGAATTTGACGCGGGGCAACGGTGTACGTAGTCACGATCCCTGTATTTCAGGCGTAATCCCGGGAAAGTCAATCACACACCGCACGGGATTCGCCGACGGATCGTAAGCCTTTGCGCAATTCATATAAGCATTCGCGCGACTGTGTGGGCCAGGCAACCTCTTTCACGTCCGAATAATCGTTGCCTTTTGCTGCCGCTGCCATAGGCTTTAGCACTTATGGGTGATGTGCGAGTCGGTGTGATCGGTGGATCGGGACTGGGACAGTTGCTGAGCGATGGCGGGGATCCCGTTACGCGTCACACGGTCGAGACCCCGTTTGGTGCCCCTTCCGATGCAATTCTGGAAACCAACTGGCACGGGTTGCCTGTCTTCCTGCTCTCGCGCCATGGCCAGGGTCATCTGAAGAACCCGACAGCGGTGCCGTACCGTGCAAACTTGTTTGCGCTGAAGCAACTGGGCGTCACGCACATCATTGCCAGCGGTGCCGTCGGCAGCCTGCGCGACGGGTTCAAGCCGCGCGATCTCGTTATCACCGACCAGATCATCGACAAGACGACTCAGCGCCCGTCGACGTTCTTCGACGAAACCGCCGTTCACGTGGAATTTTCGGAACCGTTCTGCCCGGTGCTTCGTCAAACGATTCTGGACGCTGCGAACACGTTGGGCAGCGCCGAGCTCACGGTCCACGCTCGCGGTTGCTACGTCTGCATGGAAGGGCCGGCCTTCTCGACCCGGGCCGAGAGCCTTATGCATCGCCTGTGGGGTGGCGACCTCATCGGCATGACCGCAATGCCCGAAGCGAAGCTGGCGCGGGAAGCGGAGATGAGTTATGCGCTGGTGGCTTTAGTCACCGACTATGATTGCTGGAAGAGCCGTCCTGCCACGACGGAGGGCAAGCTCGACCCTCAGTCGTTGCTCGACGAGATCATCGGTCACCTGAAGGTGGCAAGTGGCAACGCGATGACGCTGATCCGCAAGACCGTCGAGTTGATCGCCGAGCGTCGCGATACACTGGCCCCATCGCCGGCACACTCGGCGTTGAAACTGGGCATCTGGTCCGATCGAGACGCGATCTCGCCCGAAGCAGTCGAACGCTTGCGACCGTTGTGGGGCAAATATTTTCCGGCGCAGTCAACGATGACGACGACGACCCCTGAACCCGCACCCGAGGTGACCTGATGTACGAAAGCCACCGCCGCCGATTTATCCTGCTGGCCAGTGTGTTGAGTGCCATCGCGCTGTCGCCGTCCTTGCAGTCACAGGTCATCGTGGAAGGGGATGAGGATGAACCATCTGCGATCGCGCCGGACACCGGGGTGTACGTCAGCGAGTCGGCGATCGTCACCGAGCGCGTGACGCTCGCCGAGCGGATGGAACGGTCGAGCGAATGGGGCAAAGCCGCCGACATCCTGCAGGAAGTGATCGAGAAGAACGGTCAGCGCATCGTCCCAGCCAAGGGTGGAGACGAAGGTCCGATCAAGCAGTACATCGGCGCGACGGACCTCATTCAGCGTCGCCTGGCCAAGTGGCCTGCCGACGGGCTGACCGCGTACAACGCGCGGTATGCGCACGTCGCGCAGGGCCTGCTCGACGGCGCGCCGTTTGACCCCGCCGTGCTGGGCAAGGTCGAGAACGATTACTTCGTCACCGACGCCGGCAAGACCGCCGCCCTTCGGAGAATCGACATTGCTCTCGAGGCCGGTGACTTTGCGTCGGCGGCGTGGACGGTCGACCGGTTGTTGTCACTGCACCCGACCCTTGGGGACGGCCGACCGGCCGTCCTGCTGCGGGCCGGGCTTGCCCACCACCTCGCCGGTGACGCCGCGCCGGCCAAGGCCGCGCTCGACGAGCTGTCTGCCAAGTTCCCACAGGCCACTGCGACGATCGCCGGGCAGGACGTCATTATCGTCGATGCACTCAAAAAGGCGCTCGCAGAGCCTGTGCCCGTCGCCAGTATCGTCACGAGCGACTCTTGGCCGATGCTCGGTGGTGGTCCGTCGCGCGGGCGCGTCCCGCACACGGTCGGCCAACCGGGTGCCAGAATGTTTGGCATCCCGTTACCGTCGGTCAACCAGCGCAACGTCCTGCGCGAGCAACGCTTCGACCTCCGCGGTCGACCCGAGCAGGAACTGCCCGGTGTCATGCCCGTTGTCGATCGCGGGGAACTGTTCTTCCAGGACGGACAGCGCATCTACGGTGTCAGCGTCGACAGTGGCGTGACGCTCAGCGGTTGGACCACGACCTACCCGAGCACCAACGGCCGGTACGTCATGCCGCAACAAGCGCCCACGCCCTCCCCGCGCGGGCGGCAGTTGAACACGACCGTCACCGACAGCGTCGTGCTCGCCGTCCTCGGGCAGACCGATCGCCGCACCGCGATGGCGACGGGGCAATTCGCCGAGTCGCGATTGGTCTGCCTCGATCGCACGACCGGTGCGCAACGCTGGATCGGCTCGACCGCCACGCTCGCCGACGACGCGATTAAATCCCTCGTGCTCGGGGGTTCACCGCTCGTGGTCGGTGACAACGTTTATGTCACCGGTCGATCCGGAAAACAACAGAACTTTGAGGACTGCTACGTCGTCTGCTTCAACCTCGCCGACGGTAAGGCCAAGTGGGCTTCGTACATTTCTGGCGCCAGTGACTTCAACCCGAACTTCGGTGAAGGCATCATCAGTGACAACGAAGCGCATATCGCGTACGTCGGAGGCCGACTGTTCGTCTCGACGAACCTCGGTGCCGTCGCGGCGCTGGACGCGTACGGGGGTGGCCTGCTCTGGTTGACGACCTACCCGCGCGGCGGTGGTGACGCAGGGCGCGGGCCTCTTTTTAACCAGCAGATGAACGTGCGGCGGATGCGGATGAATGCGGCGCAGAATAACGCCCCGCCTTGGGCTTACAACCCACCGATCGTGCGCGATGGTCGCATTTTCATCCTGCCGACCGATGGGCGCGACCTGCTGGTCGTCGACGCGGGCACTGGCGCAATTGAACGGCGCATCCTCGCGCGCGACATCGAGAACCTCGACACGCTCGTAGGCATCACGCCCGACAACAGCATCATCCTCGCGGGCAACGTCGAACTCGGCGGCAGCACGACGGCGCTGGTGCTCGGCATCGATTGGCAGAAGTACGACCCGCGCACTTTCAAAAAGGGCGCCACCGCTGAGCCGGCGATTACCCTGCGCCGGCCGTTCGTCGCGCCACCGGCGCGGCAGCGAAGTGGGGACACGCAGTCACTCGACGCGATGCGCGGTCGACCGTTGCTGACCGATGGCTTTGTGTATGTGCCGACCGGGGCGCGGTTGTACTGCCTTAACCTCAAGACGCGCATGCTGGACGACAAGGGCACCTACCCGGCCTACCCGCGCATCTGGGACCCGCAAGACGAGAGCGGTGAAGGCCCGGGCAACGTGCTGATCGTGGGAGACCATGTGGTACTCGCCGGCACGAACCGGGTAGACGGTTACACCGATCTGACGATCGCTCGTGCCAAGTACGATGCGCGCGAAGCGGCGTCACCTAACGATCCTGAGCCAAGGCTGATCTATGCCGAGGTGATGTTCGCCGCCGGTGATGTGCCGACGGCGCTCAGCAAGCTCGACGAAGCAGCGCGGTTGCTCGGTGGGCCGGGCAACCTGCGCAGTGGCCCGTTGCGCGACCGGTTGTTCAACGACGCATTGAGTTTCGCGACGCGCCTCAACGGCACGCGGGTGGAGTCGGCGACGACGACCGAGCAGGCCTCGACCATGTTCGACCGCGCCGCCATCGCCGCCGCTGCGCCTGAACAGCAGGTTGCCTGGCGGACGGCGCGAGCGAAGTTTTTCCTGCGCACGCGCGACTTCAACAACGCCGTGCGGATGTATCAGGAGATTCTGCTCGACGAGTCGATGCGCGCGGTCGCGAGCTTCGACGCCAAGGACGGCCCCACCACCGCCGGTGCCGCCGCCGAGACGGCTATCGCGGCAATCGTGAACGGGGTCGGACCGTCGTGCTATGTCGCGTATGAACTGGTCGCCGAAGAGAAGTTCAACATAGCCAAGACCACCAACGACACCAAAGCCTTGCTCGCGGTGGCGCGTAGCTACCCGAACGCCCGCGTCGCGATCAAGGCGATGGCCACCGCCGCCTCGGCGTACGAGTCGGCAGGTGACAACCGACTGGCGGGCCACGTCCTGCGCCAAGCGATGCGCCGCACGACCGACGCCAGCGAGCGGACGACCATTGTTGAAGCAATGGCCCGCAACTACCTGCTCATTCCCGGTGGTCGCGACCTGGCGATCGGTCGGTTGACCAAAGCCGTTCGGCCGGACAACGACCCCAAGATCACGACCCCCATGAAGCTCGCCGACGGCACACAGCTTAGCGGCAGTACGTTCATGGCCGTCCTCGATGAACTGCGCCGCCGACCGGTCGATGTCGAGTCCAGTAGCACCAAACTGCCTGATCTGCGCCTGAGTGGGAAAGGGTTCGATGTCGACCCAATCACCGGCAAAAAGCGATCGCGCAAGGCCTTTTTGCCCGCCCAGCCCCAGGACGTGACGATCGGTGTGGCGTCGCTGTTGATTCCACCTGAAGACCTGTCGCGCAACGATCGCGTCGTCGGTTGGACCGGCACGGCGCTAGCGGTCTACGCGGTTGGTGGCAAGGAGATCGCAACGTTTAAGGAAGTCGACACTGCACCACGGGGAGTCGCGTGGGTGGCGGACGGGGATCTGCTCGTATGGTCTGAAACGGACGTATGGCGATTGTCGCCGGACCAAAAGACTGTCGTCTGGCAACTGGCGATCGGAGCCTTACCCACGCTCCCGGCATTGCCGGGTGGCGACGGAAACGAGACCGATGACACCGACGAAATCATGCAGGCCGACGCGCTGCAACCCCCTCCGTTTCGTGTGTTGAACGGTCGCCCTGCGGGCTTCGGTCGCGCGATGGCCGAGCGTGTCGCGATCGCTCGACCGGACGATGACGCCAACGCCCGGGAAAGCCTCACCGACCTGCACCCCAACCCCACGCGCATTGTTCTGCTGACCTCCGGTGGCCGATTGGCGTCCATCGACCCGACCGATGGAAAACTCGCCTGGCAGGTTCGCCTGGCCGACCGCGGGCCAGATCGGTTGGTGTCGACCGACGAGTTTATCGTCGCGCGCGCCGCCAACGAGCGCGGTTCGTCACTGCTCATCGTCGACACGTTTTCCGGTCACGTGCTTGCCCGCCGGCGGTTTTCACCGGAACAGGGAGGTGTGCTGACCAACTTCGCGCTCGGCGCCGACGGCACGCTCGTCTACACGCTCGCCGAGGGGCTGGCGACGAAGGATCTTTTTGACTCGTGGGACGGCGCCCCACCCAACGAGCGCATGGCCGAGGGTGGCCCGGGCAACGTGCAGTTCAGTGGCGCGGTGCGGCCCGACCAACTGATCGTCAATGACGGCCTGGCCGCAGCGTTGTCCAGCGGTGGCATGGTCCGCGTCTATTCACTCCTGACCCAGCGCGAGCATCAGGGCCAGCTTTCAGTGGGTAGTAGCGGGAATGATTGGGACGTCTCGATGCGGATGATCGGCTCGCAACTTTACACGGTCGCGCCACGGGCGTACGGGTCGTTCGATCTCGTCAACCCTGGCCCACCGGAGACGCAGTTGCGGACATACGGTACGCCCGAGCAGGAACGACTCCCGACGTTCCGCAAAGCGATGTTCGGCAAACGGCATGTTGTCCTTCTCGACACCATGGGCCAAGGCAACGCCGAAGCACCGGTGGCGGCCGTTCCCAGCTATCGCATCTGGGCGTTCAACCGTGAGCGTGTCAACGGCATCGAGGACGGCTCTATTGATCACCTTGAGATCATCACCGACAAGGCCGGCATCACCGATTGGCAACCGCTGGACGGTGGCGCGGTCTATCACACAGCGGATGGGAAGCTGCATTGGTTAAAGGGTGGGGCAAAATAGCGATTTCGGCCCGCTTGGCGATTGCAAAGGTCGTGCTTCCCCTATCCGCATGGCCCGGCTATACTGTAATGCTGGAGACTTCATGGCGATCGCAACCTCAGAATCTGGTGACGTACGAGACCAAGTGCAGGTCGTTATTGACTTGATCCGCCCGTCTGTGCAAGCCGACGGTGGTGACATCGAACTCGTCGATGTCGGCAGCGATGGCGTGGTCTCGATCCGCTTTCACGGCGCTTGCCATGGTTGCCCCAGCAGCACGATGACGCTCCACCACGGCATCGAGCGCAACCTGCGCGAGCGTGTGCCAAGTGTGACCAAGGTCATCCCGGTTGCCTGATTGCGCTTTTCGTTCGTAAAACTCCCCGGCCAGGCTCTTCGGCCATGGACATCGCTTCCCAGCCCCCCACGACCACGCTGCAAAGCCCGTTGCTCGAACGCGTCCTCATCGAATGCGCCAATCGGCTTGGCGCGATCGGCATGTTGGCGCTCGCAGCGGGTCTGGGCGCAGCTTACACTTCGAAAGACCCATCTGGTGGTGGATCCAAAGTGCTGGCAATCGCGATGGTGCCGACGCTGGTGGCGCTGGCCGCATCTCTCTGGGTCAACACCCTGCGCCACCATCGTGCGGAGAGGCCGCTGCGCGGTGTGCTGGTGTTCAACCTCGTACTGATGACGTTGATCGTCGTCGCGTTGATCGCAGACCAAATGGGCTACATCGCAGAGTTGTCGGCGTCGGTGAAATCCTGGATGGAAACGCCCAACGAACCGCTGCGCCGTCGGCGGCCGCGATGACCGACGACGACGCCATGCTCGCGGCGCTGGCCGAGGCACGCGCCGCGGCCGAGGGGGGTGACGTCCCGATCGGTTGCGTGATCGTGCACGGGCCCAGTGGCGCAATTATCGGGACGGGTCGCAACCGGCGAGAGGTCGATCACGATCCGACAGGTCATGCGGAGATCATCGCGCTACGGGCCGCCGGCGTGGCGCTCGGTCATTGGCGAATCATGGACTGCACGCTTTACGTGACGCTCGAGCCCTGCCCGATGTGCGCAGGCGCGATCGTCAACGCCCGTATCCCCCGATTGGTCTACTGCTGTGACGACCCCAAGGCCGGTGCCGTGCGAACACTATATCGGCTGTGCGAAGACGCTCGGCTGAACCACCGCGTCGAGGTGGTCGCGGGCGTTCGTGCTGACGAATCCGCCAAATTGCTACGCGACTTTTTCCGCGCCCGGCGCGTGAAGGCTGAAGAGCCTCCCGAGTCGTCTTCGAGCGGTACTACACAATGATGAAGCTTCCCTTTTTGATCATCACCTCGTTCCTGATCGGACCCGCCTTTGGCCAGGAGGCACCCCTTGCTGCTCCCATCATGTCGACCACCGCCCCGGCGACCACAATGCCCGCGTCGCCGTGGCCGGCGTTGTCGGAGATGCTTGGGCTGAAGGGGGTCGAGCACGACAAGGTCTACACCGTCACTGTTCCGCGCACCGACCTGTACGTCGAAACGCCCGACGCCGGTGAGATCCCCATCGCTGCGGGGCTCGAGTCGACGTTTCACTTTTTCATGTGCCCCTGTGGCAAGACGAACGTCGTTGGCACGTTCCTGGTAGCGGACTACGAGTCGAACGACGTGATCGACGAGCTGCGCGCCAAGCTGATTCACGTGGTCGCTGTCTCCCCAGCGTTCTACAACGAAACGCCTCGCCTGCTGACGGTCCGCTTCCAAGGCGAAGGAAAGGCCGAGGACATCGCGTTTGCGATCAAAGCCGCACTGGACCGGACGGGTGACGCGCGCAATGCGAAGATTATCCTTCCTGATAAACCTCAGTAGTTGGTTACCACCACCTTGATCAATCCCAATCGCCAAGTCGCTTTGTCCTTTGCACTTTTCCCCTCCGATCTAATTCGCATCAATTTTTTGCCTTTTTACCTTGACCCGCGTTCGGCAAGATGGGCAAAATGTGCCCACCATGAAGCAACAGTACCACACCATCATTAAACCCGAGCACAACGGGCGGTTCGTGGGCTGGGTCGAAGAGATACCAGGCACGATCACGACTGGACGCTCATTGGACGAACTTCGGCACAACCTGAAGGACTCGCTCGAGCTGATGCTGGAGACGCATCGCGACGAGGCCAGGCTGGGGCTTGACCCCACGTGCCTTCAGGAGACGATCGAGGTCGACACGCTCGATGATGACATCGAGCGCATCCGAAGCGTCTGGGCATAGAGCAACCGCTCGACGCCGTACCCGCATGTCACACGCACCTTGCTCTGCAGCACATAGGGACCCTCGCAGGTTTGTGTAGATCCGTTCGACGCGTGACACGCCGTCTCTTGATCACGTGCGCGCCGCGCGGCTTCAATCCATCAAGGTAGCTGCGAACGGGGTGGTGGGCCCGGGTTGGCGGGCATCGTCGCTGGACTTTGCAGGGGCACCACGCCTGCGGTGCCTGCGGGGGGTGGTGTGGATTGGGAAGAGGGTGGCAACGGTGTCGCGCCCGCTGGGGGATTGGCGGGTGGTTGCTGCTGTTGTTGGACGGGCGCGGGGGGTGGGGGTAACGGGGGAAGATTCGGCGTGCCCTCGGCGCCGATCAGTCGCTGGGCGCCACTGAATCGCGGCGATGGAATTGTGGCGCGGACGGCCTTGGCACCTGCTCTCAGTTGATCGACCTGGGCGATCGTCCGCTGGCGTTTGACGTTCAGATCATCGATGTCCCGCTGCAGCGCGTAGTACGAAGGTGGATACGCCGTCCGCACGATCCGGCCGGTCTCGTCGCGGAAGGTGCTGGTGGCTTCGATGCGACGCAGTGCGCGGTTGTTGGCGTCGATCTCCTCCTCGATCGCGCGCACCTGGTCCTGCACGCTGCGAAAGTCGCGCTCGAACTGCGCGAGTTGTTCGTTCACCTGCTTTTCCAACGCCATCAACCGATCGAGCTCCGATTGCGACACCCAAGTTGCCCCCCAGCGGAACCATCCCATTTGCGCCATGCGCCCGGCCAATTGCACGTCAAGTGGTGAGAAGACCGCAGCCGTCTTTTTCACGGCCGCAGCGAGTTTCTCTTCCTTGGACAGCAGGTTCAGTGCCTCGGCGACGTTGTCGAGCACGCGCGGGTCACCGGGCGCTGTGTTCATCGCGCGCACGTACATGTTCAGCGCCGCAGCCGACTGGTTCTGCCGCATCATCGCGACCGCGATGTTGTTCAATGTCGGCCCGTGGTCGGTCGCTGCGTTCGATGCGTCAAAGCTCTTGCGCGCCATGGGGATGTCCCCCTCGTTGAACGCCAGCACACCCCGCATGTACAGCGCCGCAGCGTTCTGCCCGTCGATCGCGAGCACCGCGTCGATGGTCGTCTTGGCGTCCTTCGTCCGACCATCGAGAATTCGGGCCCTTGCTGCGACGAGGTCCTCATCGAACGATGCCTTCACGTTCGCAGCCTCGTCAGCGGTCATCCAGCGATCGGCGACCTTTACCAGCTTGCGATTGGCGCGGTCCTTCCAGACGAGCAGGTCCGCCTCGGCCGCCGCCGCGGAGGGACCTTTTGCGGTCGCGATGAACCGTGTGTACCGATCGACGGCCTGTTGAGGATCCGTGAAGTTCGCGACCGACCGCCGGAGAGACGCCAGTGCCAACGAGTCGTCCGAATCACGCTTGGCCGACCCGACCTCGATCGACTTCACCTCCTCGGCCGTCACCACCACCTCAGCGCCACCACTGTTCACGGTCCACCCGTCTGCCGTCTTCTTCACGTCCCCCTCGAGCGTGCGACCGTCCTTCAGGTGGACAATGTCGGCAAGCGACACTGACGACGAGGACGTCGTGACCACGGCTGCTGCGATGATGAACGACGCGATCAAACGCATGAGTGTCCTTGCCTGTTTGCCGCCGCCTGCAACGGGGTATGGAAACGAACGCCGCCAGCTCCGCCTCGCTACATTCAACTGTAGCCTTGGCACGGAATGCAGGCCATAGAATTACCTGCGAACACTGGCGTACACGTTGAGCATTTGGTCGACCTTTCGCTCCCAATCGTACTCGCGTTCGACTTTGGCCCGCCCGGCCAACCCCATCTCACGGCGCCGCGCCGGGTCGCCAGCCAAGCGCAGCATTGCGTTCGATAGCCCGTCGATTAACGATTCTCGCGTGTCGGGCGGCACGAGGATGCCGCAGCTCGGGTCGATGTAGTCGGCCGGTCCACCCCAGGCGGTCGCGATGACGGGCAGGCCCACGGCCATCGCTTCGAGCACGACCGCCCCACCACACTCGTGAATGCTCGGCAGCACAAACACATCGCACGCCTTTAACAGTTCAGCCGCGGCCGGTTGAGTCTGCCAGCCGTGAAAGGTCACGTGCTCCGCGACGTTTAGCTGCCGCGCCTGGGCGGCCAGACGTTCGCGTTCGGTGCCGTCACCGATGATCTCGAGCTTCGCCGGCGTCTTGCCACCCGTGCGCGCGAAGGCCTCTATCAACAGCTCGACCCCCTTCCAATCAACGAGCCGGCCGACGAACGCGAATCGGCACGGTCCAGACGAGGGTTGCGAGTAATCCTTCAATTTCCAGACGGGCAACACGACGCCGTTTTCGACGAACTGGATCACGTTGGAACAGACGCCGCCCGGCAGGCCCTTACGCGTGCGCTCGTTGGCCACCAGTAGCACAGCAGCGCGGCGCTTGCCGGAGAAGATCCGGTTCATCAGCCCCGAAGCGTGACGCCCGATCTTCGTGAACAGCGCCGTCCCCTTCGACTGGAGGCCTGCGAACGCGGGTGGGAACGTCATGTTGCCGTTCATCGGGCCGAAGATGACCGGCGCGCCCACGTCGTGCAGCATCGAAGTTTCGCGCTGCGAGATCGGGATCGGTTGGTGCACGACGTCAATGCCATGCTCGTGGACGAGCCGGCGCGCCTGCCGCACTTGGTGCCGCTGGTTCCGCCATCGCGAGAGCATCTGCAGCGTGAAATAGCTGATGCGCGGTGACATCTTGCGCGACAGCCCGTGTAGAAACCGGTCGGCCGGCGTGTCGGGGGTGTACACGATGTACGGTTGGAGCTCGGGCACTAATTCGGACAGCTCGTGCTGCGTCCGTTGGTTCGTAATCAACCACGACTCGATGCCGCGCTGGCGCAAGATCCGGAAGTAGTGCAGCGGCAACGGCGCTTCGCCACCGATGCGCATGGACGCGTTCTCGCAGACGATGAGGACTCGAGGTGGTTTGGCTTGTGAAGACATCGCGTTCTCCTGGGACTGTTCGAAACTCTTAGGGATAACGCAGGTGTGCGCGTATCAGTAGTATACTGGAGCACCCGCGCCGGTGATCTTTCAAAGGACCGGGTTTGTCAGTTTTCCTAACCGTTCGATCTCGACCTCAACCCTGTCCCCCGCCTTCAACCAGACGGGTGGGTTTCGCGCGAAGCCCACACCGTGCGGGGTGCCGGTCAGCAATACCGCGCCGGGGCGCAGTGTCATTGTACTGCTGAGGCTTTCGATCAGGGTTGGCACGTCGAAGATCATGTCCGCTGTCGTCCAATCCTGCATGACCTGACCGCTTACGGTCGTCTTGAGCTTCAGCGCATTGGGATTCTCGATCTCGTCGCTCGTGACGATCGCCGGGCCCAGCGGGCAGAAACCGTCGAAGCTCTTGCCACGGGCGAACTGCCCACCCCCGAGGTTCTTGTCACGCTGCCAGTCGCGGGCCGACACATCGTTGGCGATCGTGTAACCGAAGACGTAGTTCAATGCCTCGGCCTTGGTCACGTCCTTGCATGTCTTGCCGATGACCACCGCCAGCTCCCCTTCGTAGTCGATCTGACTGCTCAGCCGGGGGATCGCGATCGGGTCACCCGGGTTGTTCAGCGTGTTGCTCGACTTAATGAACAGCATCGGGTGCTTCGGGATCGCGCTGCCACTTTCCTCGGCGTGCTTGCGGTAATTCAGCCCGATGCACAGGATGTCCGTCGGCACGATCGGCGCCAGCAGTTTTTCGATCCTTGCGGTGTGCCCTGACAAGTGCAGCGTGTTGAACACGTCCCCCTCGATCAACTCAGCGGTGCTGTCGTCGATCTGCCGGCCGTAACGGGTCATTCCGCCGGTGATGAAACGGACGATTCGCATGGGTTCAAGGTACGCGGAAGCGGAATGAACGCCAAGACAATCGGCCAGGTCTCGTCTAACATCCGTCCGTCTCGTCGGTATAGCACTTTGGAAGGAACTCAGAACATGACGCTTCGACACTCGGCTGCACTGGTCTGCATCGGTCTCGCCCTCACCACGATTGCCTCCCCGGCCAATGCCGAGGGGGAACGGGGTCCCAACGTGCCGAACTTCTGGGTGCGCGACGGGTACAAGGTCACCCTTGTCACCGAGCGCGTCGGGGAGACGCGGTTCATCGAGTTCGACGACAAGGGCACGCTCTACGTCAGTCAGCCGCGCGACGGTGTCATTGTCGCGCTCAAGGACAAGGATGGGGACGGCACTTTCGAAACCCAAGCCGAGTTTATCACCGGCAAGAAGACCGCCCACGGTATGCACTTCTACGACGGTTGGTTGTGGTGGACCACCTCCGGTGGCATCTACAAGTCCAAAGACTCCAACGACGACGGTAAGGCCGACGAGACCGTCACGGTCGTCGACAAGGGGCTGCCCAGTGGGGGTGGACACTGGTGGCGGACGATCAGTGTGGACGACCAGGGCTTCTACACCTCCATCGGTGACGACGGCAACATCAACGAACATGTCAACGACGAACGCTGCCGCATTTTGCGGTTCAACCTCGACGGCACCGGCAAGCGCGAGTTCGCCAGTGGGCTGCGCAACACCGAGAAGCTGCGCCTGCGCCCCGGCACCAACGACCTCTACGGCGCCGACCACGGCAGTGACAACTACGGCGCCAAGTTTGGCGAGGGGCGTGGCAAGCAACCGGTGACGGACCTGAACCCGCCTTGCGAGTTCAACAAGTACATCGACGGAGGCTTCTACGGTCACCCGTACATCGTGGGCAACAAGCTCCCACGCCTGGAGTTCATGGACCGCAAGGGTATCAACCTCGTCGACCTCGCCGACCGCGCCATCGCGCCCGCCTGGTCGCTGGGGGGACACGTCGCGCCCAACGGTTGGACCTTCACGACCAAGGACACGACGGTCGACCAAGCGGGAGATGCGATCGTCGCGCTGCACGGTTCGTGGAACAGCACCAACAAGGTCGGCTACGCGGTCCAGCACGTCATGTTCGACGAAGCCACCGGCAAGCCCTACGGCGCCCGCCCACTGGTCGTCACGCTGGGTGAAGACGGTAAGGACGTCATGGGCCGCCCGTGCGATGTGACGGAAGCCCCGGACGGATCGATCGTGTGGACGGATGATCATCATCGCAAGATCTACCGGATTACGAGGTTGACGAAGTGAGTCCCAAGGCGGTTGTTCTCAGCGCCTGGCTCGCGACGCTCGCGGGTGCCTTTGCGCTGCGGGCGCAGACGACCCACCCCACCACGACATCGACGACCACGCGCCCCAGCACTTCCCCGTCGATCCCGACCGCACCGACGGGCGTTGGACAAGCCATCGGAGCTCGGGTTTCCATGTCCGAAGGCTTCGCGCCGATCACCTACTTCGAGGACAACTGCGCCCGCTGTCACGGTTCCAACGGTAGCGCCTACGGGCCCGAGTTTGGAAAGCACCTGTCCGACGCCCAACTGACCAAAGTCATCGACGACATGGCCGTCGGTCCCGGGAACGCGCCGGTCAACGCCAGGCAACTGGACGTCCTCGTCGCGTACCACCACGCCATGATCGCCAGGCAACCCTTTGTCGCGGTGACGAAGACCACCCCCACTGGTGAACAGTTGACGCTGGAAGGGGAAGTCACCCCCAACACCGCGCTGACCGTCGGCAACACCGTAGCGACCGTCGATGGGACGAATTGGTCCGTCACGATCCCCAAGGGTCAACAGCCCACCGTCACCGCCAAGCCCACCGACCCCGCGAGCCCGAACCCCACCAGCCGGTAGGAGTAACCCTCGGCACCTGCCTGCCAACCTCTCCCGATCCGATAAAAAAAGTTTTGCGCTCATTGTTTCCGCTAAATATGCCTTTCATATAGACTTAAGCCATATCAGGCCCCGGCAAACCGACATAAAACCGACATAGAAACGACATGAAACGACATGTACCGACATGAACCAAACAGGGCTTTAGATGCGTTGGACATGAGCGACACCTCCCTTTTCTCAAGCACAAATGAACGACGTCGACCGTAAGGCAACCGTCGTCATTATCTGAACACTAACCTAACAATATACACTGTATAACAGCGTTTGTCCGCGGAAAAATGTGAGGATTTTGTGCTGATTGGGCACCCGGGCGTCTGGTGTGTTTGAAGCGCCACCGTCACACGGGCTTTCAGCCCGTGATGCCTGTACTCAGGCACGTCGGACCGTACGCCGTCCGAAGCAGCAATCGTGTCAGCGAAGTCATGGTGAACAGCGCTTGCTTTATCGAAAAGCGAAGATCGCTTGCGCTCTTTATCTCGGACCGGGTACGGCAAGACACGACGGAGTACCGTCTCTTCTCGGGCTCAAAGCCCGTGCCACGAAAAGTAATCCTCCCCGATGACGACTCACCGTGACGAACAGCGGATTAATCGTCTCAATCATCCCTTCGCCATCGGTGGCGTCTTCCCATCCGCTCGCCAGAGGAACGCCAGGAACTGCCGGGGCTTGGGTGGGATGATCACGCGCGCGACAAACCGACCGACCGGTCGACCGATGACGACGCCGAGCAGGATGAACAACGCTTGCAGTCCCAACACCATCGCGACGCGCGACAGCGCCCAGCCCCGGATGAACTGGTATTCGTCGTCGAAGAGCATGACGTTGGCGACGAAGATCGCCGGGAGCAGGACGACGAGCGTCAGCCAGACGTAGTTGCGCTTGCGCCAGTGCCAGAGGAAGATGACGCCCAGGACGCCGATCGTCAGGCCGATCATGGCCGATACCATGCCCATTAGAAACCGGTCGAACAGCGTGTGCCGAAAATTGTGATAGTAGCCCAACTGTGAATTTTTCGACACGTCCAACACGCGGGCCCTGGTCAGGTTGGTGGCCAATGGCTGTGGTACGGGTGTCTGGTCGTCTACGTAGACGAGGACATATCCGGTTGCAGGCACGTTCGGGTTGGCCGCCGTTTGCTGCACATGTTCGACGAGACGGCTTTCCGTCGTCATTGAGCTGGGATAGCTGAACTCATCCACCGCCGTAACCTGCATCACCCCCGCTGCGAGCATGAGGAGGGAGGTCGCGCCGAGGACGATCATCGTCCAGACGATCAACATTCCCACCGCCAACCGCGACAACCATTGACTGCGCGCCGCCGTGCCGTGACCCGCCGGGTGAAACGCTCCGCATTCCGGGCAACGGCAGACCATGAAGCCCAACCGCTCGTCGCGCGACACCACCTGCCCATGCAGGTTGTAGCCACAATCGCAAAACTGATCAGTCTCAAGTTGGGGATGCCGCGCGAGGGGGCGGATGGTTGGTGCGGGCGAGACAGGATCGTCGACGGTCGTCATATGCCCCTGCCCCAT
The DNA here is from genome assembly GCA_038223165.1 of Tepidisphaerales bacterium. GTDB lineage: Bacteria > Planctomycetota > Phycisphaerae > Tepidisphaerales > Tepidisphaeraceae > DASYHQ01. The sequence goes on from JBBRHE010000003.1 coordinate 37,887, forward strand.
CTTTACTGTTAATTGTTAGTTGTTAAGGGTTAATTGGGAATACAGAGGCCAGTTTTCGTCCAATGAACGATTAACAACTAACAATCAACAATTAACAATTAACAACTAACAACTAACAACTAACAACTAACAACTAACAACTAACAATTAACATCCTACGCGTTGGCCGTCTCGCGCTTCTTTTTGGGCTTGCGCGGGTTGAGTGCGCGGTCCAGGTTGTTCATCGCCTGCTTCAGGCGGTGTTCGTTTTCGACCAAAGCGATGCGGACGTAGCGTTCACCGTTCTCGCCGAAGGCTTTGCCGGGGGAGAGGGCCACTTCGGCTTCGTCCATCATGCGGAGGCAGAAGTCGATGGTGTCTTCGCCGGCCTTGAAGTGGGCGTCGTTGATGCGGGCCCAGACGAACATGCTGGCCAGGGGTTTTTCGTAAGCCCAGCCGAGTTTGTCGAGCCCGCGGCAGACGACGTCTCGGCGTTCCTCATACATCTTGCTTTGTATCGCGGGCGTTTCCTTGCACTCGCGCATCGCGATGACGCTGGCGATCTGGATCGGCGCGAAGTGGCCGTAGTCGTAGTAGCCCTTGATGGTCGCCAGCGCCTTGATCATCTCCTTGTTGCCACAGCAGAAGCCAACGCGCCAGCCGGCCATGTTGTAGCTCTTGGACATGGTCGTGAACTCGACGCCGATCTCTTTCGACCCCGCCGCCGCGAGAAACGATGGCGCCTTGTAGCCGTCGAAGTTGATCTCACCGTACGCGAAGTCGCTGATGATCATCACACCATGCCTGCGGCACAGGTCGATGGCGCGGTCCCAGAACCACGGTTCGATCGTCATGCTCGTCGGGTTGTGTGGATAGTTCAAAATCAACAGCTTGGGCTTTGGATACAGTTCAACAAAAACCTTCTCGATGCGATCGAGAAACGCCTGGTCGTTGCCCAGCGGCACACGGATCACATTCGCGCCGGCCATCGCCGGGGCGTAGATGTGGATGGGGAACGCCGGGTCACCGGTGACGATCGTGTCGCCGGGCCCGAGCATCGCGAGGCACAGGTGGGAGAAGCCTTCCTTCGAGCCGATGGTCGAGATGACTTCGGTTTCGGGGTCCAGTTCCACGCCGTACTTCTGCTTGTACTTTTTAGCGACCTCTTTGCGCAGCCCCGCGATGCCCGTGCTGACCGAATAGCGATGGTTCCGCGGGTCGATCGCAGCTTCCTTGAGCTTGTCGACGACCACCTCGGGGGTGGGGTCGGTCGGGTTGCCCATGCCCAGGTCGATGATATCGATCCCTTTGACTCGCTTGTCATACTTGGTCTTGTTGATGCGCGCAAACAAGTATGGGGGCAAGCGTTGAATGCGGGCCGAGACGTCGATCTTGAACGGTTGGTTGGACATAGTGGTTGGGTAAGTGTAGCACGGATTTTTGGCCCGTCACGCGACGCGTGCTGGTCCCCTCTCCCCCGCGTACTCGCGGTACGCCGGGAGAGGGCTAGGGTGAGGGGGATTGCGAGCGCCGAACGGCCCATTTCACGGGACGCCGCTCGCGCACAGGCAGGGGCCAGACACCCATGCCACGGCGCAGGATTCGCCCCTTCTCGTGGCCACTATCCAACGTCGTCGGGTCGGACGACGCAAGGCAGTTACGGCATAATCGGCGCTCCCACCGGCTGCGTCGCGGGCAGGTCGTCCGGCAGAGCGGACTTCATTGGCTTGGGTAGCGTCGAAGGGAAGAGGTCGTCGACGAACGATTTCGCGGGATCGGACGTCGTGGTTGCTTTCGTCGTCGCCGATGGTGCTGGGGGGACGGTAACGGCCGGCATTGAGGTCGCGACCGGAGCAGTGGTGACAGTTGACGTCGTCGTTGCCGTTGCCGTCACCGGTTGGCTTGCTGCCTGCGCAGTGGCAAGCGCGGCGAGGTCGGCGGCTTGTTGGGCGGCGATCGCGTCACGCTGGCGGTTCAAGTCTTCACGGATGCTGTCGCGGTCGCGCACCTTGGCTTGTTGCTGTTCCAGCCGTTCGTCAAACTGCTTTTTCAGGATCGGGTCCTCGATCGTCAGGCCGGCCATCGCTTCCTGACCAATCTGCTGGCGAAGGTTGCGGATCGCGGCCTGCAGCAGTTTGTCATGCAGGTCGATGCGAACTGCTTCGTTCACGTCCTCGAACTTCACGACCGTCGGGTCGATGCGCTGTTCCAGCTTGATCAGGTGGAACGACCCTTCGGACTGCACGGCTTCCGACACTTCACCCACTTTCAATGCAAACGCGGCGTCGCGAAACGACTGTGGAAACGACGTGTTGCTGCGCGTGAACGACGGCACCTCACCACCCAGTGGCGCGGTGGCGCGATTGGTGCTCATGTCCTTGGCAACGGCCTCAAACGCCTCACCATTGGCCAGGCGCCGGCGGGCGCTGTTCAGTTCCGTCAGGTTGTTGGTCTGAATGTGCCGAACGACCACCTTCTCGCCGTACTGAACGCGGAAGGATTCCTGCAGCTTGTTGTCGGTGATCGCGGCCGACACCTGCGGTTCGACGAGCTTCGTCATGATCGCGTTGGTCCGGATGACCAGGTCAAACTCCGGGCGGCTGATGCGCTGTTGCGCAAGCAACTGGTCGAGCGACGCCTCGTTGTCCTTTCGCAAATCGGCCAGCATTTTGTCTGCGGTGGTGGCATCGGTGGCGCGCAGTGTTTCGATCGTGGCCAGGTTCTGTGCGTTGGATTGCGCGAACATCCGGTCGATCGTCATCTGACGCTCGCTGGCGACGTCGACCTCCGTGACCGTCACCTGCGCGCGCTCGGCCTCGCGGGCGGCCAGCTCGTACTGCACGAGGTTCAACAGCATGTTCAACCCATACGCGTCGATCAGTGGGTCGCGCAACTGCCGTTCGTTGATCGTCCGCCCGGCAATGCGCGCGATCGGTGGATTGTTGCCCCCCATCGGCACCACGGTTATGGGGCCGGGCTGAACGGGGCCAAGTTGAACGGGACCTGGTTGCACGGGACCGGGCTGAAACGGCACCTGCCCATCAGGCGGTGTGCCGGTGGCCTTGTCGCCTTTGCAACCGACGAGCAGACCTGCGCAGACAAGACTCGCGACGACGACCAATTTGTTCAACGGATGCTCCTGCAAAGACGCCATCGGCAGTATCCCGTCGCGCAGAGGCAAGTCAAGGTGAACAAACGACTGGACCGCTGGCAATGACCGCTCGGTTTGCGTACGTTTTGCATTTCATACACACACAAGAAGGAGCTAGTGATGGCAAAGGTGCGCAAAGCAGTGATCACGGCAGCGGGTCGAGGGACGCGGCAATATCCGGCGTCGACGGCGGTGCAGAAGGAGATGTTCCCACTCGTTGATCGCGACGGACTGACCAAGCCGGTCATCCAGATCATCGGGGAAGAGGCGATCGACTCGGGCATCGAGGAGATCTGCATCATCACCCAGCCAGGCGAAGAGGGACAGTATCGCGACTATTTCAAACGCATGAGCAACGAGATGGTCAAGTCCTTCCGTGGGAAGGATTGGGCGATCCTGGAAAGCGAAAAACTCGGCGCGTTCGGTGAGCGACTTCATTTCGCCGAGCAGGCGACGCCCGACGGGTTTGGACACGCCGTGTACCAGGCCAAGAAGTTTGTCGGTGACGAACCGTTCCTGCTGTTGCTCGGGGACCACGTCTACATCAGTGAGGTGAAGGACCGCTGCGCGCGGCAACTGATCCGGGTCTTCGAGCAATACATGCTCGACGCGGTGACGGGCGTGCAACCAACGATCGAGAAACAACTGCACCTGTTCGGCGTCATCAAGGGTGAGCCGATCGAGCCGGCCAAGGGCATCTTCAAAAGCGAGTTGATCATCGAGAAGCCGTCGATCGAAGTCGCTCGCGAGCAATTGACCTCCCCGGGGCTACCGGCTGGCAATTACCTGGCGCATTTTGGTATGCACGTGTTTTCACCACGGATTTTCGATAGCTTGGAATACCTCTTTAAAAACAACATTCGCGAGAAGAACGAGTTCCAGCTGACGGCAGCACAGGAGCACTTGCGGCAGAACTCGGACAAGTATTGGGCAGTGGTCAGTCAAGGCCAACGCTACGACACCGGAATACCCTATGGTTTGATGGAAACGCAATTGGCGCTTGCTCTTAACGGCATCCATCGAACTGAGATTTGCGAGGCGATCGCACGCATCCTCGCGATGCAGGTAAAGAACTAAGTGTCAGTGACTTAGCGTTTGTTGCGTGATTGTTGCACGACTGTTGCGTAACGAAAATTGCAACCAAACAAGATTGGACAGCCGCGGGCCTATGCCTGCGGCTGCCTTTCTATCAATGGTGAGATTTATCACTGCAAATGCGAACCTGGGGCCTAACCAGTCGTATTCGCTGGTGTCACGAGGTTCTTTTTTCAGGGATAGTTCAAAATGGCGGATGATGATCGCAATCGAGGCGTCGCAGAGCTCTTCACTCACCCGCAAGGCGGCGCGCAACGCACCACCGTCCGGGCGGGCGAACGGATCTTCGACCACCAGACCCGCCAAGGCGATGTGATCTTCATCCATTTAGGCGAAATGCGCGTCTTCCAGACTGGACATGATGACTCGGTGCGACTCGGTGGCATATTCGGCTCTGGCGACTGGTTTGGCGCCGCCGCCGTCGCGGGTGTGCCGTTCTCGGGCTACGCGGTCGCGACGGTTGCCACGGACGTGTCGACGATGCCTGTCGGTCGCTTCCTGCAGGTGCTGCAGACTCGGCCAGACGTGGCGATCACCGTCCTCAAGCAGGCCGCAGTGCGATTGATGGGCGCGTACGAGGAAGCCGCTGGGTTGGTCTTCGACGATTGCAACAATCGACTGATCAAAGCACTGATCTCCCTCAGCGACAGCCCGGCTGCGATCCACGATGGGGAGAGCGTCACCGTCCGCATTACACATCTGCAGTTGGCCCAAGCCGTTGGTGCGGCCCGGGAGACGATCAGCCTGGCGCTGACCGAGCTCCGCAAGAATAACCTGCTGGAGACCGGCCGCAACCGGTTGATCTTTAACCCCACAGCGTTGCGGAACTGCCGTGTCCCCCGGGCGCGCAAGGAAAAGACCGAGTTCGTCGCCGCGTAGGGGATCGCGTCGGCTTCACCAGAAAAGATTTATGATAGTGGAGACGCGCGGGCGTGGGCTAAACCCCACGCCCGCGTTGTTTTCTAGTTCTTTCGAGTCGATCGAGGATGGGCTGGCTGTGAGCTTCGATCCTCTTCCTTGGCCATCCGCTTGAGCATCAGCTTGGACAGCTCAGCGATGTCCGCAGACTGCAGCCCACCGAGCACCGACGTCTGGATCAGGTCATTCTGCTTGGAAAACCAAGTCACCAAGCGCGAAATGACGGCGATCTGCGTCATCCCCCGACGTTCGCACATCTCATCGAGATTTTGCTTGGCTTCGCGGTCCAGTTGCAGGCGGATGACGGCACGTTTTGCGTTGGCGTTCATAAGCTTGATTACCCTTCCCATTCCGGTGCTAACGCAAGCTACGACAGGCGTTAAGATGAAACATCGCACAATTATATGACGAATACTATAGGGGGAGACCCTTATTTAAGTGTTGCGATTCAATTGACGTACGCAGCGATCTGTTAAACGCTGTTGACCTTCCGTCAGTGGACAGATGGGAAATCTGTACCTTCCAGAGTGTGCGGTGCCACAATCATTCGAACGAGCTCAGCCAAACTGTTGGCCTTCATTTTTCGCATGACCTGCCCGCGATGCGTTTCAACCGTCTTCTCGCTCAAACCGAGCTTGGCAGCGACCTGCTTGTTGGCCAGGCCGGCCACGACGAGCTCCATCACTTGGCGCTCGCGCGGGGTTAATAGAGGCAATCGGGCGTCGACGACGGCCCGACGACCCTCGGCTTCGCGCGCTTCGGCATCCATTGCCAGCGCCTTCTGAACCGTGGCCGTCAACACACCGGCGTCGAACGGCTTTTCGAGAAAGTCGACCGCCTTAAGCTTCATCGCTTTCACCGCCGTCGTCACCTTCGCATGGGCGGTGATGACGATTGTGGGCAGGTTGACATTGGCCTCGACGAGCTTCTGCTGCAATTCGAGCCCGTTCATACCGTCCATCTCGACGTCGAGCACGAGACAACCGGGCCATTCGGGCTTGTATTGGCGCAAAAATTCCTCAGCCGATGCGAATGATTCGTTCGCAAGCCCATTGGCGGAAACGATATGCGCGATCATGTCACGCGAGATACCGTCGTCCTCAACGATGAAAACCGTGGGTTTTCTACTGTTCATCTGTGTTACCCGTTGCCCTTCCCCCACCCTCAACACACTAAAATTCTGCCGCACACCAGAAAATCGGCAAAAGAGTCGCGTAAAACAAACGCGTCGTCCTGTTTTACGTTTTTTATACGTTGGCTTACTGAATACGCATCGACCGAGGTACAACTCGGTATAATCGGTCTCATAATCGAACCTTACCGCGCTCCGACCCGGTATCGGTCGAAGAGAATAAGCAACTCGTTCAGCAAGCGTTCAAACTGCGTCGAGCCCGGTTGGGACGTGTAAGACGGCTTCACACGCCCATGATGCCAGCAGGATAGGACAGGCGATGACGAACGAAGTCTTAACCCTTTCCCAGAACCCTGTCGGTGCAGCACTGGGCGGGAAAATCATGGCGTCGCCATTATACGGGATTCCCCCTGGGATTGAAGCAATAAGTTCTCATCAATAACATGCGCTTCGTTTGTACACGGAGAGTCATCATAGATGAGAATGTCGACTCGGATCGTCCCCACCCGAGCGACGCTGTACACGCCCACGCTTCGGCCGTATTTTCGTACCGCTGATTCTTTATAAAGGATTCGTCTCATGCAGACCGTTTTGACCGGCAAGGCCTACGTGCTCGGCGACAACATCGACACCGATCAGATCATCCCCGCGCAATATCTGTCATTTAACCCGTCGATTCCCGAAGAACGAAAATTCTTCGGCATGTACGCGATGAGCTCCGTCCCTGCCGGTCAGATGGGCCTCCCCGACGGCAACCTGCGCTTCGTCCGTGAAAACGAGTTCAAGAGTGACTACGCGATCGTCATCGGTGGCAAAAACTTCGGTTGCGGCAGCAGTCGCGAACACGCGCCGCTCGCGCTGGCCGAGGCAGGGGTGACCTGCGTGATCGCTGAGTTCTATGCCCGCATCTTCTTCCGCAACAGCGTCAACGGTGGATACGTCGTGCCGCTGGAGTCGACCGTTAACCTCACGTCCAAAATCCGCACCGGTGACGAACTTGAAGTCCACCTGATCGACGGCTACGTC
>JBBRHE010000004.1:0-39484 GCA_038223165.1 Tepidisphaerales bacterium
ATCGCGTGATTGCCGAACTTCCAGTCCGCGATCGTGGCGCGAACCTTATCGAACCGGATCGCGAACGATGCGCCCTTCACGTACAGCGATGTTGGTGAATCCTGAACCTCGATCTTCGGCATCTTGTTGCGCGGCATCGCCGGGACCTCGGGCGCGTTCCATGGAAGTTCAAACTGCCCCCATGCGACCTCATGACCCGCATCGGCCCAGATCGTCGAGAACTTTGTCGTGTACGATACGTTCAGCACGTATTTTTTGCCGCCCACCAACACAGTCGGTTTCTTGATCGGCAGTGATACTATCGCGCTCTTGCGCGGGGCGATGCTCGGAATGGACGCAGTGCCGCTGGAGATCACGACGCCATCGGCGGTGATGGTCCACGACATAGCAAGTTCGTCCAGCGTGGAAAAATCGAAGCGGTTTGTCAGTGTGATCTGGCCCTTGGACAAGTCACCCGCTTCGGTCTTCACCGGCTCGATGACCTTCTTTAACTCACCCAACCCTGGCGATGGTGACCGGTCGGGGAAGAGCAAACCGTCGGCGACGAAGTTGCCGTCGTTGGGCGTGTCACCAAAGTCTCCGCCGTAAGCGTAGTATTCGACGCCGTTTTTATTCTTCGTGCGGATGCCGTGGTCGAGCCATTCCCAGACCCACGCGCCCTGGGTACGAGGAGATTTGTAAAAATAATCCCAGTGTTCGGTGAGCCCTCCGGGCCCATTGCCCATCGCGTGGACGTATTCGCAGAGGATGAACGGCACCTTCGTATACTGCTCGGGCTTGATCTTCACGCCCCAGTGGTCGACCTCTTCCTCACCCTTCTGCAGCTTGTCCATGTCGGCGAACGACGGGTACATCTTTGTTAGCACGTCGCTGACCTCGAGCGTGCCGTCGCCTTCATAGTGGAAGAACCGCGTCGGGTCGATCACGATGGCGGCCGCCTTCATCGCCTTGTGGTTTTCACCGAGTGACGACTCGTTGCCGAGCGACCAGCAGAAGATGCTCGGGCGGTTCTTGTCGCGATGGACCATGCGCACCATGCGGTCGACGCACGCGTCGCGCCACGCCGGGTCCTTGGTCGGGTTGTTCTCGGCAGCGCCGAAACCATGCGTCTCCAGGTCGCATTCGTCGATCAGGTAAAGCCCATACTGGTCGCACAGGTCGTACCAGCGTGGGTCGTTGGGGTAATGGCTCGTGCGGACGGAGTTGATGTTGTTCCGCTTCATGATCAGGATGTCCTGAACCATGATGTCATGCGTCAACGACCGCCCCAGGTCCGGGTGATGCTCGTGGCGGTTGACACCCTTGAACATCACGTGCGTGCCGTTGATCAGGATCTGCGCATCCTTGATCTCCACGCTGCGGAAACCCACCTTTTGCGGGATGACCTCGACGACGTCTCCGTTGTCGTTCTTCAGCGTCAGCAACAGCGTATATAGGTGCGGCGTCTCGGCGGTCCACTTCAGTGGGTTCTTTACAGGGACTCTGAGTTCAACAACGTCACCCGACAGCGCCGCCGAGGCAGGCTTGTCGAAGAACGGTTGTTGATGCGGATCGAGCAGCATCAGCTCCAACGTCCCGCGCTTGGCGTCGCCGTGGATCGTTGCTTTTACGTTCAGCGTGGCATCGGTGTACTTCGCGTCCAGATCCGTGCGAACGTGTACGTCTGCTATGTGCGTCTTCGGATGCGACACGAGGTAGACGTCGCGGAAAATGCCGCTAAGCCACCACATATCCTGGTCTTCCATGTAGGTGCCGTCCGACCACTGGATGACGCGCACCGCGATCGTGTTTTGCCCGGCGCGAACGATTGCCGAGATATCAAACTCACTCGGCAGTCGGCTTCCCTTGCTGAAACCAACAGGTTGGCCGTTGACGTAGACGTAAAACGCCGAGTCGACCCCTTCGAAGCGCAGGATCGTCCGCCGGTCGCGCACTGCTTCGTCGGTCAGCGTGAACTGTCGGCGATACGACCCCGTCGGGTTCTCCGTCGGCACGCGCGGTGGGTCGACCGGAAACGGATACTGCACGTTCGTGTAATGAGGCCGACCGTAGCCCTGCAGTTGCCAGCAACTCGGCACCGCCAAGTCGTCCCACAAGCAATCGTCAAAAGATTCCGTCTCAAACCCCTCCGGTGCCTCGGCGGGCGTCGGGGAATAGGCGAACTTCCACGTCCCGTTAAGCGGGATAAACCAAGGCGTAGCCCCGCGTTCCCCTGTGACGGCCGCGGCAGCGTCGGGATACGGATAAAAATAAGCTCGCGGAGCTAGTCGGTTGATGCCAGTGACACCGGGGTTTTCCCAATCGTTCATGATTCTGTTTCGCAATAATTACGGGGTTAGAGAATTCAGCGCGGCTACCGCCCCTGGCGAAAGCCGGACTGCATTCAGCATTAGTTTTTGAGAGTACACGGGCTCGCGACATTCGACAAAGGCAATGAGGTTCAAAAGGATTCAGGCGCCCACCATGCAAAAGCGCCCACCTACGCTTAACTCATACGCGGGCAAGCTTGAATGAAAGGACGATTTTGGCTGAGGCTACGATGAGAAAGGCTAGTTCTTCTGGCCCAGAACGATGGATACTCATAAGACGTAGCATTACCCCAAGGGGGCATAACCCAATGCCGGTCGTCCAAATCAAATCGGGTCGTCTACAACTCGCCGTTGGAAACCGAACTGCGATCCGTGCAAGATGCATGGACGAAACTCGCAAGTGGCCGTTGATGAAGTCGACCCACTGAAACCTGTAGACCCTGATTATCGCGCTTAGTTACACGCTGCTAGTTCACGCCCACGTTCGCTCGTACGATTCTGACGTCTTGCGATTCCCCTTCGTATGTCACCCCATCCGTTGCCAGCGAACGACCGACGACCACGCCGTCAAAGCTTGAACCATCGATCGCCGGTGTGACGTCGTATTGCGGTGACAATGTCCAGGTGCCAGCTTCCTTATCCTTGGATTCGCTAATCTGGTAGATCGCGCCCCCGTTGGCTGTCGGGTCACCTGCGACGACGATAAACGTGCCAAGAGCAACGGCGGCATCGCCATCGGTGAAGGTGATCCAGTCTTCAACACCACTTGTCGCCCCATCGTGAAGGACGAACGAGACGGGTTTGGGCTCCAGCGTGTTTCGCAGCAAGTCGATGCCCGCCGTGGCGTCCATTGCGGTGTAGGCGGACTTCGTGCGAACCGCAACACCGGCGACGATCACCTCGGCGTGCGATGCGTCGGTGGGAAAGCGATACACAAGTGGCACGAACGCATAGCGCGGGTCGGCCCGGCTGATCATGTCTCCGCGTACGGCCTCAAACACAAGCATTGAGGATGCCGAATCCATCGCCCGAAACGACGAGGTGCGCAGATTGGGGTCGTCGGCCCGCATCGCGCCACCGATCATGTTGACGCCATTGCTCGCAACGGTGATGGCAGCCGTCTCTTCCATCGTTGCCTTCGTCTGCAGCGCAGCGACAGGCAACATCGCCGCCAACATGATGAAACCGATTCCTAGAATGACGATCGCAAACATCAACTCGACGAACGAGAAGCCACGGCGCGCCCGTTGGGGCACGCCGCGGTCAGGGCAGGGATAGCTTGAATGGAACGTGTGCATCGCAGGCTTAGTGCTCGCGATCCTTACACCACAATGAATGGCGAGATTGCGGCCAAAACGACATCGGGCTGAATGGGTCGATCGATCCCCGAATTGTCGCTCGCTAGTGGAGCGACCTCGAGGCCTTCCCTGAACAACCGGTTAAGCACTGCAGCGATGACGGCCGTGTGCCGCGCTTCGGTGCCCTGGATCGAGCCGGCGAGCTGCAGGTACGTCCTGGTTTGGAAGAACGGGATCGCGCCCAGATACGCGCCGACGCCCGTCCTTTCAGCCGTGTAGATGAGGTCGACGACCTGCTTGCGGGTCAGGTTCTGCATGTTGAAATCGTACTTGAATTGCGTGATGGCAGCCGACCCGAGCGTCGCGCGGAGCAGGTCGCGGTGCTGTCGCTCGACCACGCCGAACTCCTTGACGTACGCCACGTCCGGCTGATTGGGCGACAGGTTCAAGCCGGTGATCTTCTTACCGAGCTTGTTGGTGCCACCGGTGGTCAACCGTTGCAGCGCCTGGACGTAGAGGTCCGCCTCCAGGTCTTCCAACGCCAGCGCGAAGTTGACGACCTTGATGTCTCCCGTGCCTGGGATGTTGCTGAACTTTAGAGCCGGTGTCACCGCCAGCGCGGGCGCTGGCGTAAGCATGCCCGTCGCGAGCATACCAGCTGCGACCACTCCGGCGGTCGTCAGGAACTTTCGTCGACCCGTCGCCGGGTCTTGTTGAACCGTATCGTTTGTCATGATGATATTCCCATCTCTCGTGTAATGATATTTGCGATCAAACCGCTTGGGCCAACCGCGACTATTTGAAGAACGCGCCGGCGACGGACAGGACCGTTTTAGGCTTCAGGAAGTACTCCAGCGTATTGTCGCTCGGCTGGTTCGGGATGACGGTAAGGTCACCGCTCTTCTTATACGGACCCGGGTCGATCCCGAGCGTGTAGTTGATGGCGGCCGAGTGACGTGCCTCGGTCGAGAAAATCGAAGCAGCCGTCTGCGCCAGCGGCAAGTCGGTGATGTAGGGCAGCGCGCCGAGATAGGCTCGCACGCCCGTCTCTTCCAGCGGAAGGATCCCACCGAGGATGCTGGCGATATTTGGGCTTACCGGGCCACCGAATTTGTAACCGTTAGGATTGCGAACGACCGGCACCCCACCGCCGGACTTGATGGCATTGGTCAGCACGTCGCGATGCGCCGCTTCGACGTACGCGAAGTCGCGCAGGTATTTGTAGCCCACATCGGTCAGCGTGGCGTTCAGGCCGCCCCCTCCGACAGTGCGCTTGTAGCTGCTGGGGTTGCTGTTCAGCGCCGTCGTCAAGGGTCGACCCGAAGCCAGGTTCAGCGCTTGGCGATACAAGTCGGCCTCGAGAATTTCGAGCGTCAGCGCGAAGTTAAGAACCTTCTCATTGATGTTGCGCCCCGGGATGGCCGCAAACTGCGTAGCGCCGTCCGTCGGCACACCCGTGGCAGCGCCACCCGATGTCGCCGGTGGTGGTGGCGTCAACCCGTTGCCGGCCAGTAGTGGCGACGCGACAACGGCGCCAACTCCCACGGCGGCCAAGGCCGTCATGAACGATCGGCGGGACGATGTCCCACCTGTGATCTTCTCCAACGCATTCATGGAATTCTCCCTTCAAAGAGGTGTAAGGGCCCCGCCCATTGGACGGTAGGCTCCTGATTTATTAGTCGACACCCACAACAGAGGATACGACAGGGGCAATTAGTGACTTGCCAGAATGAATCACGCAACGCCAAAAATATTTCGTTCTGCCAACGTCACGACGAACGCGACGGCCGTGACTTTAAGTTTTGGATCCCGCACCGACTTTTACGAGCGCACACCGTGGACTGGATGTTTAGCGGGTCAAGAATAAATCCGAAATATTGTGCGTTCCGTATATGCCCGCGGATCGATACTGTCATCCCGGCGTCGTGTGCACGACGCTTGTGTACTGTGTTCCGTTTAAGTCCGAATTTGTCCTGTCTTAAGGAGGCAAGATGAAAAAGCGTTCGCGTCAACTATTCGCCGTTGCTGTGGTTGGTTCCGTCCTGTCGCTGCCAACAGCGTCGCAGGCTTACTTCACTTCGTTCGACTTCGAAGACACCGACGTGGTGTCCGGGCAGTCGCCGATCGTTTTGAGCGATGATATGTCGGGGCAGGTGCTGTCGATCACCCAGCCGGGCAGCTCACCGAGCATCGTCGATTTCTCCGCTGCCAGTGCCACGATCACGCTCGGTAGCCGCACGCTCATCCCCGGTGACGGTGGGGCGCTGATCCTCAACTTCACCAAGGCGATCGAGCAGTTCTCCGTGCAGGCGGGAGACTTCGGGGACGACCTCGACACATTCGAGCTGATCGCCTACAGCGGGCCAGATGGCACTGGTGATGTCGTCGCGACGAACAGCGGAGTGCAATTGCCGCCGGTGGGTGATCTGTTTAGTTCGCAGATTCTGGAACTGACTGCCAGCGGCGCAGTGATCCAGTCGATCAGCCTCTTCGGTGGCAGCGACGCTACCAACTCGGTCGCTTACGACAACATTGCCGTTGCCGTACCACTGCCACCAGTCTTGTTCGCCGCGGCGCCCGTCCTTCTGGGTGCAATGGCGATAGTCAACCGAAAGCGCCGTCTGGGAGCCTGATCGAAGTCTTCCAGAACTGATTAATTAGACACCAATGCAGCAAGAAGCCCGGTTCGATCCGGACTTCTTGCTGCATTCTGCAATGCGGCTTTCGTTTGCCGCCCTTCAAAGCACCAGCGGCCCGAATCGCGGATAGCGAACCGAGGCTGCGACTCATTGATTCCCCATGCCAGTCCGTTGCGAGCACATCGGCTGACGTTCGTACCTCAGACCCTTAGTCTTTCACCAACGTGTGCCCAACTTCGGAGCAACCCTGATCGCGAAGGTCTTTGCTACGGAGATAAATGCCAACACGATGTACTTACTTAACGACCGGCGCACTGTCCCACCGGTCGTCAGCACGGAGTTGGCGACGGATTCTGTGTCGAACGTTGTCCGGCACCTCGCCGACCTTCAACTGCCAGTCGACGTTAAAGTTGTACACGCCCGGAACTTGCCCAGGGGCACGGCAATCGCATGTTCATGAAGCCAGCAGTTTCACCAGGTAATCGTTGCTTCACCCCGCCAGTTTGCGTTTCACCCGCAGGCTGCGGCCTTTCTTGCTTGTTTCCTTCTTCAGTTGATTCAACGCGATCCGGCGGATGCGGCTGAAGTTCTCGGCCCCGTCCCTTGCGGATCCGCTCGTCCTGGCTTTTCCTATAAACCAATTGGGTTTTTCTTTTCAACAGCCCTCGCCTTACACGGTATGTACCATTGACGCCAACAACTGTGTGACGCAAGACATCGGATAATCTTAAGGCCTTTTTTGACCATGGCGGAATTGACAGTATGCTCTGCCGAACAATCGCTTTCATACCATTTGGTATATGCTGACACAAAACAAACAGGTTCTCACGGGTGACGAGGCGGTGAAAAGTAAGGCAGTTTTGTTGTTACGCGAGCGAATTTTGGAGGGGCGCCTTCGTTTTGGTGAGTCCCTGCCAAGTGAGCGCAGGTTATCCGAAGAGCTGGGCGTCGGTCGCGCGATCGTTCGTCTTGTATTGGCCGAACTGGATCGCGAGGGTTTGCTGCAGCGTCGCGATGGTGAACGTCAACGGACCGTTGCATTTAATCGGGGGGACGATGTCCCGCGCTGGTTACGCCAATCCGTTATCGTGTTGACGCTGCCCGACGTCATCGAGAGTTCTGCCGCCGTGCGGTCACGGTGGTTGAAGTACACGTCGCTGGGGACGATGGAATACTTGCGCCAACAGAACGTCCCATCGATCAACCTGGGTATTGGGTCGGTCGACTCCTTTGAGCTGCGGCGATTAGCGCAAGGTCGACCACTGGGGGTTTTGATCCCGGAGATGAACAGCGGAACCGCCGAGGCTGGGCGCATCGCGACGATGTTTCGTGACGCGGGTGTGCCGATTGTCTGCTACGGCGGTAGTCCTGAACTCGCGGCGTTTGATCGGGTGGCATCCGACCATGAAGGTGGTTCGTACAATCTAACCAACGCCGCTATCGCGCGTGGCGCGCGGCAGATCGTCCAGTGCTGGCCAAACCCGTGGGATCAATACTGGTTTCTGGGACGCGATGCCGGTTATCGCAGGGCAATGCTAGCTAGTGGGCTCGTTCCGCGCGAGATCGTCGAGTTTCCTCAAATCGTGACGCCCTCGACTCAGCGAGTTGAATTCGACTATGCCGTAAAGCAAGTTGCAGGGTTTCTATTACCGATCTTGCGTGACAGTCGACCCGATGCACTGCTGTTGTCTTCGGACCGCGACGTCCCCTATGCGGCGGCGGCGCTTCGTCTGCACGGACTCATTCCTGGCAAGGACGTTTTTCTCGCTGGCTATGACCATTACTGGAATGCATGCGAGGAATGCACCTTCGAGCCTTGTGCACCAACCTGGACGGTTGACAAGACGAATGAACAAGTCGGCCAGACGATGGTTCAACTGCTGCTCGACCGTGTCGCCAACCGCCTGCCCGCCGGCCCTCGACTGCGGGTCTGTTCGCAGGTCGTGATCGACGTGCCACCGGCGGTTCCACCCACGGTTGTGGCCTGAATGTCGCCTGAATCTTGTGCCCTCCCGGTAGCCTAACAAGCTCTTTATGCCGCTCACTGTCGACGCATCTTCGACCTTTCATCCGACCTGCCGCTGGATCGGACCGACCGATTGGCGCGACGACGCCCGCTGCGATCACGATCAACCGTTTCTATTCGTAAGGCAACTTAACGTCTCGCCACACGTCGAACGGATCACCATTACTATCGCGGCCACCCCACGGTACGCGATGTATCTGAACGGCGCGATGGTGCACGAAGGTCCTGCGCGGTCCCTGCCCGGCGAAGTGTACGCCGACACAATCGAGCTTCCCTTGCCTGCAGCGCGCCAGGAGTTGGTGCTCGCTGTTGTGATCCTTCCGTTCACCGGTGGTACCGCAGCCAGCGTCCATGATCGTGTCGGGCTCTTCGGTCAGATCGAGGTCGACGAGGCGGGCAAGCGCACGTGCATCGCCGTGACAGATGACTCATGGCGATGCCGCGCGTTTCACGAGGTCTCGTTTCACGGGCGACTTTTGTCCTTGGCAACCTCTCAACAGGAACATTGGACTGCGGGACTCGCTCGGCTGGCAGGAATTGAAGATTCGGCCACGCCGGCACGTGTCCTCGGTGGAATCGGGACCCCACCCTGGCGAGCGACGCTGAAGCGCGACTGCGAGCACTTGCGACGCGAGCTGATCACGACCACTACCGTCTATCACGGGCTCGACAACGGCGAATGTCTTCCGGCGGCAGCAGACCTGGCACGCTCGTTCAATGATCGCGCCGTTTCGTCGGTAAAAGTGGAAGACGACGACAACGACGTCCTGTTGCTTGACCGAGCGCGAAACATCGTGACGTTTGATGCCGGCCGAACGCGACTCGTGCGACCTGTTATCAACGTGACAGACTCGGCGGCTGGTGACCGACTTGAGATTTTCTACGACATTGGTCTCGTCGATCGCCCCCGCGCCTCGCTGGGCTTCGACTCAGTGCGCGAAGGGTTTGTTGACACGGTGACATGCACCGGTTTCCCGTTCACTTGGCAGCCGATCGCGCCGCGTGGTGCCCGTTACATCACGTTTCGCTATGCCGGCGCGGGACGAGCACACGTTCGCATTTCCCTTGAGGGCGTTGAATATCCACAGACTGCCGTTCGCGGGTTGCACGACAACCACCCGGTGCTACAGCAGATCTGGGATCGATCGGTCGCGACACTGCGATCGGCGACGGTCGATGTGATCGTCGACACCTGCTGGCGCGAGAACGTCCTGTGGACCTTCGACGCCGCCGTCACGGGCAAGGCCCATTTCATTGCGTTTGGTGATCCCACCATGTGGCGCCGATGCCTCGGCCTGATCGCCAGATGGGCCAAGCACAGCGGTGACTGGCCGTCGTCCATCGTCCCTGCAGGCACAAGTGCGGTCATCCTGCCAGACCAAACCCTGCGGGCCATTATCGCACTGGGTGACTATGCACGGCTGACCGGAGATTTCGATTTTGCGCGCGACGCGATGGCTCAATTCGAGCAATTCCTCACCGCTTGCACGCGTTGCGTCACCGCTGATGGACTGTTCGTGCCACCCGACTGGTGCTGGCATTGGATCGATTGGGCCCCAATTGACCGCCGGTCATACTCACTGCCGATTAACCTCCTGTTGATGATGGCGTGCGAAACCTACGCCGAGTATGCCGCGCCAAACGCCAGCGCTATCGCGAGCAACTACGCGGCGGTCCTGCGTCGTGCCGCGATGGCGTTCTGGGACGACGTCACCGGGTGCTATCGCGATCGCGTGGTCCCTGCGATCCCGACCCTCCAGCCGAACCAGGTCATCCCCATGCCGTCGGCGGAGGTGTCGGCACATGCCAACGCAATGGCGCTGGAAGCCCGTCTGGGCTCCGAACAGCAGCAATCGCGCGTGGCCAACTACCTCGCTTCGCGATTGACGGATCTCCCGTTCGGCCCTGGTTGGACGGACCTCGTTCTCGGTCCGTTGGTCGACCGTGGTCACGGCAAAGCAGCGCTGGATCACCTCGCACGACTGTACGGTCCGTGGATCGAGTCCGGCCAACCTACGTGGAGCGAAGCGTTTAGTCAGTTGAACTACGTGACAGCCCACGGTTGGGGCGCGACGGCGATCTCCGTGCTTGCCCGGGCCAACTTGCTTAAGTCTGCGGTCGAGGACACCGAGCGGCGCAATTTCGACGCCGCGGTCTCCATGCGTTTGTAAACTATTCTTTCTCTTGAGGGTTCGTCCATGAAATCTCTTGCCGCTATCGTCGTGTTGCTCTTGGCCAGCGCCGCCCCGGCGCAGTTAAACGTTGTTTCGCAGTGGCGCATGGGCGAGGAGGACGCTGCTGCCAAGGCCAACAAAGCCGTAACTGAAACAGTCGATCGCACAGTCGCGCAGCGAAACCTCAAGCCGATCGCGGGCCCGACGTACAGCGATGCGGTCAGTCCAGCGGCGAAAGGCTCGACGCTCAGCATCTCGTTTGACGGAAAGACGCAAGCGCTGCAGCGCAAGGGATTGGCCGACCTGCGCGACAACTTTATTGCAGAAGCGTTCGTGCGACCGAACACCGAGGAGGGGTTCCGCGTCATCCTGCAGTACGGCAGTGGTGGGCACGGTTGGTCACTGATCCGCAACGGCAAGGGCTACCAGGTCCTGCTGGGTGGCAAGGCGCTGATCGGTTGGTCCGGTGACGTCGCCGCGGGCGAGTGGGTGCACGTCGCGGTCGTGCGCGTTGATGGCGCGACGCGGTTTTACTTTAACGGAAAACCCTCGGGCGACGGCAATCAGGAACCCAACCACGCCGACGCCAACGCCACGCTGACGATCGGCGCGAACGTGGAATTGAAGGACTGCTTCGGCGGTGAGATCGACGAGGTGCGCGTCAGCACGTTCCCTGCGGGCACGTTCAACCCCGACGTGCTGATGGTCAACGACCCAACCGGCGAAAACGCCAAGCGCGCGCCCGCCGCCGCCAAGCCAAAGCAGAACGCCGGCGACGCGACGTTTGACGGGGAGGCAGCGTCGATCGTCTTTGACGCCGAGCCGGTCGCCACGAACATGACGTTCCACCGCGCGGGACTAGCGCCCAGTGTCATCAAAACGCCCAACGGTGAGCAGGCGGCGTGGGTCGCCCAGAACGGGTCGGCGGTCGACGTGCCGTGGGCGCGCTCGGTGCTGATCACGCTGACCGACCCCGCGCTGCGCGAGGGTCGACAACCGGTCGTCGACGTCGAGGTCGAGTATCGCCAGACGTTCGACGCGCCCGTCGAGTTGCGCGCCGACACCGCCACCGGCAGCCGCAAGGTCGGTGGTGGCTGGGGGCGTAACGAGGGGTGGCAGAAGTTCACCGTCCGCATTGATGACGCCTACTTCGGCGCCCGCCAGCATGGGCACAAGCCCAGCGACATGGACACCGACGGATACGACCTTCGCATCAACTCGTTCGGTGGTGACTTTGCGATCCGGTCGATCAAGGTGCGCGCCTACGACTTGGATGGAAAACCGGACTACAAGCGCGTCATCCGTTTCGATGGCCTTGCGACCGCTAGCGACCTGCTGATCTTGCCGCCCGGCGGTTCGGCCGACGTGCAGTACCGGTTCTCGAACCTCGCGACGAAGGACGCCGCGTTCACGTATCGGCACGAAGTGATCGATCGTGATGAGAAGGTGCGGCAAGAGGCGTCCGGCGACTTTACGGCCGTCGCGCGGTCGACCGTGCCACTGGCCGTGTCGCTGGACGCCAAGGACCTGCCGTTGGGCGCGTACCGCACGCACCTGCAGATCCTCACCGGTGAGGGCACGGTCGTCTTCGAACGTCGCGGTGGGTTCGCTGTGGCAGATGAAACGCCGGTTGAACGGGCCAAGCCCGGTGACTTTCTGTATGGTCTGGATGTGCGCCTGGGCGCTGCTTACCAGTCGCCGCGCCTCGTGCGTTGGGCGAAGTTCATGGGCACCGACATCATACGACATGGCTTTGAGGGCGAGAGCCTCGGTGAGTTAGAAACGCACCTGCCGACATACGACGCGGCTGGCCTGCAGGTCATGCTGATGTGCGACCCACCCAAAGCGCAGGACCCAAACGAACGGGCCAGGCAATTGCAGACGAAGACGGAGTTCCTTGAGACGGCCGCATCACGGTTTCCGCAGATCACGTATTACGAACTCGGCAACGAGCCTGACCTGACGTTTTTCTACCCGGGCCCGATCGAGCACTACGCCGAGGATTACGAGGTCATGTATGACGCGATCCACCGCGGTAACCCCGCGGCGCAGGTGTTGAACGGTGGGCTCTGCTTCGCTGGCGCCGAGGCGACCCAGCGGGCAACGCGCTTCATCGAGATTGTCGACCCGTCGAAGATCGACGTCTGGTCGTACCATGGTCACGGGCCCGGTCAGGCCGCCGAGGCGTCGGCGCTGAACCGCATTCGCGACTTGGCGCGCATGCACGGTAAGCTCAAACCGTTTGCCGACACCGAGTCTGGTGTGGCAGCGCAGACTCCGGCGCAGGAGCAGGTGCAGGCGCGCACCGTCGTTCAGAAGATGACCTACGCGCAATCACAAGGTCTGCCGTTCCTGATGTTCTTCCGGCTGCTGATGTTTGAAGAAGCCTACGGAATGCTCTACAGCGAGCAGGAGCCACGGCCGGCGGTCGTCGCGTATTCAAACCTGGTCCGCACGATGCGCGGCCAGCGGTTTGACACTGCATTAACAGACCTGGGTAACGGCATTACCGGTTACACATTCAAGGGCGAAGGCGCGACCACCCGCAGCGCGGTTTTGTGGTCGGACCCGTCCAGCGGTCGTCGGGTTCAGTTTACGCTGGCCTCGTCGGTGGGAACAAAGCTCGAGCAGGTCGACCTGTTCGGCAACAAGACCGAGATCGCCGTAGCACCTGATGGAACATTTGCAATCGAAGTGGGCGTTGACCCGCTGTACCTCAAGTGGTCGCATGCCACCAGCGCCGGCGTGCTTGAGGTGTCGCCACCCGCATTGGATGTGCCCAGTGAATTCACGGTGCGCGACGTTGGGGCCGACGTCCTGCCGATCACCATCGTCAGCCGAGGTAACCAGCCGGTGCAAGGCGTGCTCCGCGTGTCGGCGGGCGCATCGGCGAACGTGACGCTCGCTCAACAGGAGTTCCCGGTTAACGTCCTCGCGGGACAGTCGCTCACCGTGCGCGTGCCGGTGGATGTTCATGCGGCTGGAACGAGTGTTGTCGATTGGCCCAAACAGTGGAGCGCGTTCCTCCCCGTCGACGACGCGAAGGTCGATCTAACAAAGCTGACCGAAATGCCAAGCGACCTTCCTGGCACTGCGGGCGCTAATACGGTCGCGGGCAAGCGGGTGCTCGTGCGAGATAACCGTATCGACTTCGAGCAAGCCGGTGGAAAGGTGCGCGAACGCGAGACGGCCGTGCTGTTTGCCACCGTAACCAGCGTCACCGACCAGACCGTGCGCGTCGGTGCGTCGGCCGACTGGTGGATGCAGTGGGCCGTCAACGGTCAGGTCGTCTACAGCACGCTCGACCGCGGTAATGGGGGTGGATACAGCATCAACGACCACACGTTTGATGTGCCACTGAAGAAGGGCGAAAATTTGATTGCAGTGAAAGTGCAGAGTGGCAGCATGGGGTGGAAATTGCTCGTCGGTTCACCCGATGACCTGGCAGCGCTGGCCAGCAAGCCCGCAGAGCGTGGTGTGCGGTTCGATCTGGACCAGCCGGGGCGCTCTTCACAGTCCGCCGTCATGGCCCTGCGTCGCACGCCCGCCATGCAGCCGTGGACGGGCAACACTGCGCCAACTTTAACGGATTTGGATGCCTTGCAGCCGGACATCCTGCTGCTCGACCACGTCGAGAATGCTTATGCAAAGATGCCGGATTCGTCCAAGTGGTGGCATGGCGCCAATGACCTGTCTGCTCGTGGATGGTTGCGGTCGACGGGCAACGGGCTGATCGTCGCGCTGGCAGTCACTGATGACACCCACCAACCCGCGACCACGACTGACGCGATCGATGCAGGCGATGCCGTGCGGCTGACCTTCGCTGACAGTGTGGGGCGTCGTTGGAACGTTGCTGTCGCGCCGAGCGATGTTAACGGAAACGCAACGTGCGCCGTTCAACCCGTCGACGAGGGCGCGACGACTGCGGGTGTGACTGCGTCGGCAACGGTTCATCGCGAGGGTCAGACGACGTTTTACGTCATGAATGTCTCGGCCGCCGATTCAACGGTGCGTCCGGATTTCCTTGATATCAACGTCTTTGATCACGACGACGTCCCCGCTAAGCAGCGTTTATCGCTGTCGCCATTAACGTCCACTGGCACGAACGGGTGGCACCGCCTGGTGTGGCCGACCCCATGATCGAATCGGCGACCACCTATCGAACGCTGATCACGCAGGGTCCGCCGTACTCACCTCGCGCGGACGAAGACGCCCCACCGTGGCAGGACCGGTCGGGCTGGCGGTGCAGGTGGATTGCCCCTTCAGTGGCTCTGCCCCGACCGGTCGTCGTTGCGTACCGGTGCCGCTTTACGGTTAATGTTGAGCGCAGCCTGCGCGTCCACGTCACTGCGGACGAACGATACGAACTGTATCTCGATGGAGAGCGAATCGGTCGCGGCCCCGAGCGCGGCGAGCCAGAGCATTGGTTCTTCGAGACGTACGACCTCCCGCTGACGCCTGGGGACCACGTGCTGGGCGCGCGCGTCTGGTCGCTGGGCTCTCTTTCGCCGTGGGCACAGCGTTCGGTCGCACATGGACTTCTCGTTGCACCTCAGGACGCGGACGGACTGACACTGATCGGCACAGGCCTGGCGACCTGGGAATGCAAGCTCGTCGAGGGTATCCGCTTCACCGATCCATCGGTTGACGTTGGAACAGCGACGGGGGTGGGCCCAGCCGAGACGGTCGATGCCGCGGCGTTCAGTTGGGGCGCCGAACGAGGTGACGGTGAAGGTTGGCAGCCTGTGGTCGCAGGGGAGCACGGCAATGACGGCTTCACGCTGATGGCGTTCCGGCCAGGGCATCGCTTACGACCCGCGACGCTTCCGCCCATGATGGACGATCCATTGCGCGGGCTAAGTGTCCGTCGATCAACCGACGATCGCCTTCCCGAATGGCAAGCCCTGCTCGACAGGGGTTCATCCGTCACCGTGCCACCTCATGCGAATGTGGAATTGCTCATCGACCTCCGCACGTATGGCTGTTTCTACCCGAAGTTGCAGGTTAGTGGCGGTGCCCGCGCGACCCTGTCGTTGACGTATGCCGAGTCGCTGCATCCAAAGGGGCAGCGTGACACGATCGATGGACGAACGATAAAGGGTCTCACCGATCAATTCTCGCCGGATGGTCTTGCAAACCGCACGTTTGCCCCGCTCTGGTGGCGGTGTGGTCGGTACGTCGAGTTGAGAATCCGCACGGGTCCAGATCCGGTTGATGTCTCCAAGATCGAGCTCCGCGAGACGCGTTATCCCCTGTCGCTTGTCACCCCAACAAAAGTGAACACGCCCGATCTATCTGACGTCCTTGCCATGTCTCGGCGTACGCTGGAGATGTGCTGCCACGAGACCTACATGGACTGCCCGCACTACGAGCAGTTGATGTACATCGGCGACACACGCATTCAGTGTCTGATGACCTACGCGCACAGTCACGACTCGCGGCCACCGGTCAAGGCGCTGAAGCTCTTCGACCGCTCGCGGATGAACTTCAACGGCCTGCCGACCGACGCAGCGCCGGGAGATGCAAAGTTCATCCCACCGTTCGCGCTGATCTGGATCGGCATGGTTCATGACTTCGCGAGATACCGGGATGACGTGAGCGTGGTCCTGTCCTTGATGCCCGGGGTCCGCGCGGTGTTAGAGCGATTTTCCGTCGAACGAAGCTCTGAGGATGGGTTGATCCACAGCCCCGCCGGGTGGAACTTCCTTGACTGGGCCGACAGTCCGTTCCGATTCGGAGTACCGCCCGGTGGCGAGACGGGCGGTCTTAATGCCTCGCTGAACCTGCTCATGCTGGCAGCACTGCGACAGGCGGCGGAACTTGAACGACATATCGGTGAGCCGGAACTGGCCGCGCGCTGGAGGCGGTTGGCCGACGACCTGAACGCTTCCATCCGGCGAACATTCCTCGACGATGCCAGTGGTCTCGTTCGAGAGACGCCAGCGCTCAATGTGTTTACGGAGCATGCGCAGTGTCTGGCCATCGCCAGTGGCGCAGTGGAGGACGATCAACGCAGAACGATCGCCCAACAACTCGCCACGCGAACCGATTTGACGCGCTGCTCGTTGTATTTCACCCACTACCTGTTCGACGTGCTGCATCGTTACCACCGACCAGCCGCATTCTTCGCGCGGTTTCGGCCGTGGTACGAACTGGTCGGACAGGGATTCGTGACCACGCCCGAATCCTTCGGTAACACGCGATCCGACTGCCATGCGTGGAGCGCCCATCCGCTGTTCCACGTCGTCGCGAGCATTGCCGGTATCCGGCCGGCGGGCTTCGGTTTCGACTCGGTCCACGTGCAACCAATGCTTGGCCCCCTTCGCGCACTTGACGTGACAACGCCCCACCCGCGCGGTGAGATCCAGGCCACTTACCGTGTTGACGGTCCTGAAGTAGGCGCCACAATCGACCTCAGGGCAGACGTGCACGGCACGCTTAGTGCGGGTGGTGAATCGTACGTTTTGCGTCCGGGGCTCAACGTCCTTCGGTTTCGACACGACTGGCCAACTGACATCGGATAAAGACACATCGCCGGGTCAACGCGACCGTGACGCCTTTTATGCGCCACACGCGTCGATCGCTCCGTCGACCTCGGTCGATTACCGTCGCTTCGATCGCTCTCGAACCTTCGGGCTTGCTTTGCAAGCTCGAACGTTCGTTTTATGATGTCCTGCTTCCGCCTGAGGCCGACGCGCTGCGTGGGTGTCACGGCGTCGCGGAACGTGCATGAAACGCTCTAACATCGGCGCGTTCGACGCCAAGGTACAGTTGATGAGAACGCGTTTACCAGGATTTCGGCCCACTCGGTTTTCCCCGGTAAATTGGACGGGTGACGTCAAGATGCGAGCGATCACCGTGGCGTCCCTTTTGATCGCCGCATCGTTCTGCAGCGCCCAGGTCACCCAGCCCAGCGAACCAGTAGTACAAGGAACCGGTCGTGCCCTACAGGCCAAGGGCGAGCTGCTGGAAGACTACGATCCGCGCCCCGCGCTCGTGACGAAGATCACAGACGTGCCCGAGCCGAAGTTTCCCGCGATCGACATGCATTGTCATTGGGGGAACGAGCAGGACCCCGCGGCGTTGCTGTCGGCGATGGACGCGCAGGGTGTGACGGCCGCCATTAACCTGAGCGGTGGTTCAGGCGCCCAGCTTGACCGACTGCTAAAGCGATTTACCGGCAAAGCGCCGGATCGGCTGCTGATTTTTTGCAATATCGACTTCAGCCAGATCGATCGGCCTGACTTCGTCGAGAAAACGATCGCCTTCCTTCGCGACGCAAAGCAACAGGGCGCTCGTGGCTTGAAGATCTTCAAAAGTCTCGGGCTGACCGTCAAAGACGTGAACGGCAACCGCATTGCGGTCGACGACAAGCGACTGGGGCCGATCTTCGACGCCTGTGGCCGACTGGGACTGCCGGTCCTGATTCACTCCGGTGATCCCCCGCCGTTCTTTGAACCGGTGGATCGATTCAACGAACGGTGGCTTCAATTGACCCGACACCCCGACTGGAGCTTCGCTAGCGAAGGGTTCCCGAAGTTTGCGCAGGTGATGGACGAACATTTCAACGCGATTCGCGCTCATCCGCAGACCGTCTTCATCAGCGCTCACATGGCCAACCTTGGTGACGACCTGGTCAAGCTTAGCCAGCGGTTGGACGAACTTCCGAACCTGTATGTCGACATCTCGGGACGCGTCGAGGAACTCGGTCGCCAGCCGTTCGCTGCACGGAAATTCTTCGTCCGCTACCAGGATCGCATTCTGTTCGGCACCGACCGATATCCCGGCCGGCGAGACCAACCGCGCAACGCAATTTATTACCGCTTTCTGGAAACGGATGACGAATACTTCAAACCCTATGATCATCCGTTCGCGCCGTCAGGCGACTGGCGAATATATGGCCTGGCCTTGCCGGATGACGTGCTTGTCAAGGTCTACAACGGAAACGCGACCCGCGCATTGGCCAACGAACGACCGACAAAGTAGCGTAGGCAAGGCTCAGAATTTCCCAACCCTCGGATGCAGCTGAATGTTCGCACCCTTCATCGTTATCTGCGTCCTGCTGTTGATCGGTTTCGTCCTGCGTTCACGCCTGTCGATCCTTCGACGCTTCTTCATCCCTGCGTCCGTCGTCGGTGGATTCGTTGGTCTGGCATGCGTTCAGGCATCGCGGTACGTCGAGCCCTTGCAAGCGATCGCCGGCACGATGGCCGACCAATGGCGATCGTGGCCCGGACCGTTGATCGCGGTCGTGTTCGCAGGCATGCTGCTCGATCGCCCGGTCACGAACACGACAACGGGCGGCGGTGGTCGTCGGGCGGTGTCTGAAGGCATCGTCGTCTGGATCATCATCCTCGGGCAGATCGTCCTCGGTTACACCGTCACCGCCACCCTCCTGGCGCCACTATTTGGAACGCCATTGCCGTTCGGGCAATTGCTCGAAGTCAGTTGGGCCGGTGGCTTCGGCGCCGCGGCCGCGTGGGGCAATATCTACGAGCGCATGGACGGCCTGCCGGCAGCGCGCGACCTTGCCTTCTTCTTCGCCGCCGCTGGTTTGCTGTACGGGACGATCAGTGGCATCGTCCTGGTCAACATCGCCATCCGCATGGGCTGGACGCACAATAAGCGTCTCACAACCGCGGCGACGAGTGAATCCGCACCGCAAACGACGTCGGCCGATCAGGAAGGCAACTCTACGCCGGCCGCATACGCGCGCGTCTCACCGTCGGCGATCGATCCATTGGCGTTCCAACTGATTCTTCTCGCGCTGGCGTTCGCGACGGGAGCGTTGCTGCAATGGTCGATCAACCTTGCTGCCAACGGCATTGACGAACGACAGTTGATGTCCTTCCGCGCTCGGTCGCTCGTCGAGAACCTGCCGTTGTTCCTCTTCACGCTGATCGGTGGTTGGATCGTGCGTCGGCTGATGCAGGCGATGGGAGTGGCCGACCTGATCGATCCGCTATCCATCCGCCGCCTGACCACGACGGCGATGGAGGTCCTCATTGTCGCCGCAGTGGCGAGCATGCGATCGTCGGCGCTGGCGTCGTACGGCGTTCCATCGCTTATCCTCATGACGGTCGGCGCGGCGTGGTGCGCGATCACGCTGTTCTGGTTGTCGCGAAAGCTGTTGCCGACCGACTACTGGCTTGAATTGGGTGCGATCAACTACGGGATGGCGACCGCCACGACGGCTCAAGGGATGGTTCTGCTGCGCATTGTCGACCGGGACCGCCAGACCGGCGCTGCCGCAGACTACGCCTTGGCGGCCCCGATGTCCGCACCGTTCATCGGTGGTGGCGTGATCACGATGATGCTTCCCGCCGCCCTGCTTCACGTGCATGTGTCATGGATCATCGCCGCTGGAACGATTTCCATAATCCTGCTCTACGCGATAGGGAGAATGCTCGCAAAGCGGCGCGCGTATGCACCTGTCGAGTAGCTTGAGCGATCCTTGCCACGCCAAAGCATGAAACTCGTCCCAATCTGCCCTGCTAACGGCCAACCATTACGAGGACTTCTGCCTTTGGAGCTTAAAAACCTGCCTGTTCAACGCACCGCATATTGCGGCAGGCCCGGCAAACCCAAGTTGTCTCAACCGCGCGAGGCCTCGCCGACGGGGCGTGTTCTAAGAAGCGGCATCGCGAATAGGAAGTGAGTCGTTTTTACGGGTGGGTCAAATTATTCTGCCTTGGTCGGTCTGTTGAACAATGGAATGAAATTGCTCAAACCCAATCGGTAGGATATGATGACGTTACCAAGCGTTCGCCGGAGAGCGCTTAAAACTCGAATTTGACACGTTTAGCTGGCTTTTGGAGTGGTGCTAATGAATTCATTTTTTGGTAGGGCTGCATGTGTAGCCGCTTTGGGGGTCTTTGCTTTAGTCCCTATGGTTAAAGGCCAGACACCGTCAACTCAGCCGACACTTCCGGATGATAGTAGCTACGTTCAAGTGCGCGACGGACACCTCAGCCTCAATGGTAATCGCGTGCGTTATTGGAGCTGGATCGGTCATTTTTGGGCCGATGGGGAAAACGCACAATTCAAACTCACTTCCAGCGATACGCCAGAAGTCCGACAGATGAAGATCGACAAGCAGCGTCGTATTTATGATGCGCTCGCGCAGCGGATCCATGATCTTGGGTTCAACATGGTTCGATTCTGGGCCGCCGGCAATAGCTGGAATCATGATTACACGCCCGGCGATGGTTCTGACGCTGATTTCACGGCTTTCTCACTGGCGGCGCTCGATAAGCGCGGCATCAAGGTGTGGTTCACCGGCTTCAACGACATGGGCTCCCTCGGTGCCGATGACGTGAACGTGATTGACGACCCAGCCAGTGCAGAGGCTTGGAGTAACGCGTTCGAGGAACTGAAGTCCAAACGGCTTCGATCCGCGCGACAGATCGCATGGGATCGGCGAACTTCGGAGGCGGCCCTGCGCCGGATGAAGTCGAACGCCGATTGGCCTAACAAGTACAAAAACGGCCTTCGACTGGCGGACGACCCGCAGATTGCCGTTTGGGAACTTCAAAATGAAGAGTGGTGGTTCAAGGCAATGACCGGCGGCGAGTGGCAAAGCCTGCCTAAATTCTTCCGCGACGAGCTACACCTTCAGTGGGCACGTTTCCTCAAAGAGAAATACGCGAACGATGATGGCTTACGCAAGGCATGGATGTTCCTGCTTCCCGGTGAATCGGTCGATGACCATTCTGTCCTGCTAGCGCCCATCGGGTCTGGAGGAACTGGAAACAAGGCCATCAACGATGCGAACCCTGCGGCGCTGGCGGTTCTTGCCGGTGTGGGCAAGCAAAAGTTCACACGCGAAGATTTCACCCTGCGACGCGGGGAGGATGTGATCGAGTTCCTCGTGCAGATGGAACTTCGATACAAGACTCATTTCCGAGATGAAGTTAAGAAATGGGGCAAGAGTCTGGCACTTTCGCCGTTGGTGCTAGATACCGGCAACGGATACCAGATTCAGGCCGTCCACCTCCTGCAGCAAGGTGACGCCATGGCGATGTGTTCCTACATGTGGGGCGTTGCGACGGACCGACAACAACCTCGATTCCCGTTTGTCAGCGGCCTCGAAGAACAGCCTCGTTTGGCGATGGGCATTCCCTGGCTTGAAATCGGTCGCGTTCCCGGCAAGCCTTTTTTCGTCTATGAGTTTCAGACCAGCAATCCTGACAAGTATCGTGCCGAAATCCCTTTTCGAATCGCGACGCTCGGCGCGATTCAAGATTGGGACATTATCGGCTGGCATTTGTTCGGTCGTCCCAACGATCCTGACCAGCCTGAGCCCTATGGCAAAGCGCTGGCCATGAACCACAGCGGTAAGAGTGGGTCGATCGAAGGTGTTCACTTTAAGAACGACCTTGTCGAAGCTGCCGCAATGAAAACAGCCGGCGCGATCTTTACTTCGGGCGCTCTTGATCCGGTGGCCAAGCCGACCGTGATGACCTTCGGCCGAAAGAGCTTGTTCGACCCACGCAGCGCTGACTATGGTGGATCTTTCGGTGATTTGGGTGCGAAGATCGCAGCCACTGCGCATCGTTTCGGATTGCAGATGTTGGTTGATCCGACCATTGAGGATGACAAGGTCGAAGGTCGCACCGCCGAGCGCGGGCTGATGGAAGCTTCGCCAGTCCGGCCCACACCGCAAATCGAATACGACTGGAAGAAAGGACATCTGATACAAGACGCACCTACCGCCGTCAGTTACACAGGTTTCTTTGCTCAGCACGGCGGACCGGTAAAGTTTCGCGATAACCGCATCATTCTCGATCAGGTGACGGTGCGCAACGAAGAGGGAATCAACTATCCGGTAGGATCCGATGAACTCTACATTTCATTCGCTCTGGTCGCGCTCGACGGTCAACCCATTGAAACATCAAAGCAGATGAATTTGAGCTTGGTTTCTACCTCGTTCAACTACGGCATGAAGCTGAATGAAGACAACGTCGCACGTGGCGATTTGGGCTATACCGCTAAGCCTTTTGAGGGCTTGAATCCCGGTGCAAACGTCCCCGGCAAGCCGCTCGTTTCGTACGCTCTGCCGGCGGCTCGAATTACTTCGCCTGCGTTGGTGGGCGTCAAGTGGGTCGCCAAGGACTTCCACTTCAAGGAAATTTCCACGGGAGCCGTCGGTGAGGATGGCGTACTAAGCGTGTCTAACGAAAAACCAATCTTCGTTATCGAACTCTCTCGCGATTAGGCGTTTGTACCAATGGGAATCTGTACCCTCAAATTAGAGCCCATGAAACCGATGAAAATCACAACCACTTTCTCCTTGCTTTTGACCGTCCTAAGCGGATTGCTGCTCGGCCAGCCTGTCGTGGCCGACGATGTGGCAACACCTCAGCCAGCCGTAGCCACCGCCTGCGCACACGACCCGTTTTACGCGGACCGTACACTATGGCCAGAGGATGTCGCGAAGTCCGATCACTTCAAGCAAAAATGGCCGAAGGCGCGCGTCTTGGTTTGGGCCAATCCCGGCGAGGGTGCGAAAGACGGATGGGAAGCCAAACACTGGCTCGAAGACGGCAAACCCGCCGCACAGGCCGTTGATGGCAACACGGATATTGTTTTTCCAGACTGGCCGGGCAATCCCTATTCTGTCAGTATCACCACCGGGCGGAAGTATCAGCCTGCCGGCTTCCGGAATATGACCGTCGGCAAGGGCGTGAGCATTATCGGCCATTTCAGCGCGGCAGGGAACGTGTGGATTAAGGCCGGTGCTGGAGTTCAATACATGGACTCGATGGTCGGCGGAAACAATACGTTCGTCCGCAATGACAATAAGTCTGACCTGCGCCTCGTCGACCACTTCTTCATCAACAAAGTGCCCGGATCATCCGTCGAAATGATCGGCACCTTTAGCTCCGACGACAACTGGCGCGTCAATTCCGGTACGCTCATCGTCGCCGCCGGCAGCACCATCAACGCCGGCAACCGTTCAGACCCCACCGTTACCGAAAAAGGCACCCTCGTGCTGCTCTCGGGCTCGACCTTTACACGGCGATCGAATTGCGACTGGGGCGACGATCTGGTCCTGTACGGCAGGCTCCTCGCCGGTCTGCCCGACCGCCCGCTCACCAGCGACGCGTTTCTATCGCTCGGTTGGAAATCCAAAGGCGTCTTCTTCGATCGAAAAGAGACCGGTGGACGTCTGCCGGGACCCGGCGACTTTGGGATGGAGGTTGCTAAAGAAGCCAAGATTGTTGTCACATCATCAGACACCTCAAAAGCGAGACTCGTCATCAACTGCAGCAAGCGCGACAACGATTGGGGGCAGATCGAAATTATCTCACGAAATCACCCACTTCATGGCGAGCCGATGATTGCAAAACTTAAAGAATTGCCTCGCGTCACCGATATGCTCATAAAAGGCTCGGTGACCTGGGAAGGAATTTATCTCAATGACGTCAAGGCCGGTGGCCTAAATGTGACGGAGATCCCGGACCTCGCAGGTAAAGACGCACCTACATTTGGCCCGGACAACAAAGCCACAGCAAGTGAGCTATTCGCCATCATTTCCCCCGAGCCGAGAAGGAACTAAAGGTCTGTTCATGAAACCCTCCCGATCGCTTACTCTCGGGGCGCTAATTGCGCTTACCTGGTGCTCGTTCACAACACCGGCAATTGCTTTGGTGAATCCCACCCTCCAGCCAGTTGATTTGTTTGATCGGCATTCAGTCGTCGTGACTCTGACCATCACCGCGATCGACATTAACGCAAAGACGATCGGACTCGATGTTAACCAAGTCACTAAAGGACAGTTCGCGTCTAAGCGGGTTGTCCTAAGTGTCGTCGGTGACTCCGTAAACGAGGCGTTTCAACAGCTACCGAGCATCGGCCAGACGATGGTCGCGTACGCGGGTGGGATAGGGCGCGGTCGCCAGTCGGATTTGCTGTTTTACCTTGGTGGTGAAGGTAGATGGCAAGCCGGGAAGCTAGCCAGTGCCGCCGGACCGGATGCACGAGCCCAGTGGACTTGGACGGAAGACCTCGGCCCTCAAAAAATGTACGGAACGTTCAACGGCGCGCCCCAGCGACTAGCGGAAATGATGGCCGACAAAGCCGCCGGCCGCGCGTTCTTCCCCGCCGTTCCTTTCGACCTCTTCAAGGGCGACAAGGTCATTGCCGAGTTCTCCGACCCCATCGCCGGCGTTGCGATGTACGACATCAACGCCGACGAAAAAGCCGACCTCTATGCATGCAACCCATCAGGGAATAGAGCATTCCTTCAACAATCCGACGGCAGCTTCATTGACGCGACCGAATCTCTCGGACTCCAAGGCGTCGTCAGTTCATCATGCAACTTCGCCGACGTCAGTGGTGAAGGTCGTATTTCGCTTTTAGCCGGCGGCGTAATCTACACCATGGACAAGACGGGCAAGTTCGCGATTACGGCTTTGCTACCGGAGGATGCCAATACCGATGTCAAATCGTCTGCCTTCATTGAACTCAACGGCGACGGTTACCCCGACGTGATCGTCTCCAAGATCGCAGGCGGATTACGAGCGTACATCAACCCTGGACAATCGGGTGGCAACTTTGCCGACCTGACCACTGCCCTCGGATTCGACAAGCCCGAAAGCGGATCCGGAAAAACCGGATTCTTCATGGCCGGTGACTGGGACGGAACAGGTTCGACGGCCATATTCTACTCCGTCGGTCCCGGCATTCTGCTCCGACGAAACGCGGCAGGCAGCTTCGAGCCTCTTGCCAATCTCCTTCCCTATGACTTCACCACCTACGGCGAAGAATCCGCACTGACGGGCGCAGGGTGTTTCGCCCCGACTTGGCACGATGACCGGCCTGACGTGATCTTTTCACGCGACATGGGCGTGAACATCCTCGCGAATGTGGATGGGAAGCCTTTTGACGCAGGACAATTCGGAAATGAGATCGTCGTCGCAACCGAAGAAGCGCAGTCACTGATTGCCGACGATTTCAACGCCGACGGACGAGTCGACATCTACCTCGCCAGCCGAACCGCCACCAACCCCAACAACCTCTACGTCAACCGGGGCTACGGCTCGTTTTTCGTTACCACCCGCTACAAGGCTGAAATCATGCCTGGAAACGCGCACAAAACCGGTGCCGGTGGTGTAGCCGTGGGCGATGTCAACGGCGACGGTGTCAATGACATCCTTCTCGGCGGTATCGACGGGAAACTCAGCTTGGTCGTCAACGACACCCTGAGCCAGCGCACGCCCCGCGAAAACCCCATCGCACAACAGAAAGTACTCGAGAACACCAGCATCATCACCGTCCGCGTCACCGCGAACATCGGCGTTGTCGGCGCGGCTGTCATGATCGAACGCAACGACAAGTCCGTTGTCGCAAGACGTGACATCGGCACCAACATCAGCACCGGCTGTCGGGGCCCGGACACCGCCAACATCGCGATTCGCGAGCCTGGCAAATACAACGTCGTCGTTCGTTATTCCGACGGGCACACGACCACCACCCCGATCGACATCACCACCGAACGACGCATCACCATCAAGGCTTCGCGATGAACGAGCCGGTTACCAGCAAAGAATTCGACCTCCAACTCACCCGCGGAAACGTCTTCTCAAAGCCCGGCACCTGGTACCGGGGCGCTATGCACCTGCACACAACCGCGTCCGATGGAAAACTTTCGCCCGACGAAGCACTCGCGTTCTACAAGTCGCAAGGCTACGACTTCATCTGCTTCGGCGACCACTGGTACGTCACCGTCCCGCGCGACCCAGAGAACAAGATCTTGGTCATCCCCGGCTGCGAGATCGATACCTGGGAGAATTCCACGCTGGGTAATACCCACGTCATGTGCGTCGGTGTCGACCCGGCGCGCGGGCAGTTTCGCCCTACAACCCGCATGGGCGTTAGCGAGCTGTGGGACTTCGCCAACAGCATTAGTGATTATTGCTGGATCGCCCATCCATGGTGGTCGACACAGTCGCCCGAATCACTCAAAAGCTTCCCCGGCCTGCGTGCGATCGAGGTCTACAACAACCTCTTCGAAACATCACTGGCGATCGGTGACGGGGAGTATCCCTGGCACATGATGCTCAATGAGGGCCAAAAGATTGATGCCATCGCGGTCGATGATGCACACGGCGGGCCAGAGTCGTGCGCGCAGGGCTGGGTCATGGTCCGCGCAGCCGAGTGTACGCAGGCGTCGATCATCGCCGCGCTCAAGGCTGGCGACTTCTATTCTACCCGCGGGCCGAAAATTGAATCTGTCGAGTTCACCGGAACGCAAATGCTCGTCCGCACCAGCCCGGCCAAGCGAATCGCCGTCCGGTCCAGCCAGTTCTTCGGTAAGCTCGTCCAGGAAATTCCGGGCCAATCTGTCACCGAAATTCGGCTAAACCTTAATCTGAACGACATGGATCATGTCCGCGTGATGGTCGAAGATCACGAAGGCAAACGCGCCTGGTCGAACCCGTTCTATTTCGGCGCAACCCGACTCAAACCCAAGCACCGCATCGAACCCGCACAGGTCGCCGGTAGGCAGGCCCAAACCTGGAGCGGCGAATGAATTTATTGATGCTCGACCACCAGTTAGCCGTCGTGCCCATCGTCGTCAATGCGGGCGCCGCGATTCTGCCCGCACTCGCGGCGGGTCTTGTGAGTATGGCGGCGATTCTGGTTCGGCCCCGGGAGTGGGGTCGGGTGATTCGGGAGAAGCCTTACGTTCCTGTCGTCCTGCTGCTGCTGATCGCGAGCGTCTGGGCCGGGTTTCATTTCTGGAACGCGACAACAACTGGCACCAAAATCCCACGCGACAACCGACCGTCTGCTTCTTCAAATTCATCCGATGTCGATTGGACCAAGGTTGCACTGCAATACATAGAGAACAAACAGCGCAACACGGCTCGTTCCGTCGACCCGACGACGACGACACGCCCGACCGCCGCAGCACCAGCAGATCAGCGAACCGAACCGTTCATCGCCCGGGTCGACACCGGCCGAAGCGGATTCGTTGGTGGCGCTACGCCAGGCAAGCTCGCAAAGCTCTGGAATTGGAGCGACACCGATGATCCGTTCGCGATGTTCTGTTCGTCACTAGCCGTCGACGGCAACTGGGTCTACGGAGCCAGCGCTTCGATCTCACCGCCCGACACGTTCGGGGGCATATTCTGTCTCGACGCAACCACGGGCCGACCGCGCTGGCCGGTCGTCACCAAGGCAGGCAGCGCGGACATCAAAGGCGTCTTCAGTTCTCCCGCGCTCACCGCCGACGGCAAACTCCTTGTCATCGGCGAAGGTCTTCACGAAGATCGCGATAGTGCGCTGATGTGCTTTGAGACCGCGACCGGCAAGCTGAGGTGGCGCGTTCAGACACCCCTACATGTCGAAAGTTCTCCAGCCATCTCAGGTGACATTGCCGTCGTTGGCGCCGGCTCGGTCGAGGACCCGGCCACCAGGAAGCCCCGACCCGGTGACAACCCTGGTTTCGTCTTCGCCGTCCGCATCAGTGACGGTAAGCAACTCTGGCAGTACCCCGTCACCGACCCGGAGAGTTCGCCGGTGATCAAGGACAACATCGCCTACATCGGCTCGGGCGTGAACGGCAACGAAGTCGTCGCGCTGCGGATCGAGTCCGACGAAGAACTCAAAGCCAATGGGCTCGATCGCGTTCTCTGGCGAAGCAAGACGCCCTATGCCGCGTTGGCTTCGGTTTCGATCGCCGGCGATCTGATCCTCATCGGATGTGGCGACGGCGATTTCATCCGGCCCGGCCCGCACGGCACCGTCGTCGCCATCGACCGCAAGACCGGCGCGATCCGCTGGCAGACCGATGCCGCCACAACGCCCGCGTCCGTCCTTTCGCCTATCGCGGTCCGTGATAACATCGCGATCGCCGGTGTCGGCAACGGCGAGGTCGTCGCGATTGATCTCGTCAATGGTGGCAAACTGCTCTGGCGCGCGCGTGTGAGTGAGGCCGCCCCGGTCAACGCCGGCCCGGCAATCACAGACTCCCATGTGTATGCACTCAGCGCCGACGGCTGGCTCGCGGTCATCGACCGCACAGACGGTAAGTTGCTCGAACGTCACTTCGTCAACGACAGGTCTCGCCCAGGCGAGTTGGGAATGAGTTTCTCCGGCCCGATCGTCGCCAATGGAAAACTGTTCGTCGCCAGTGAGACCGGCGGTGTGGTCGCGTTCGAATCAAAAGGTGGTCCATGAACGCGGTTGAAGCGTCGGACACCCAAGGCATTCCGCTTCTGCTCTCACTACGTCACTGTGATGATGTTGCCCTTGTGGGTGGGAAGGCCGCCAATCTTGGCGAGTTGATTCGCGCCGGCTTCGACGTTCCAGACGGCTTTGTGGTCACCACGGCCGCTTTCCGGGCCGCGCGTCAACACGACTTGATTCCCGACTCGCTCGCCGCATCGATCATCGCACACTATCACGTTCTGGGTGGCGGCGCGGTCGCGGTGCGTTCAAGCGCCACGGCAGAAGACATGGCCGGCGCGTCAATGGCCGGTCAGTACGATACGTTTCTGGACGTCCGCACCGAGGCCGACCTGCTCGATCGCGTGCGGCAATGCTGGGCCAGCCTCGACTCCCCGCGCACCCGTGCCTACCTAGCGGAGCAGAAGATCGCGATTGATCGTGTCGCGATGGCGGTCGTCGTGCAGAAGCTCGCGATGGCCGACGTCGCGGGCGTGCTCTTTTCAGTCAATCCGCGCGGAGTCGACAATTCTCAGATGCTCATCGAAGCCAGCTGGGGTTTGGGCGAATCGGTCGTCAGCGGGGAAGTTCAGCCCGACACGCTCACGCTCGCCCGCGCCGACGGCCGGGTGATCGATGCGATCATTGCCGAGAAACACACGCAGATCGACCCGTCGACCGGCCAGGAAGTCGCGGTTTTGGACGCGAAGCGAAATTCGTCCTGCCTGAGTTCGACCGACGTTCACCAACTCTGGCAGATCGCACACCGGGCCGAGCGCCACTTTGGTCGTCCGCAGGACATCGAATGGGCGATCGTCGCCGGGCATCTTCATGTCCTTCAGTCGCGTGCGATCACCACGCTCGACGCGCTGCGGGCCAAACAATCTACGATCGAAGCCGTCCGGGCGCAGGTTAATGCGCTACTTGCCAAAGGCCACGGCCCGTGGGTCCCGCACAACATCGGCGAAACGCTTACACACCCCACGCCGCTGACCTGGAGCGTGATCCGGCGATTCCTATCCGGCAAAGGCGGGTTCGGCGCGATGTACCGCCGGGTCGGGTTCGAACCCGGGCCGCGCGTCGCCGACGACGGATTCGTCCATCGCATCGGCGGACGCGTGCTCATGAACCTCTCGACCGCGCCAGAGATGTTCTTCGCCGACTTCCCCTATGCCTACGACCCCGAACTACTCCGCGGCAATCCCGAAGCCGGACAAAGCCCGCCAACGGTCCCACGCGGCTCGGCCATGCAGCGCTTCTCGGTCGGCAAGAAACTCGCCGCCGTGCAGGCCAAGATCGCAACGCTCGCCGACTCGCTCGACCACGATCTGGAGTCGAACACCATACCGGCCTTCACCGGTTGGGTCGCGCAGCAACGCACTCTGGACCTGACGTCACTGAGCAATACTGACCTTCGCTCACTCTGGGTTGATCGCCAGACGCGCGTGATGGATGGGTTCGCACCCGAGTCGCTGCTGCCAAGCCTGATCGTCGGACAGGTGCAGGCCGACCTGACGGCGCTGCTCGCGGATCACATTTATGATCAGGACATCGCAACGCTCACGCGGTCGCTCATCAGCGTCGGGCCGGCCGATAAGACGATCCTGGCCAATCAGGCGCTCTATGACGTAGGCTCGGGCAAACTGACGCTAGACGACTGGCTCGACACCTTCGGCCATCGTGCGCCCGACGAATTGGACCTGGCCTCTCTGCGCTGGCGCGAGCGCCGTGACGATGTCGCCCGCGTCGCCTCACAGCTGGCCAACGGGGCCGATCCATCGATTCGTTTCGAACAGCACAAGAAGCATGTCGATGCCGAGTTGAATCAAGTTCGAGCCAGACTTCCTTCGTCGGCGACGGGCCGGTTCGATCAGTTAATCGGTCGGATGAAGAGATATGCGCCCTACCGCGAGAACGGCAAGTTCTACCTCATGCTCGGGTACGCACTCTTGCGCGACGCCGCCCTCGAGGCCGGCCGACGTCTGGACATCGGCGACGGCGTGTTTTATCTCGACGAAGCCGAGATGCTCGATTCGCTCACAACCGGCTTCGCGCCGATCGAGCTTATCAACCAGCGCCGACAGCGCTACGCCGCCGAGGCCAAGTTGCAACTGCCCGATCTGATCGACGCCGCAGCCGTTGCGACCCTCGGTGCACCGGCCCCTGCTGCCATCCATTCCGATTCCGACGGGTGGAAAGGTTTTTCGATCTCATCGGGTATCGGCCGCGGGCCTGTGTGTGTGGTGGATGATCCTGCCAGTGCACCTACACCCGCTTCAGGTTACATCCTGGTTTGCCGTACGACAGATCCGTCGTGGACGCCTTTGTTCGTCAACGCGGCCGGGGTGGTCCTTGAAACGGGCGGCTCGCTTTCGCACGGCGCGATCGTCGCCCGAGAGATGGGCGTACCTGCCGTCGTCGTGCCGGGTGCGAAATCACTGCTCGCAGGCGCGGGCGTTGTCGTGGTCGACGGCGATCGCGGGTTCGTCTCGCGCGCCATTTGTTCTTCCAAACAGACCGATTCGTGCGCTTCCGATTCGCCTTTATCCCTCCTTCCCGCACCGGGCCCCGGCGCGCGCGATCGACGAGCCGCTGCTTGGCGGAACCGATTGACGATCTTCTGGCTCGGCGTGCTTGGCGCGATGTTCCTGGTCCCCTCGTTCAACGATCGCGTGATGGGACTTTTTGATCTGACGCTCTGGCCGCTCGTCCGCGCGGTCGGGCCGGTGTGGGGAACGGCGGTCATCGCCGCCGGTGTGGCCGCGATCACGATGATCCTGCAATCCCTGCTCACTGACAGCGCTCGCCTGCGCCTGGCCAAACAGCGCAAAGGCGCTGATGTCCAGCGCCGGTTAATCGGTTCGGCCATGGTGCCGATCGGGGTGCTGCTCGGGCCGCTAATCGCGGTGTTTCTTTGGCTGCCTGCACGGGTCGATCCGGTGTTGCAACCGCCGCCGCCAGGAGCGCGAATCATCCTCCAAGCCCTTGTCCAAGGTGACGTCACTCAGCCGATCACCCTTGTTGCTTCGCCGATGCCGATCATCGTCGGTGACCCGACTCAACACATCCCCGAGATCCGAAGTGCGCTCGAAGCACTGCGTGGCGAATGGATCACTTCCACCGATTCCGCCCAACCGCTTCCCTGGCAAATCGTCGCCGCCGGTGACGCGGCCCGACAGTCGATGACCGGTAGCCTCGACCGCTATCTGGCAAGTCCCATTCCGCCGCAAACGCTCGCTTGGACGCTCAAGGCACCCGCCGAGCCCGGCGTCTACGTCTTGAAACTCAACAGCGCTGATCAAACGATCCCCATCCGCGTCGCCGTCGGCCAACGGTCAGTTCCACAACCTACCCTCTTTCAAGGTGAACCCGCCCGGATTCAGTCCGTCGAAGTCGTTTACCCGCCCAAGCTTCCAAAGGATTTGCAGTTCTTTCAGCCTCTCAAGTGGGTTGGTTCGACATGGAACTTCGGCTGGCTCAGCGTCTACCTTCTCGCGTACATCCCGATGATGTTCCTCCTGAAGCGACTGCTCCGCCTTCCGTGAACAACCACCCGGTGATCTTTCTGCGATGAGCAGTTCGATGCGGGTGGGCCAAAAGTCTATCGTACCTTCAACTCGCGCTGCGAGGCACGGTGTCGATGTAGACAACGAAGGCTTCGTACTTATCCTGCACACGGAGACGATCCAACCGAGGAAACCCCAACATGACACCTATTCGCGAACTCCTGCTCGTTCATCACACGCACACCGACTTCGGCTACACGGATCTGCCCAGTACCACGTGGGATCTGCACGTGGATTACATCCGTCAGGCGATTGAACTCTGCGAGCGGACGGCCGACTACCCGGACGAGGCGAAGTTTCGATGGAACTGCGAGGTCCTCTGGCCGGTCCAGCGATTTCTGAGCACCGCGTCGGCTGGGGAGGTGGCGCGATTTGATCGGGCCGTGCAGGCCGGGCAGATGGATCTTGGCGCGATGCCGTTCAACACAGGCACTTTGCTGGATGCCGAAGAGTGGAGTGCGTTAAGTCGCGATCTTGCACCGCTCCATTCGCGCTATCGTCCGTCCGTCGCGATGCAGAACGACATCAACGGGATGTCGTGGGGAATCCTCCCTCGCTGGATCGAGCAGGGCGTCAACCTGTATTGGACGGGCCCGAACGATTACAGCGCCGCTGGCAACCCCACCGAGCGACCGAACTGGTGGTGGTGGGAAGCTGGCGACGGGCAGCGCCTGTTGGTGTATCTCGCGGGCGGTTACAACAATGGCTACTTTTACACACACGAATCCGAATGGCGTCGCGGGCCGGTGCCCAGCAGCTCTGACGTGTGGTTTAATCCGCCAGAACCCGGGGATGTCTTCGATTTCTCGCCTTCCGGAATCGCCAGGGCACATGCGCGCTGCACCAAGCGACTCACAGAATTGCCCGCAGTGTATCCGTTCGATTTTTTGCCGTTGTCAGTCACCAACATGTGGCGGTACGACAACGATCCGCCCTTGGAAGGACTGAGCGATTTCGTGCGCGCCTGGAACGGCGCAGGACTGGAACCCAAGTTGCGATTGGCGACGCTGCGCGAGGTGAGCGCCGCAGCGCACGCGGCGGCAAAATCGACGTCGCTGCCAACCCTTCGTGGTGATTGGCCGGACTGGTGGGCAGACTACATCGCTCCGCTGTCGACCGAGGTGTCGGCGTGCCAGGCAGCCCGGCGCCGGTTGCGCGACATACCCGCGACAAGTTCGCAGCTGGGGGTGATGCCGTCGGTCTATCAACCGAAAGTTGACGAGGCCTGGCGGGACGTATCGGTTTTCACCGAGCACACCTTTTCGAGTTTTGATTCGGTTGCCCAGCCCTACAAGCTCTCGGCGCTTGGACATGCTGCGGAGAAGAACGGCGCCGTGTATCGCGCGGAGGAACTCTCACGATCCGCAATGACAGGTGTGCTCCGCTCGAGTTCGGCGTATCGTCCACTTTCTGCGTCGCGATTTATCCGCGTTGTTAACCCCTCCGAGCAGCCGCGCGAGGGTTGGGTCTCGATTTCATCGGCCGCCTTGCGATTCCCAGCGACGGCTGCGCGGGATGTGGAATCGGGGGAGTTTTATCCTCTCGAACCCTTCGGGCAGGAGCCGTTCTGGGGTGCCCCCAAGCCAGGCGAGGAGCCGGTCGTTGAGGTTCCCAATGACGTCTGGCCGTTTCGACTCACGCAGCTTCGCTTTCGCCCGGGCGTTCTGCCCGCTCGGACGATGCGGACCTATGAACTGATCGAGGCGCCGCCGTTCGCCCCCCTTGCGGAATCGCTCGTCAAACTCCCCGCGGGGCTGTTCGATCCCGACGCGGAATTCGGCATAGGGCAAATCGTGTTCGATATCTTTGATGCGTTCGGTGCCCGCGAGGATCTGCTTGCCCACAGCGCAGAGCGGCTGGAGGGGAAGGTGCGGCGCGAGTCACCTCATGTGCTAGGAGCCTCGCCGCTGCTCAGTCGGTACGGTGCGGGCACTCTGACGAGATTGTCGCATCCCCATTGTTACGAGATCGAGCAGCATATCTTCATCCCGACCGGCGGGCGACGGGTGGAGCTTGAGACCACATTGTGGTTGAAGGAGAACACGGTCCCACAGGCCATTTATCTCGCGTTGCCCGTGGCCGGGCAGAAGCCGACGATCTGGTACGATTCGCTCGGCCAGCCGACGCGGGTCGGGTATGACCAGTTGCCCAATACCTGTGGCGAGTATCTCACCGTCGGTGCGGGGGTGACGATCGAGATGCAGGACCGTCGGGTGGTGGTTGCGACTCCCGATACTCCTTTATGTTGCTTTGATTCCCCCGCCGCCAGAAGCGGTCGGCGCACCTTTACGCCCCAGACCGGAACGATCCTTGCGCTGCTGCATCACAATTTCTGGATGACCAATACGCCGATCACCAAGGCGGCGAAACTGCGCGTGCGACATGTGGTCGAATGGTTTGCTGCGGGTGCAGCACCTGATCCATTAGCTGTCGGGGGTGACCTTTACGCCATGCCATGCGCCGAAGCGGAATGAAATGGGCGACTTCACAACGCCAGCAGCACGGCCCGATAGCGATCTCGCTGAAGCGCTCGACGTTCCTCACGCACCGGCCGTCGCAGTTCCGCCACATCTCCTGATACACGCTCATTGATCTGCATCGTGTCGTACTCCTTTAGTCTAGAGCACGCATTCTCCCACGCATTCCTCCAAAGCGCGAGACCTGCCCTTAAATTAATCGTGATCCGTATAGGTCGGCTCCATTTGCAGTAACGCAGTATTTGTATTGACCGCTTCCTTTTTAGGACATCGCCAAGCTCAGTTTAGGCCATTGCCGATACGTTGTAATTGGGCAATGGTTGATGGGCCGAGATGCCCTTCCTGGTAGATGCCGACATTCAGCGTCGCTACGCCGCCCACACTTCTCACGTTCTGAAGAAACGTCCTCAGTTCCTGATCCGAGTAAACGGGCTCCTCCATCGGTCCAGGATGAGCCGCCTTGACCAGTTTGAATCGTGGTGAAATGTGTGAGCATGCTTCGGCCATCTGCTCGGTAAAGGTGCCATGTGCCCAGAATGCATCTATCGGTACAAGGGCGTGCCACTGGCAAACAGTGCCCTGCACAAAGCGAGTGGTTGGTAGATACTGAGGAGCGTCGGCGCTGCGGCCGAATCGAATCGCCCCATCCACGAGTATCTCCACTTCGCCAGGGGTATAGTCAAAGTCGTTCTGGATCGGCCTTTCAATCCCAGTGCAAAAAGAGCCATCGTTAAAAGTCACCAGAGCATCAGGATTGCCCGCCCGCAAGGCCTCGTACCAGAGCGGCCAGTTCATTTTGGAATGATGAAACTCTGGCCAGGTGTAGCACCCATCGAGCCACCAGCCGTCCAGATGCTTGCCCCAACGCTGTGCCCACTCGCGGAGAAACTGCGTGTATTGTGGTTGGAATGTCGCTTGGTCCGTACCGTGGGTATTGTTCCATTTGAACGCCCCATGCAACGTGGCATTGGCGTTGACCTCGCATGGCAGATAGGCGATGAAACGCTTGCCCATGCGGTGAACGCCTTGGGCAATCTCACCTACCAGATCGCGCCGCGTGCAGTGTCCCGCCCCGGCCCATGTGTCCAGCAACGCATTGGGGCTGGCGTAATAACCCGTGTTCTGGCCAATGGTAAAAATCAGCCAACCGGCACCAGTCCGCTGAAACTCCTCCAGAAACCGCGGCACATTGAACTGATCCGCAATCGCATCAGGATCGCTCAGCCGCGGCCCGCACTCAGGCCACAACCCGCCGATCAGGTAATGTACCATAAGACCAAAAGGAGCATCCTGCATCCAATCAGTACGATGCGATGTGTGCGGCGAAGTTGTCATCGGCCTGGTTCCCATGTTAGCGATTGTTACACCTGAATCGGCGAAGGAGGGGCATCGGTAGGCATCGCAGCGGATACCGCCGCGTTGCTGGTAGTCTCTGTATGCTGCCTGTTCCCTTCGAGGTCCATCCGCATCTGGCAGAATACATGATGGGTCACCTGATACATACTCACCAGCGTTCCCATCGAAGCGCGATCGGGAAGAATGCTTCCCGTGTGGGCCATGCACAGCTCCAGGCGCGCGATGGCCGCATGAACCAGCCTCGCGGCTTCGGCCTGCTTCTCCGGCGGGCAACTTGCCGGGGTGCCCCGTCCCAGCAATTCCACCAGTTCGGCCCCGATCTCCAAACTTTGCAGGTAGTGTACAGTTGCTTCAAGGCGGTTGATCAGCAGGTCGGTCGCTCGCAGCCAGTTGCCACCGGCGTCCCGCCGGCTTTGCTGATATAACTCGGCGGCCGTTCGATAGGCGCTGATAGCGCATGCCAGAGTCGGTTTGCGATAATTGCGAAGATAACCCATGCCGTCACCCCAGCATCCATAGAAACAAAAACCGGCGTTGGGCAAACTGTCGCAGGTAGAATCGGTGATGCTACAGAGTAAAGCGGCGGCAATCCGCGCTGGTTCCGGCCAAGCCGCGCCCAATGACTTAGCAAACTGTAAAGAGAAGTCCCGTACGTGCGCACATTCACGCCATCGTCAGGCTCAACCCGGCACACCGAGGTTCCCGATTGCTCAAGAAACCCAACCAGCTCCGAGAAAGCAAAACCCAACACCGTATCACTCCGCGGCACCGCTTCTACATAGACAAGCCTGTCCATTTCACGACCTCAATTTAACTGGCCAATCGCTTCTTCTCGCCTGCCATGGGAGCGGCGGCCGCGCCCTTGTTAATTGAAACCAGCACGTCGTCGGCCGTTTGCAGACAGAAGAGAAGCCCCCGCGAGCCGTCCACGCAAACGGTCGATTACTTGCTATTCAGGAACCGGCTGGTGAGTTTCTGATGCCATTTCACGTCTTTCCAGTTTGCAAACTGCGGTTGACCGTAGTTGTGCGGGGTCCAGCCCCACATTTTGAAGTCGATCGCATCTTCGACGCTCCACTCGGCCCATTCCAAAAGCCAGCTCCAGTCAAGGTCTTTGTGATCGATGTAAAACCAACTTGACCAGGATTCCGTGGTGGTCAGCGGCATCCCACGTCGTTCGGCCCAGGCGGCGAACTGAGAGAGCTTGTCACGCTGGCGCTGGCGGAACATCGGTGCCATCGCCTTGTGTGCGGCCATGCAGCGGTCGGAGAAATCTTTGAACCAGTGATCGCTGGTGGTCAGGTGCCCGAAATGATCGTGCATCTTGGTTCGCTCACGCCAGCGTAAGTCGGCGTCGGAGTAGAAATGAACATCGAGACAGTCGAATTCGAGTGGGACATCGATCCAGCGAACGTCGCCGTGGATGCTGCCGGTGAAGCGCAACTGCGGAAACTCGCGATGGAGGATTTTCATCGCACCGTTCAAATCCCTGGCCAGCCAGTCGCGTTGCACGTCGCTGAACGACGGCAGCGCGTCCCAGCCGTGGCCGGTCTCTTTTTCGAACCGGGCCTTATAGTCCGGCAGGAAAAACGGCACTTCGTTCTGGATGTCAACATAAAGCAGCTTTTCAAAGC
Organism: Tepidisphaerales bacterium; assembly: GCA_038223165.1. Lineage (GTDB taxonomy): Bacteria > Planctomycetota > Phycisphaerae > Tepidisphaerales > Tepidisphaeraceae > DASYHQ01. The sequence continues at coordinate 37,657 of JBBRHE010000004.1, forward strand.
CAAACCGCTTTCCCCATTGGTGCAAAAAGTCTGCCCAAACCTCGGCGGCCTCGATGTGATTCGTCGGCTTCGATCGCAGGGTTGGCCCACCACCGTGCGACCACCAGGCGCTGAGCGTGTAATATAAGTCCTTGTGAGAATGCAACTTGGACATGAAATCGATCAGCCATTGCACCACCGGTCCGTCCACTGCGGTGTTCCAGTCCCAGGGGATGAACGGCTTCTTGGGGTCGGGCCAGTGCAGCACGGCGTCTGGCTCGGATAAGTCAAGCCATTGCGGCATCGGGTCGAGCCGCACCACGTTGTACCCGCGTTCGACGGTCTCGTTCAGCACCCGGTCGTAGTCGAAAAAACTCCCACCCGGCTGATGCCGCAACAGGAATGCCTGATCCCACATCAGCATGGTCAGTCGACGGGGGTTCAGGTACTCCCGGACGTCGTACGCTGGTGATAACGCATTACTGACCCCGGCGAGGTTCGATCGAGCCACGCCGCTACCAACTTGTGCTGGAAACTCCACAGTGATTGCTCCTTTTAATCCGGATTCGCACCGTCGCTAAACGCTGATAGCACATTAACTTCGCTGGTTCAGCGCGAAAGATTTTACTATCGGACGGCGATGACGCATAGACATCGCTACGACCCCTATTTCACAAAAAAAAGCCCAGGCGATCTGAAGGTAGAACCGCATCTTTCAAGAGCGCACTGGAATCGTGCCAGGTTCACGCCTCATCCATGTCGGACGAGAAAAAATTTCTTTTTTGGCTTATCGGAAACATAGAGTATACTGGTAACGTAATCAAGTGCTTAGGTTATCACCTCTATGGCAACGATCGTTGACATTGCAAAGGCTGCTGGCGTCTCGAGTATGACGGTCTCCCGTGTGCTCAACGGGCAGGCCGAGTACCGTCGGCCTACCTACGCCAAACGCGCTGCCAAAATCCGCGATCTGGCGATTCAGATGGGATACAAACCCAATACATCCGCGATGGCCGTGCGAAGTGGTCGCTTCGACTGTGTCGCACTTCTTCTCAGTTCCGATCGAACCTGGAGCATTCTGCCCGATGCCATGCTGGCGGGCATTCAGCGCGGGCTTGCCGACAAAGGCCTTCATCTCACCGTCGCCTCATTTTCTGATGAAAAGCTGACCAGCGATCGTGACGTGCCGCGCCTCCTGCGCCACCTCTCCAGCGACGGTTTGCTCATTAACTATAATGCGATGATCCCCCCACGGATGATCGACCTCATCAAGTCGTATTGCTTGCCTTCTGTCTGGATCAACAGCAAACACCCCGTCGATGCCATCCATCCCGATGACCTGGGTGCTGCCACCCAGGCCACCCGGGAACTGGTACGGCGTGGGCATCGCCGCATCGCTTTCCTTAATTATAACAATTGCGTTGATAGCGTGAACGAACATTACAGTTTCACCGACCGCTTCTCCGGTTACGCCGAGGTGATGAAGGAAGCCGGTTTGGCGTTCTATCGTTTCGGTGATGCTCGCTGGCGTGACGAAGGCCGGATCATCTCTTCGATGGTCGAATTCCTGCGCCGGTCGGATCGGCCCACCGCCATCGTGGCGTACGGCATGATCGAGGCCCGCGCCGCGCTAACGGCCAGCAGTGTCGTCGGCCTGCGCGTCCCGCAGGACCTGTCGATCGTCACCTTCGCCGAGCGTGCCTTAAACGACATGGGGCCGATGCTGGCGACCTATCTGATACCGGAAGCGGAAATCGGCATGGAAAGCGTCAATATGCTTTTGGAAAAAATCGCCGCGCCGGAGGAATCACTGGCGACGAAGGTGATCCCGTTCGGCTTCGAGCCGGGC
>JBBRHE010000005.1:0-37327 GCA_038223165.1 Tepidisphaerales bacterium
TAGCGATTCATTACTCTCCCGTTCGCCACTGTGTATTGCTACACCGTACGACTTGCATGTCTTAGCCACGCCGCCAGCGTTCAGGCTGAGCCAGAATCAAACTCTTCAATTAAATTTCTTGGCCCCTTCGACCTCCTCCAGCACTGTGTGGGACCCGACTCTTGCGAATCAGGCCTTGGCAGCGACTTACGGTTTCAGTGAAGGGTTTATCCTCGAAACGGTTTGATCCATCCCGATCGGTTTAAGACAAACCGATCAGTTTGTTACTGCCTTATGTCGGCTGGACATAAGGTCAGCCAGTGACACACAACCGATAAAAGTCATGCATCACTGGAAATTCGCAAAGGCTCAAACATTCTCTAACTGGCTGCCCCAAGTGCGTGACACTTGGGGACTTTCTCAAAATTGATCAAGGAAGATCACTTTGTGGCACCACGAGAATGTTTGAGATCCTCATTGCGCTGGTCTTCGGCTTGCCTTGCGGCGCCACCTCCGACCAACGACTTGGATTTTGCTTAAGCGGCCATGTACACATGGTCCTTAAGCTCACATCCTCGCGGCATTCCAACTATTCACTTGTCAAAGAGCATTACTACAGTCGCTAAAAAACCCGCTAAGGCTTTTCATCGTTTTCACCTGATTTTGCGAGCGATTTGACTCGTTCGCGTCTCAGGTTTTATCTGCGTCCCGGTCAGGGGGAGGCGGATAATATCGTTTCGTTTTCGGTTGTCAATCCCAGTCGTGAAGATTTCTTTACTGCCTCTTCACGGCATCTGGATCGACAGTAAAACCCGACGAACGTTCCTTCTCGGCTTTGAACCCGAGAACAAACTTCATCGGTCAAACGAATCGAAATTTTATCGTTGCTTAGGCAACAGGCGACAATAACCGTCTAACCGCCGCAGTTCAATCACCGCGGCCAATTACTGCCGGACAGGGGGTGAACTCAACAAGGGAGATTATGCCGACCCTTTAGCGTTTCGTCAAGGGCCTGTGAACAATTCTCCTTGAACGTACATAACCTTACGTGTTTACCAACGTTTGGTTCGTCAGTCAGGCCCTGTATTTAACGTTGCGATCGAAATTTTTTCCTTCCAGGTTCCTTCTTTCGCTACGATCGGATCCCCGACGTTTCCAGTCCCAGCCGCATGGTGGAGCCATGAGTGATACGCATCGATGCCCCGCTTGTGGAAAGCGATTGCCAGGCGGCAATCCAAGCCGTTATTGCCCATATTGTGGGGCGAAACGGCCGAAGGTTGCGCCGGTCGAGGTGGGTCGGGCTAATAGAAATGCCCCCACCCTGGCCGATCTGGAACAGCTCGCTGACGGTCCGGCATTACCGCCCGTCCCAGTGCCCCATCAGCGTATTTCGTTCGACAAGGGGACCTTTTCGATCGCCGTGGGGATTATACTGTTGCTGTTGATCGTGTTGGGCTTGGCCTACCTGCTGATTCTGATGAATCCGCCGGCTCCACCGATCGCCACGGGTCCGGCAGCCCCCCCAACCGCTCCGACTGGCCTGATTTTCCCCCCGCCAACCCCCAATGCACCTACCGCGCCGACGGTCGTTCGACCAAACCGTGTGGCGCCCACTCCACCCGTGGTCGACCCGATACCGGACCCAGCCATTGTCCCTGCACCCGGCGTCGTCGAAACACCAACACCCGCGGCCGTCGATGCCAATGTCGACACCAATGCGGCTCCAGTGACCCCGGTTGCTCCTGTACCTCCAGCGCAAAAGGTCGAGCCGGTCACGCCCAGACCGGCATTCGCCGCGCTCGCACCGGTAGCGTCGAAGCCCAGTACCGCCCAGCCCATCAAAGAAGGGGACATCGAGGCCTCTATGCGGCGTGGGGTCGACTACCTTTACGCGCAGTTCGAGAACAATAAACTCACGAAGGAACACACCGGTCAGCATGACGACGGCATGCACGCCTTGGCGACGCTGTCACTCATCTACGCCTCGAAATCGCTCGACGACAAGCGGTTGGCGCTCCAAGGCAGTTTTATGCGCGGTTTGCTGCAGGAACTCAAAGCCAAGCCCATGGAAGACAACATGGCGACCTATGGGCGCGGTTTGCGTCTGTCGGCACTGGGACTGGCCAATCGCATCGAAGACCGCCCTGCGATGGCGAATGACCTGCGGTGGTTGCTTCAATCGACCTACAAGGGTGGATTCACGTACGGCAAGCCAGCAGAGGGTGCCACACCAAGTGGTGACAATTCCAACTCCCAGTACGGCACGCTCGGTGTCTGGGCCGCCGCCGAGGCGGGGTTTAATGTCTCGACGACGTTCTGGAACGACGTGCAGAACTACTGGCTCAGTCGACTGACCGAGGAAGGGGGTTGGGGCTACACGAGCAGTACAGACACCGCCACTCCACCGATGACCGCAGCAGGGCTGACGTCCCTGTCGATCGCGCTGCAGTACGGCAACCCGGCCGGTGGAGGCAAGGCGCTCGTCGCACGCAACCAAGCGGTGCGCAACGCCGTCGAATGGTTCGGGGAAGGTCGTCGGTTGGAACAGGCGTTCTCCGACGCATATCCCGGTTACACACTTTATGGGATCGAGCGGGCTGGCCTGGCGTCGGGTTACCGCTTCATGGGAGATCGTGACTGGTTCCTGGCGCTGGCGCCGCAGGTCATTGCACGTCAGGACGAAAAAGGCGCCTGGCCGGGCACGATCGGCCCCGTCGGGGAAACCGCATTCAACCTGTTGTTCCTGTCACGCGGGTCGTTCCCGATCCTCATGACCAAGTTGCAGTTTGACGGCGACTGGAACACGCGCCCCAACGACCTCACCCACCTGGCGCGCTTTGCCAGTGGGAACCTCGAGCGTAGTTTCAACTGGCAGATCGTGCCGGTCGCGTCGTCCTGGGAGAACTGGACCGGCAGCCCCGTCGCGTTCCTCGCCAGTGACGCGGCACCGAACATCGACGACACCTCCGGATTGCAGGAAATCCGCGGGTTCATCAACCACGGCAACCTGCTCTTCACACACGCCGACAAAGGCAGTCGGCCCTTCAGTGAGTGGGTCGAGGCGACCGCTGCCAAGCTGTTCCCGGACTACCCGATGCAGGACGTCCCTGCGGACCACCCGATCTACAGTGTCGCAGCGATTTTGAAGGATCGCCCCCCTCTGCGCATGGTGACCAACGGGTCGCGCGTTCTGTGGCTGCACAGCCCGACCGACGTCGCGAGTCGCTGGGAACGACGCAACGAGAAGTCTGATCCGGATGGCTTTGGATTTGGCATCAACGTCTCGGTCTTCGCGACCGGCCTGGCTCCGTTTCGTGACCGCCTGCAGACGTATGTCGAGCCGGGCAAACCGTTTCCCAAACCACGATCGTTCCCGATCGCGCGGTTGACGTACGACGGTAGCTGGAACCCCGAGCCCGCTGCGTGGGAAAACTTCGGTCGCTGGCTCGGTGAGACCGCCGACGTCGGCATCTACACGATCGACACGACCGCAGACAAACTCAACGCGTTCGAGCAACCCGTTGCCCACCTGACCGGCACGTCCACGTACACCCCCACAGCCGACACGGTCGCAGCGATACGGAAATACGTGACCGAAGGGGGCACACTGCTCATCGACAGCACCGGTGGCTCGGAAACGTTCGCCGTCAGCGCGATTAGCGCCATCAGCGAGATCACCGCGGGCATTCCGGCAGCGTTGTTGAAGGGCTCGCACCCCCTGCTGGCCCTGCCCGAACCTTGGCCGACGGTTGGTGAACTAGAAACCCGCGCGTCGATCGGTGGTCGCCCTGACGGTGTGGAAACAGCGCCGCAGGTGTACGCAGTGGGCAAAGGGTACATCATCTATGCCGACCGCGATCTGACGACCGGGCTGCTGGGCTCAAACGTCTGGAATTTAAGAGGCTACACACCGAATTGGTCGCGCGCGATGATGCGGAATTTGATCGTCGGAATGATCGAACAGGCGAAGTCGCGTCCCCGCGCACCGTAACATACGATTCTTGCGCATGACTTAAAGAAGATATACCACGAAGGCACGAAGTTCACGAAGCACTGCCCCGTCGTCGAGCGGTGCTTCGTGATTTTCGTGCCTTCGTGGTTCAATGGCTTCATGCGGAACATGGGCGTGACGGCGAGACGCCCATGATACGGTGCCAACGAAAGCGTCTGCGCTATTTCACGCCATCCCGCGCTATCATCCGTTTCGCGACCCGCACACCCGACTCCAGCGCACCTTCCATGAACCCGACGAATTTGTAGCACGTGTGTTCACCAGCGAAGTGCAGTTTGCCCAAGCCGTTGTAGAGGGTCGGACCAATGCGGACGATCTGACCGGGGCTCGGGAACGTGTAGCCCCCCTTGCTCCAGGGGTCGCCGGGCCAATCGATGAACTGGCTGCGGACGAGGTTCTTCGAGAAATTGGGATACATCGCGTCGATGGACGGCCCGTACGCGGCGTCCTTGTCGGTCGCGTACGCCGAGCGGGCGTTGTCGGCGGCTGGGCCACCACTGTACGCGGTCAGCGCGACACCACCGTCGTCCGGTGAAGCGTCGGTCGATTCCCACGTGCTGCTGATGTCGCCGTCGGTCATGCCCTCGGGTGACAAGTTCACCTGCTTCCAGAACCGGTTCTTCACTGCAGCCAAATACTTCACGTTAACGCCCATTTGCGGCGCCAACGCCCGTGGCAGGGACGGTGTGAAGCGAATCTTCCGCCAGGTGCTCGGTGGAACGGTCAAAACCACGTCATCACCGAGCAACACTTTCCCATTGCTCAGCGTGACGATCACGCCCATCTCCGTCTGCGCGATCGATTTGACCGCCAAGCTCATCAGAATGTTCTGACGACCAATCGCATCGGCGAGGCACTCGGCCAGCAGTTGGTTGCCTCCGCGCAACCGGAAGACTTCGGTGTCAGTGAAGTACCGTTCTCCGCCACCAGCTTTGATCTGGACAAGGTTGCCCAGGTAGCTCTGACGGTCCATCGGCACCGCGTTGTTGCCTTCAAACTCGGCGGCGATCGCCTGCTTGGTGATCGGGCTGACCGGGGAACCGTCCAGCCAGTCGGCGGTGCTGCGGTAGTCGAGTTCCTTGGCACCGGGGGTCAACCAGGGTTGCTCGACATTCACTTGTGCCGCATCGGCGATCAGGGGTTTGAACGCGGTGTCCATCTCGGCCCAGATCGCGTCGGCGGCAGCGCTATCCAGACGTTGACCACCCAGCACGATCGGTGTGTCGGCGTCGTCCGTCACCACTTCGACGTAATCGAGGTTGAACGACGACTTATATGCCCACCAGTGCGGATGATTGAGCCCGATGTACTCGCCACCCCCCTCTGCGGTCTTGCCGACGAGGAAGTCCTTGTAGCTGACAACGCGCCCACCCAACCGCTCGCGCGCTTCGACGACGACGACGTCATACCCCATCGACTTGAGTTCGTGGGCGCACGACAGACCGGCAAAACCAGCCCCGACGACGATTACACGCTTCTGCTGAACGGTTTCGGAATGAACTGCGTTAGGTAAATCTGGAGCGTCTTGGGAAAGAGACCCTCGGGGCGTCGGTCGATCGCTGCACGAGGGCAGCAACCCGGCCGAGGCCGCGACGGTCGCCTTCAGGGCGTCCGAGCGTCCCGGCCCCGAGCAGAGCTCCGGCCGATAACGGCGCAGAAATTGTCCATACAACGAGAACGGCATAAAGCACCTTCCTTTGGTTCGCGGGCGTTTGCCCGCATCGTTTGTTGAGCCATTTCAGTTCTCACCCTAGTCATCCTCCACGCCATCCGTCAAGGCCCTCTTCGTTTTCGTAAATGTCTAATTCATAGACTATTACGTTTACCAGCCCCCCCGGGTTCGGCGGCTGCAAGTCATTGGGGCATCATGGCTTGGAAGTCTTTGGCCAACAGGGAGAACTTACCGCTGAGTTCGCCCGTTCAAGATCATAGTATTTTGACAAGATGGGCCGTCTTTTCGCATCGCCGACCCCCTCACGTCCCTATCGCCCGGTTAGGGATGCCAGCACGGGGTTGGCGAGATCCGTCCGACGGTGTCTAACCGGCACGCCTGAACGCCGCGCAGGTTTTTCCCACCTTGATCGTCACGTTCTCTGTCCGTATCGTGCGCGTTCCACTATCGGAGCCCCTCGCATGTCCACCCGCGTCACTGTCTGGCACGAACATCGTCACGAGAAGAAGAATCCCGATGTCGCTAAGGTCTATCCCAAGGGCATGCACGAAGCGATCGCCGACCACCTGCGGACCTTCAAGGACATGGAAGTGCGCACCGCGCTGCTCGACGAGCCCGAGAACGGCTTGACCGACGAGATCCTGAAAAACACCGATGTCCTTACCTGGTGGGGTCACGGCGCGCATCAGGAAGTGTCGGACCTGACCGTCGAACGCGTCTACAAACGCGTTCACGAAGGCATGGGCCTCATCGTCCTGCACAGCGGGCACTTTTCGAAGATCTTCCGCAAGCTGATGGGCACCAGTTGCGACCTCAAATGGCGCGAATCCGGTGACAAGGAAATCCTCTGGATCACCCGCCCGGGCCACCCGATCACCGAAGGTATCGAAGACCACATCGTCCTCGAACACGAAGAAATGTACGGCGAGTTCTTCGACGTTCCCGAACCCCTTGAAACCATCTTCATCAGCAGCTTCACCGGTGGGGAAGTCTTCCGCAGCGGATTAACCTACCAGCGTGGGCTTGGCAGCATCTTCTACTTCCGCCCGGGTCACGAGACCTACCCGACCTACCACAATCCCCAGATCCTGCGCGTCATCAGCAACGCGGTGCGATGGGCCTCGCCGAGCATGCCCAAGGGACCGATTAAGTTCGGGCAACACAAGCAGGGGTGGTTGGAAGGTTCTGCGGAAGCGAAATAGGGCCTGGACTGAACCCCTAGTTATTCTGAGATGAGCCGGAGCGACCCCGGGGTTACTGCGCACACTCCCCCAACGTGGCTTAGCCGCCCGAATCGCGATTGTCGCAAGTGCTGGAGCGACACCCCTTTTGAGACGCGTGACGGCGTTTCCGATCAGATTTTCACACCATCCCAGTCGTTGGCGGCGCGATATTCGGACGACGCCAATTACACCAAAACGCAAAATGCAGTTAATTCTTGCCCGCCGCTGGACGAAGAGTATTCTGATTGTTGCTGATACGCCTTCCGTGGGTTTGAGTGTTTGACAGTCGATTGGGTGTGGACGTTGCCGGTGACGCGAGTCGGAGCTCGCGCCGTTGGGCTCAGTCCATGGTCGACGTCAAAACAGGCGGTCGGTAAGAAGGGAAGAAAATGCGTCGAGCCACCGTTCCGTCAGCGTTTACGCTGGTCGAGCTCCTTGTCGTCATCGGAATCATCGCGCTGTTGATCGCCATCCTGCTGCCCTCGTTGAACAAGGCCCGCGAGCAGAGCCGGCGGGTTGCCTGCCTGTCGAACTTGCGCGTGATCGGCCAATCGCTGGTCATGTATTCCAACGAACAGCGCGGCAAACTGCCCAACGGCAACGCCTCGACGAAGTTCAACGAGCACGACGTGCTGCTCGACTTCCATCGGACGTTCGTGAAGTCCGCAAAGGTCTGGAACTGCCCCAGCGACGTCCAAGCCCCACCGACATCGATCAACACATTTCAGTACCTGTCCGGCATCACCAGCGGTGACCCGGCCACCGACACGGCGCACATCAGTTACGACCTCTACAGCATCTGGTGGCAACCGGAGTACGGCCCGAAGATCGTCAAGCTCAAAGGGGAAGCGCCACTGGCGTGGGACCTGTCGGGCGCTGCATACCAATTCAACCGCGCGGATAAGTACAAGTTCGTCAACCACCCCAAGACCGGCGGCAACGTCGTCTACGCCGACGGTCACGCCGCGTGGCAGAACGCCAAGGATTGGGAACGCGAAAACTGGCCCCGCCCGGCTACCAAGTATTACCCGACGCAGACGCCTTACGTGCCCAACTAAGACCGTTCGGTCCGGCTATCGCGTATGCCAGTACACCCAGGCGATCAGCAAGGCCTGCAAGGGCAATCGCGCCCACTGCACGGCCGACGGGATGTCGGGAAATCGCTCGGTATGCATCGCCATGTAGATGTTGGCGGGGAAGACGGCGATCAACAGCGCAATCAATCCCCACGCGGCCCAATGCCGCACCGGCGCCGACGCGAACAACGCCAAACCCAACCCAAGCTCGGCCAGGCCACTGATGAACACCAGCGTGCCCGGCCATGGTAGATAGGGTGGGACGATCGACTCGAAAAACGCCGGCATCGCCAGATGCGCGCTCCCTGCGGTGATGAACAGCAACGCCAGCACGATCCGCGAGATGGACTTTCGATTGTTCGCAACGCTCGTCGTCATCGGGATCACCTTTGGTCCGGCTTCGAACTTTTCCGGCAAACCTCACACCAAGCCCCGCGGCTCGCACGTGGTGGTGGCGAAGCGCGGGGTGTCATAGGCCGGCCGTCCCATGAACGCCGCGATCAGTGCTGAAGAAAGGCGATCCTTTGCCTCGGTCATCGAAATGTCTCGCGATAGCTCGCGCGAAAGCGACGTGACCGGCCGACCTTTCAGGCCGCACGGGACAATGAGGTCGAAGTAGGACAGGTCCGTCGAGACGTTCAGCGCCAAGCCGTGCATCGTCGTCCCCTTGCGCACCCGCACACCAATGGCAGCGATCTTTGCGGGTTGCTGCGTCGGTCCACGGTCGACCCAGACCCCGACAGCACACGCGTCGCGACCGGCCGTCAATCCCAGTGGTGCCAGCGCCGTTGCAATGGCGTCTTCCAGACGATGCACGTATCCACCGACCGACAGGCCATGGTCGATCAGCCGAACGATCGGATAGGCGACGAGCTGCCCGGGCCCGTGAAACGTGACATCCCCACCACGGTCGGTTTCGACGAGTTCCACGCCACGCTCGGTCAATTGTTCGTGCGTTGCGATGAGGTTACGGAAAATCTCCGGCCGACGACCAAGCGTTACGACCGGCGGGTGCTCGACAAGCAACAGCTGCTCTTCAGCGCCGTCAACGATGCTCGCGTGAATCTGCTGCTGCAGCTCCCACGCGTCGCGGTATGGCATCAGGCCCAGGTCGCGGACGATCATGCATTTATCTTATGCGTGTCGACTGCCTTATGCATGCTGCTTGCGTGTTGCGCCGTTGCGTGTCATCCCGAAGCGAGCGGTAGCAACCTGAGGGATCGCGAATTGGGATCGACGATCGGCCAGTCGAGATCCCTCGCATCCCTAACGCTCCCTCTGGATGACATGATTGCGAGACGGTTCGCGTTTGAAGGGAAAATGCCCTAGCAGATCAACCCCTTCTTCGCGCGCGGTCCGTGGGCCGGTGGGTCCTCACCAACCCACCGTTCGTCGACGGCGGCGCCGGCGCGTTGATAGCGGGTGTCGGTGGAGAGGCGGACCTTGTTGGACGTGTTGTCCGTCCCGCCGTGCACGGTGTAAATGCTGAACAGGACGACGTCACCCATGCGATAGTCGGCCGTCAACCAGCGGTCGTAACCGAGGCTGCGGCGCAGTTGGGCGGCAGTGCCGTTCAGCGCGCCACCGTTGCCTTTGGCCCAACCGTCGCGCTGGTCCGGCTTGTTTTCGCAGAACGCATCGACGTCGTCCTGCCAATAGGCCTTGGCCAAGCCAGCGTGGTTGTTTGACCCTTCGAGCACCATCAACCCACCGAGGTCGTAACCGTTGTCGCCCATCGGTGTCCACCCGGTGAACAGTTCGTGCGTGCCACGGCCCATGTAGACAACGTCGCTGTGGATCGGCGTCGCGGGCCCGGGCCCGACCTGCCGGCTCCATGTGAAGTCGTAATGCAGCACCGGAGCGCTAAAGAAACTGCGGAAGAAGTCCATCATCGGCCCGGCGTACAGCACGTCCCGCACCGGGCGCGGGTTGGTGAACATCTGTTCGAGCCGCCCACCATCGAAGCCCGGCGGGTCGGTATCTTTGCGCAGCACGCCGTCCATTGGATCGAATTTTGGATCGAGCACGTCCGCCTCGACGAACTGCTCGATGAACTGCCGACGGGCCTCGCGCACGCGATCCCGACCCAGGTAACCGGGCAGGTAAACGTACCCTTTCTCCTGCATGTGCCTACGGACGAGATCGAAATCGTGCAGCAGTGGGGTGCAGTCGGTCATCACGCCCAGGTGCTCGGCTTCCAGCACCTCACCGCGGTAGGTCAGCGGTGGCATCTCGGTGGTCAACGTGGTGGACATTCGCGGTCTCCGGTTGGTCAGACTCCCTTAGTATTCCCGCGCTTTCCTTCGGATGGAATGGTTGTCCTGGTCAATGGCATGTATAATCTGGCAACATGAAATCCGTCAGTCCGACGCCCTCCTCTACACGTCTGATCTGCCAAAACAGTACGCCGAACAGTGTCGGAACGGTCTGGCTCGCTGGTTTCATCAAGGGAAGCGAGGGCGTTCCAGTTAAGCCCATGCGTGTTCTGGGCAAGTATGCGATCGTCTATCTGGTGGGTGGGGAAGGAAGATATGCAGACTTGACCGGTGCCGGGCAGACGGTTCGGCCGGGCCAGTTGGTGTTCGTTTACCCGGAACGAGCCCACACCTACGGACCCACCGCCGACGGTCACTGGGACGAGTTCTACATCGTGTTTGACGGGCCGGTGTTTGACCTGTGGCGGCCACTGATCGAGCGGCTCGGTCCGGTCGTCACGCTCGCGCCGACCGAGTATTGGTTGCCGCGGTTGGCCGCAGTCGTTGAAGAAGGCACACCGCAGACGCCCGGCGAGGCGATGGCGCAGGTCTGCCGGTTGCAGACCTTGCTCAGTGAGATCGTTGAACATGGGCGCGACCGGTCGATCGATGATGACGACCGCTCGTTCCTGGCGAGCGCCAAATCCCTGCTGGACCCGGTTCACTCGACGCCGGTCGACACGCCCGCCGTTGCGCGACGGTTGGGATTAAACCCAGAGACGTTCCGCAAACGGTTTGCGCGCCTGACCGGCATGTCCCCCACGCGTTACACCGACCGCCGGCTCATGGACCGCATGGCCGACCTGCTGCGCGACCCTGACATGACCTTGGCCGACATCGCCGACCGCGGTGGGTTCTGTGACGCGTTTCACTTCTCGCGTCGGTTCAAGCAGATCATCGGCCTGAGCCCCACCGAGTTCCGCCGACATCTGAAATCGCGATGAACGTCGCACCCATGCCCAGTTCGCCGATTACCCCACGCGCACTTTGACGACCACCTTGCGCACCGCGGACGGCTCGCCTACCGCGACCGTCGGGCGGTGCACGTCGTGCGGATACAGGATCGCGAATGTGCCGGGCGTCATGGTCAGTTCGTTTCCCTTGCCCGCGTAGAGTAAAAAATCGGCCGCCTCGTCGTAATCCTTTGTTACCGTAAAGCCGTCGATGTAACCGTAGCCCATGCTCTCGATGCCCGAGACGATGAACTGCACGTCGAGGTACTTCCGATGGCTCTCCCACTTGGCGTCGGTCGCGGGCTTGGTCGTGTAGTCCTGCACCAGCGCAAATGCGTCGTCACCAGCCAACTCGTAGCGGCCCGCAGCGAGCGTTTGCAGGTCTGCGCGGTGCAGAAAATCAAACGCCAGCGAAAGATTCTTCGTTACGCCCGCGTACAGCGCAGCGTGGGACAGATGGTCGACAATCACGTTTACGTCTCCTGAAAATGTTGCCCGATCAATTCGTCAACAACGACGCCGCCAGCTCGATCGGGTGGACTGCTCTGCGACCGGTCCCATCGTGAATCTGGTGCCGACAACTGGTGCCCGGCGCGCAGATCGCCGCACCGACCGGCGATGAACGCACCGGTGGGAAAAGCGACAACTCACCGATCGCCATCGACAGTTCGTACTTGCTTGCGTCGTACCCGAAACTGCCCGCCATGCCACAACAACCACTGGGGATGATCGTCAGGTTGCCGTTTGATAATCGTCGCAACAACCGGGCGCTCGTCTCTTCACCACCACCGACGGCCTTCTGATGGCAGTGGCCGTGGAGGACGATCGGATTGGCATTTGTCTTCACGACCGGCTTAATCGGATGCGCGTCCCAATACCGATCGACAAAATCCTCAACTAGCATCGCTTTACTCGCAACGCGCCGGCGCACGTCCATCGGGGTCGCGAGTTTCAGTTGCAGCCAGTCGTCGGTGATCGCGCTTAAGCATGATGGTTCACACACGACGATCGCGCGCACATTTTCGTTCGCAATAGCCGCCGACAACGTCTCCAGCGCGCGGTCGGCGGACGTGATGGCATCGGCAAGCAGCCCGGTCGAGATCATCGCCCGGCCACAGCAGGCGACCTTCGGCATGACAACTTCATACCCCAACGCCTCCAGCACCCGCACCGCGGCCTGGCCCACGTGCGGCTCGTTGTAGGTCGCGAAACAGTCGGCGTAGAACACCACCTTGGGCCTCGTCACCGCGCCGGTGCCGTTCGCTCGTCGATGCTTCCTGAACCACCCATACAAGCTCGGCGCGAACGCCGGCAGTGATCGCTTGGGCGCGATGTGCAGCACGCGGTTCATGATCGCGCGCACCGGTGGCAGGTTCGACACGAAGTTGGCAATGCCCGGCGTGATCGTGCCCAGTTGGTTCAATCGCCGCACGTGACCGAACACACGCGCCTTCAACGGTGGCCCACCACGGTCGCGCCAGGATTGGGCGAGGTATTCCGCCTTTAACCGCGCGACGTCGACATTGCTGGGGCACTCGGTCTTGCACGCCTTACAACTGAGACACAAGTCCAGCGTTTCCATCGTCTCGGGGTCGTTCCAGACCGGTTCACCGTCTCCCAGCCCGACGCGGATCGCCTGCCGCAGCGCGTTGCCCCGGCCGCGCGTGCTGTGGCGTTCGTCCATCGTGCCGCGATAGCTCGGGCACATCGTGCCACCGGCGGTCTTGCGGCAGAAGCCGGCACCGTTGCACATGTCGACCGCGTGACCGAAGTCGTCCTGATCGCCGTAATCGAAATAGGTGTCGATCGCACGGTGCGACGATGTCCGCCCGTTCTTCGCGTGATCGTGATCGTGATCGTGATCGTGCCCCACCTCTGCCAGCGCGCGGAGGTTCTGCGTCATCGATTCGATCGGCCCGACGCCGACGATCATGCCGGGGTTCAGAATGCCGAGCGGATCGAAGATGCGCTTCACCTCTGCGAACGCGGCCATCAGTTCCGGGCCGTAGAACCGTTCGAGCAACGGCCCACGGATGCGCCCGTCACCGTGTTCACCCGACATGACACCACCACACTGTCGCGCCAAGTCGGCAACCTCGATCGCGATCTTCTGCATGATGTCGCGGTCGCGCGCATCGTGCAGGTCGATCATCGGTCGAACGTGCAGCACACCGACCGATGCGTGCGCCCAGTATGCAGCCTCGGTGCCGTGGCGAGCGACGATCTTCTTGAACTCGCGCACGAACCGTGGCAGATTTTCGACCGGCACGGCGTTGTCTTCGACAAACGTCTGCGGCTTGCGGTTGCCGGGCAGGCCGTGCAGAAGGGCCTCACCACTCTTGCGCAGCGTCCACGCCTTGGCCATCGCGGCGGTGTCGCGGTAGCGCTCGATCGGCACGCCCGGCAACGTCGCCGACAGCTTGTCGAACCCCGTCTCGATCTGGGCCGGCGTGTCGTCCTGATACTCAACATACAGCACCGCCATCGGCGCCGCGCCCCCATTGGCGCGCGGCAGCAGGTCGACATACGGCCGGCAGACATCATTCCCCATCGCGGCGCGGAGGACGACGTCATCCAGCAGTTCGACCGCGCTCGGATCGGTCGTCAGAATCGGGTTGACCGCGTTCATCGCCTCGTCCAATGTCGCGAACGACGCGATCGCCAGCCCCGTTGCGGTCCGAATCGGGTGCAGTTTCAACTTCGCGCCCGCGACCACCGCGAGCGTGCCTTCACTGCCACAGATGAGGCCGGAAAGGTCGAGGTCTTCGATTGGCACGCCGGTATCCAGTTGCTTCAAGATCAGGTCGAGCCCGTAACCCGCGTTTCGGCGGATCGTCTTCGCAAACCGGTCCCGGATCAGGGCCGCGTGACGCAGCACGACCTCCGCAACCGCGGTCGCGAGGCGCAGTGCCGAGGCGTCGCGCCGCCCGGATCCCGGTTCGAGCCAGAGTCGCTCACCCGTGGCCAGCAGCACGTCCACGCCGGCAATATTTTCACTCGTGCGCCCGTAGCGAATGGACCGCGAGCCCGCGGCGTTATTGCCGATGCAACCACCGATCGTGGCCTGCGCGACCGTCGCGGGGTCCGGGGCGTAGAGCAATCCCGGAGCACTTTTAGCAAGCCGGCGGTTCAGTTCGTCAACGCCAATCCCCGCCTCGACAACGCATTGGCGACGCTCGGCATCAATCGTCAACACCTCACGGCACATCGACGACAGGTCGACGACGACCGCTCGATTCGTGCATTGCCCCGCCAGGCTCGTCCCCCCACCGCGCGGCAGAACAGGCACGCGGCTCGCAGAGCAGATCCGCAACACCTCGGCGATGTCCGCAATGTCCGCGGGGACGACGACGCCCAGTGGCATCACCTGGTATGGCGAGGCATCGGTGGAATAGAGCGCCCGATCGTGCGCACCGAATCGCACCTGTCCGCGAATCGATCGCCGCAGGTCGACCGCGAGGGCTTCCATTTCATCCATGCCTGCCGACGGGTCGGTCGGCAGGACGGGCAGCGAGGTTATCCGCGTCATTGTCGACATGGCATTAATCAGAGATGGGCAACTGGTGGCGAAGCTGTCTACATATTGACCGCAATCGTGTCAACATTATTTGCCCATTGCTTGAATTTCCCCAGCGTTCAGCAACGACGCTCGCGACGCTTAACCGGGCCTCTTCGTATCACAGACCCAGCGCTTCGCGAATCTGCCCCGGTCGATTGGTGGTGATCGAACTCACCCCCCGGTGCATCATCGTGCGTGCAAGCTCGGCGTCATCAACCGTCCATACGTGCGACGCTTTGCCCGCTGCTGCCAATGCGTGGACAAAGTCTTCATCCAGCGCCTGCACGTTCGCTTCGGCATCCACGCCATCGGCTCCGGTTTCAGCCAGTATCGAGAGCACGTCGGTAATCGTCGGGCGCATTGTTCCGTGTTCATCCTCTTTGAACGCCGTCAGCCAGTACGCCTTCAACCCCGGCATCGTCCGTTTGACCGCAGCGATCACCGCTTGGTCGAAACTGATCACCCGCAGGTCCGGCCAACGTGCCTCGTGCCGCGCCAGCACTTGCCGAAAGATCGGAATGATCTCGGTGCCACTCTTGATTTCGATGAACATCCCCTTGCCCATCGGCAGTGATTCAAGAATGGTTGTGAGCGTTGGGATGCGTTCACCAGCGTAGGTTGCGCGCTTCCATCGGCCGATGTCCAACCGCTGCAGGTCGGCCAAGGTTGATTCGCTGACTTGACGCTCGACCCCCGCGGTGCGCGCCAAGGTCGGGTCATGCATGCAGACGATCTGACCGTCAGCGGTGAGTCGGAAATCCCCTTCGATCGCGTCGGCCCCCTGCCGCCAGGCGAGGTCGAACGCCGCCATCGTGTTTTCCGGCGCATCGAACGAAGCGCCCCGATGGGCAACGATCGTCACGTCTTTCTTCATGAGGTTCCCAGTCATACATGAACGTCACGGGTTAACGTCCTGTGTCGCGCTATCTGTTATCGGCCCGAACTCACAGGTTTGCAAAGATCAATACCGGACATGGATTCAGCAAAGCCATCTATTCCGTCCAAGCTTTTTTATGACATATTTCGATCGTCCCATCCTTCAGGAGCCTTTCATGGTCGCTACCGCGGCAATCAACGACGTGCATCTGGATCGGTATCAGGTTTCGATCGCCCAGTACATCAACTTCCGGCGAGACGGGTTCCTGATTGTCCGAAACCTCGTTTCAAAAGACGAGATTGCCGAGTTGCGGCAGCACACCGAGGACCTTATGCAAGGTCGCCTGCCCGAGCAGCAGGCCGCCGCCAAGCAGTTGGAGAGCAGTGCTGGGGTGACGGTCAACGACTTCGGCGCCCCACCGGAGCATTTGTCGCCAGAGGAGAAGGCCAACTTCTTCCTTCGCATCCACATGCTGCACCGCAAGCTCGAGCTTCACGAGCGGTTCATGCTTCACCCGCGCGTGCTGGACGTGCTGGAAGTCATCATTGGGCCCGACCTGCTTGCGCTGCAGACGATGCTCTTCCTGAAGCCCGCGCAGTCGGCCGGTCAGGGGTGGCACCAGGACAGCTTTTACATCCCCACGATGCCCGACTCGCTGTGCGGCGCGTGGATTGCGATCGACGATTGCGACGAGCAGAACGGCGCGATGTGGTTCGCTAAGGGAAGTGGTCACGAGCCCGTCTACCCACCCTGCCCCGAAGCGGGCTACGGCTTCGGTGAAAAACTACTGAGTGACGTCCGCTATGTGAACGGTGTCTCGAACACCGACGACAGCAAGAACGCCCTGTCGCGCGTCGCCGACAAATACGACCAGGTGCTCGCGACGATGAAAGCCGGTGACGTTGCGTTCTTCAACGGTCACGTCCTGCACCGCAGCAAGCAGAACTGGTCAACCGACCGTTTCCGCCGAAGTTTTGTCAGCCACTACTGTAATGCCCGCAGTTTCACCCAATGGGGCTATGACGGCGCGATGAAGGTCGAGCGCGACCCCGTCACCGGCATGGCCAACGGTTGCCACATCCTGGCGCGGGGTGACAGCCATCTGCCCTACGCGAAACCCTTGTTCGGCACCCCCTGCGCCGCGTTGGAACCGGCAGAGGACCGCCGCAAGCAAAGCGAGTTCGCTGCCCGGACGATCGCGTCGATGAACAATGGCTTAATGGGCTGCGCCATTGCCGACCCGACCGTCGCGCACGACGATCATGATGACGACGAAGACGCAAAAAAGTCAGGCGGATATTGAATCTACGGTCCCCTCTCCCCCGCGTACCCGCAGTACGCCGGGAGAGGGCTAGGGTGAGGGGGCTATCGAGCGTCAAACGATCCTGCCTTGACGCTTGCGGGTTAGTCTCCCTCCCCAAAAAAGCTTACCCGCAAAGCGGTATCGAGGATTGTCCGACGGACCCCGCGCCCTCACCCCGGCCCTCTCCCGACGTACCGCAAGTACACGGGGGATAGGGAGTGGTCGATCGACTTCTTCGACGTCGCTTGTAACCACCCGCATGCACGAATAAGCCTCCCGGCGCGCATCGGTTCAACACTCAAAATAGTGGATTCCTGAAGCGCTAAGAATGTCTGGTGCGCGCCACATCACCGCGGCGCGCACCGGAACCGCTAGGGTATGCAGGACCGCGCCACTGACTTTTGCCCGCCCCCCTCGACGGTGCCACCCTTTCGCGGCCGACTCGACCGGATTCCCCCTGCCATCGACCGCGGTCGGTTCTTGTCGGTTTGTGTCGTTCATATGTCGGTTTCATGTCGGTTCGCGGTCGGTTTCTTCGACCCCCTTGTGACCGCACTTGTAACCCTAACACTATGCCCGGCCATGGGTTGGCTGTCTGGGTCAGGGTTCAGGCAGGAGGAAGAACACCCCAAACTATTATTTTGCGGTTGGGCTCGCCGATCGCGCATTGCTCAGCATGCTGCCTCGGCGGTACGCTTCGTTCAGCCCGACGGCAAAGCCGTCTCACGTCGTACAGTCTGCGCGTCGCCCACAGGCTTGGAACGAATTGCCGAGGATGTGTGTGAGAAGGTCAACAGATCGCGTTTAGCGGCCGTCCCGAAGGGACGCATCTCGGGCAGGTGCCCCTCGGCCGCGACCACTACACGCGTGAGTCAACCGTCTCAGACACGCTCGAAGGAGAAACAGGTCATGCCCACGTACACCACCGCCGACATCCGCAACGTCCTGCTCGCCGGTCATGCTGCCAGTGGCAAGACGACCCTCGTCGACGCCATGCTGCTGGCCAGCGGCACTGTGAACCGCAAGGCGTCCGTAGCAGATGGAACCAGTTTCAGTGACTTTGAGAAGGAGGAGAAGGAGCACAAGCAGTCGATCTACGCGTCGATCCTGCACGCCGACCACGCTGGGAAGCGCATCAACCTCATCGACACGCCGGGCTCGCCCGACCTCGTCGGCGCTGCCATCGCGTGTTTGCCCGCAGTGGAGACTGTCGCGGTCGTCATCAGCGTGACGACGGGTGTGGAGGTCGTCGCGCGACGCATGATGGAGACGGCTGCCAACCTCAACCTGCCGCGGGCGATCATCGTCAACCGCATCGACCAGGCCAGCACCGAGGACCACTCAGCGGCCATTCGCAACCTGATCGCGCAGATCCAGGAGAACTTCGGTCGCGAGTGCCTGCCGGTCAACCTGCCGACGAGTGGCCACACCAAAGTCATCGAGTGTCTGTTGAACAAGGAAGGCAACAGCGACATCAACGGCAACAGTATCGAGCAGGCGCACTCGGCCATCCTCGATCAGATCGTCGAGATGGACGAGAACCTGATGGAGACCTACCTCGGTGGTGAGGAACCGAACTACGAAGCGCTCCACGCGCCGTTCGAACGCGCGATGGACGAGGCGCACATCGTCCCCATCCTCTTCACCGACGCTAAGAACGGTGTGGGCATTGCCGAGTTGCTCGACTTCATCGCTCGCTGGTTCCCGTCGCCGGAAGAGGGGAACCTGCGCCCGTTCCTCAGCTATCGTGGCAGCGACCGCGCGGGCAGCCCGCAGGACGAGGTGCCCTTCAGCTACTGGAACGATTCGACCAGCCCGCTGCTGGCGCACGTGTTCAAGGTGACCACCGACCCGTTCGTCGGGAAGCTCGCGATCTTCCGCGTCCACCAGGGTCGCGCGACGGGGCAATCGCAGGTCTTCCTCGGGCACACCAAGAAGCCGATCAAGCTCGGGCACGTCTTCCACCTGCAGGGCAAAGAGCATAGAGAGGCCAACGAGATCATCGCTGGGGACATCGGCGCGGTCGCCAAGATCGAGGACATCCACGTCAACGATGTGCTCCACGACGACCACGCGCTGGACAGTGTTCACCTGCGCCCGTTGACGTACCCGACACCGATGTTCGGGCTGGCCATTACCCCCCACGCGCGCGGGGACGAGCAGAAGATCAGCATCCTGCTGGCCAAGCTGGCCGAGGAAGACCCGACCTTCAAGTGGCACACCGATCGGCAGACGCACGAGATCGTCATCAACGGCGTTGGTGAGATGCACCTGCGCCTGGTCCTCGAAAAGCTGCGCAACCGTGGGCTGCAGGTCGACACCAAGCCCCCGAAGATCGCTTACCGCGAGACGATCAGCACAACAGCCGACGGACACCATCGCCACAAGAAACAGTCCGGTGGCGCCGGGCAGTTCGGTGAGGTGTTCCTTCGCATCGAGCCCGTCGAGCGCGGCAGTGGCTTCCAGTTTGTCGACGAGACGTTCGGTGGCAGCATCCCCGGCCAATACATCCCCGCGATCGAGAAGGGCATTCGCGAGACGATCGACGCGGGTGTGATCGCGGGCTACCCGGTCGAGGACGTGAAGGTGGTCGTCACCGACGGTAAGCACCACGCCGTCGACAGCAAGGAGATTGCGTTCAAGACCGCAGGTAAGTTCGCGTTCCGTGACGCGTTTGCCAAAGCAAGGCCCGTGCTGCTCGAACCGATCGTCAACATGGAAGTGACGGTGCCCGAAGGCGTCGTGGGCGCCGTGACGGGTGACCTGTCGGGCAAGCGCGGCCGCATCCAGGCAACCGACGTCGCCAGTGGGGGCATGGTTGTCATCAAGGCATCGGCACCACTTAGCGAGGTGATGCAGTACGGTTCGCAACTCAAGAGCGTGACCGGTGGGCGCGGGTCGTTCGCGATGGAGCTGAGCCACTATGACCCGGTGCCCCCGCAAGTTCAGCAGGGCATCGTGTCGCAGTACAAACCGCACGCGGAGGAGGAATGACCGGCGCGGGTCATCCGAGCGGGCAAACGATGCGTATAGTTACCTGTAACGGAGCACCCCCCATGATGAAACATCTGACCATTGCAATGCTAGGATTGGCCACCATCACCGGTTGCGAGCATGTGGCGACGCCCACCGCGAAGGAACCGACTGCAGCGACCCAACCGACCGAAGCGGTCGACGCGGTCGAAGCGGTCGGAGTGACCGGAGCGACGGACTACAAGTCGTTCACCGACGCCCAGTGGAAGCAACGGCTGACACCCGGGCAGTACTACATCCTGCGCCAGGAGGGAACCGAGCCACCGTTCCGCAACGCCTATCACGACAACAAGATCACCGGCGACTACCACTGCGCCGCCGACGACACCCTGCTGTTCCACTCGACCGAGAAGTACGACTCGCACACCGGCTGGCCGAGCTTCTGGCAACCGGCGACCGCCAAGAGCGTGAAGGACGTGCCCGATGCTGACGGTTCGCGCGTCGAAGTCGAATGCGCCACCTGCCACGGACACCTCGGTCACGTCTTCACCGACGGCCCGCAACCGACGGGTCTGCGCTACTGCATGAACAGTGGCGCGATGAAGTTCGTGCCGAAGTAACTGCCATCCTCCGGCTTCTTTCCCGATACGCCGGGAGAATTCCGGGTGAGGGCGATTTGGAGTTACAACTGAGCCTGTCGGTATCCGTCGATCGCTTACTAGGAACCGATCTCACTTGGGGGAACCATGCTTTACGTCATCGGCGACCGCATCCGTCAGCGAACCGAATCGCCTCACCTGTGGCCATTTCAGCGCGACGGCGGTGACGACGAGGATCGTGCCGATGCCACCGTAGACCACACTGCGTACCGCGCCGAGCCACGCCGCGGTCACGCCGCTCTCAAAGCCACCGACCTCGTTGCTGGCACCGATGAAGACGTTGTTCACGGCGCTGACGCGCCCGCGCATGCGGTCGGGCGTCAACACCTGAACCAGCGTGTGGCGGACGACGACGCTGACGTTGTCAAACGCGCCGGTCAGCGCGATCATCAGCAACGACAACCAGTAGTTCGTGCTAAGCCCGAAGACGATCGTCGCGGCGCCGAAGCCTGCGACGGCCCAGAGCATTGCAGGGCCGGCCCGTTTGAACGGAGGTGTATGCGCGATGATCATCGCCATCACGAACGCCCCCACCGCCGGTGCCGCACGCAGGAAGCCGTAGCCCCATTCCCCAACTTGCAACCGCTCGGCCGCGAAGATCGGCAGCAGGTAAACCGCCCCACCCAGCAACACCGCAAAGAGGTCGAGCGTGATCGTCGCGAGAATGATCTTGGTCCCCCAGACGAAGCGCAGCCCCTCGGCCAGCGACTGCAGCATGGGCTCGCGCGACTCGCGCGCAAACGGGCGCATCGCTACGAACAGGATGTTGATCGCGTAGATCGCCGAGCATGCTGCCGCGACCAGGTAAGCCCAACCGGCATCGGCCAGCAGCACCAGCGCGCCCAGCGCCGGCCCGGCCACACTGGCGACCTGAAAGCTGCTACTGCTCCAGGTTGCTGCGTTGCTAAACAGGTGTGGTGGAACAATGCTCGGCAACATTGCCGACCGCGCCGGTGAACCCAGCGCCTGAAACACCGACCCCATCCCGATCGCCATCAGCATTATCCCAACGGAACTGTGATGCCATGACAACCACGCTAGCCACACCGATGACAACGCCTGACCCACCTGCGAGACGAACACGATCGTCCTGCGGTTCAACACGTCCGCGAGATACCCTGCCGGTAAGGTCAACAGCAGCATGGGGACCGCCTGCACACCCCCGACCCACCCCAGGACCAGGGCCGAGTTCGTCCGCTGGAACAGTTCCCACATCAGCGCGACGGACTGGATCTGCGACCCGATCACCTCGAGGAAGAAGCCCAGAAGGTACAGCCGGGCACTGGGGATGCGCAGCGCTGCGTACGGGTCGTGTCCCGGCGCGATCGACTCGGCCTCCATCATCGGCTCGGTCGGTGACACCGAGGCGGGACGTTCGATGGCAGGGGGTTCGACGGGTAACGGTCGATCGGAAGGCTGCTGCGGTTCGTTCACTGCGGTACTTTCCCACGGGTAGAGATCTCTACCGTAGTCTCGCGCCACTCATGGGGCAAACGCCCGATAGCTGGGACACCGAACGGTCTTCCGTTACCCTAGCGCCCGTCATGATCGTCGGTCTTCTCAGTGACACGCACGGCCAGTACTTTCCCGCCAAAGCTGGCGTGGAGACGCTCTTGGCCGCCGGGGCCGAGGTGCTCATTCATTGTGGGGATGTGGGCGACACCGACATCGTCGACTTGCTCGCCGGATCGGTGCCGTCCTACTTCGTCTTTGGCAACAACGACTGGGATCGCGTCGAGTTGGCAGCGTACTCAAAGCAGGTTGGGGTCACCTGCCTCGGTACTCATGGTGAGGTGTCGCTGGACGGTCAACCCGCGATCGTCATGCATGGTGACGACACTGCCACCAAGACCCGCGCCTTGCGCGAGGGCCGCTATCGCTACCTGTTTCAAGGACACACGCACCTGCGGCAGGACCAAACGGCAGGTGAGTGTCGGGTCATCAATCCCGGGGCCCTGCACCGCGCGCAGATCAAAACCGTGGCGACGCTCGACACGGAAACAGGGACGTTGAAATGGCTGGAAATCAGCAATATCCGAGCCTGAGGCGATGAGCGCATTACCGCGCTTGGCTGCAGCCTCAACGTTCTGCAAAAAATCTCACACAGGGGTCTCACAGTTTGTCCACAGTCTCACTACAATCCGCCGCTCATGTTGGTCGGGATCATCAGTGATACGAATGATCGCTTCGACGTCATGGCGACCGCAGTGCGCGTGCTCGCCGACGCCGGCGCGGAGCTGTTCGTCCATTGCGGGGACATCGGCAACCGCAAGGTTTTGGACCCGTTGGCCGGCTACAACGCCGCGTTTGTCTGGGGCGATCGCGACGCCGACCGCATGGGTTTGCTGCGCCACGCCGACAACCTGGGCATCCAGTGCTTCGGCGTGCTCGGTGAGTTCGAGAGCGACGGTAAGACGGTCGCGGTCATTCATGGGAACGACCCCAAGCTCACCAAGCGCCTGCTCCGCGAGAAGCTGTACGACTACATCCTCGTCGGTCATACCAAGACCTCGATCGACGAACGCCAGGATCGCACGCGGCTCATCAGCCCTGGCGCGCTCGATGGCAGCGAGAAAACCGTTGCACTGCTCGACACGGCGACCGACACGTTGAAGATCATCAACGTGTAGTAGACCTTTGCCGATGGGTTCGGGCGCCGCGCGTTGGCCGGCAAACCCATACCGACCCTCAATGTTGACCGTCGCACGCGAAGGCCGTTACATTGGACGTGGGTCACAAAGGCGCGCCGGCGACATCGGGAATGGGGTCGCGGTGTGAAGGTATCGTGCTATCTCGTCCACTAGAGTTCCGCCACATCACCTTCGCCGACGACCTGCGACCGCGCGGTCAGGCGCTGAACCTGACCCCACGCGTGCGCGTGCCGTACGTCGCGCTCAACAGTTACGAAGAGAGCCAACTGAACGGTCAGGACGAGGTGCTCGTCAACTGGGTTCTGCGGCAGGGTGGCGTCCAACCGAGCGACTACAAGCCCGGCACTCTCGCCCGTCGGCTCCCCGCGTGTCTGCGGGCCCTTCGCTGCAGCGATGCGGTCGTCGCCCGCAGGCAGATCGAGCGGAACCCGGCCTTGCTGCCGATCGTGATGAACGCGCTGGTGATCGGTGTCACCTCGTTTTTCCGCGACACGGCGGTCTTCAACGCCCTGAAGCACGACGTGTTGCCCGACTTGCTTAACCGTTCGGGCACGCTGCGTATCTGGAGCGTGGGATGTTCGGAAGGGCCGGAGGTATACTCACTGGCCATGCTGCTGGCCGAGCAAAACGCGCTTTTTCGCGCCAAACTACTGGGCACCGACTGCCGCGAGGCCGGCATCCGCCGGGCGATCGCCGGCGTGTACACGGACGAGGAGATCGCGTCGGTGCCAACCGAACTGCGCGACCGGTATTTCGTGCCCGAAGGCCCGTCGTGGAAAGCGACCAACACCCTTCGGCAGGCAATGCACTTTCGCACGGGCGATGCGACGCGATCGGTCGAACCGGGCGCGTTCGACCTGATCTGCTGTCGCAACCTCGCGATCTACCTGCAACCGGCCGCCGCTGGAAAGCTTTGGTTGAATCTCGAAAGCGCGTTGCGTCCCGGGGGCGTGCTCGTGCTAGGCAAGGCCGAGGCGCCGATCGGCGCGCGGCGGTTGTCGCAGGTCGGCTCCTGCATGTTCCGGCGGACACGAGGCTAAGGGACCATTATGGTGTCGCAGTCCACGCCCAGACCTCTGATCCTCGTCGTCGCCTCGATAGTGGCGGCGATCGCGCTGGCGCTGTTGTTCTGGCTCGACCTACACCTCGGTGTGAAATTCAATGCGTCGACTGTCTACCCAGTGGTCCTGCTGGCCTGCTGGTGGGCGCGCAGCCGGCGACTGCTCTGGGGGTTGTTTGCAACGTCCATTCTCCTAGCCTTCACCGCCAACCAGTTCGAGGACGACCAACGCGCCGCCATGCACCGCTTTCTGCTGTGCGTGGGCCTGCTCGTCGAAACCTTCATCTTCGATCACCTGCTCCGCTCGTGGTCCGAAAGCCTGCTGCGTGCCGAGACCCTCGAGGCCAATAACGCCGAGATCGCCGCCCGCGAAGAGGAGATCGCGAGGCAAAACGAAGAGTTGCAGTCGCAGACCGAAGAGCTGGAGCGCCAGAGTGAAGAGCTGAGCGTGACCAATGAGGAACTCGCCCGCCGCGAGCGATCGCTGGGCGTCTTGCTCGAACTGTCGCGCAACCTGTCGATCGAGATGCCGGTCGACGAGGCGCTATCGCGCATCTGCGAGACGCTTAACATCCTGCTCGACGGCAGTGGAACTGCATCGGCGGTTCTACTTCGCGAGGGCGACACGATACGCGTGGCCTGCCACCACGGATTTGGACCCGAAGGCATTCGCGCAGAGACCTTCCCGTTTGACTCGACCTTCGCGTCGCTTGTCTTGTCGCACGGTCGGACAGGATTCATTGAAGACATCTCGCTGCGACCCGACCTGCAGATTCCCCAACCCGTCAATGTCGCTCCAATGGTCACTGTGATCAGCGCGCCTCTGCAGGTGGGTGGGAAGCTCATCGGTGCCATCGAAGGGTATAGCACGCATCGGCGTTCATGGTCGCCCGAGCAGATCGCGTTGATCGAATCGATTGCCAGCCAGACCGCTTCGACGCTCCGTGCGGACAGCCTGTTCGGCGAGGTCGCGCAGGAACGCCGCAAGTTCGAAGCGCTGTTTCGCACAGCGCCGGTCGCCATGGCGTTTATCGAAGCGGGCAGTTCGACCCTTCGGTTCAATCCGGCCGGGGCCGTCATGATGGGCATGCCGGCAGACACGGATGTCGAACACGCTGACTTCGTCAAGCAGGTGCGTGTCTTCCGCGGAGGGGTCGAACAAAATAGCCTTCCTACCGCCCTGCCCCTGACGACCAACCAGGAAACGATAGCCCAGGAGGCAGATGTGGTCCTGCCATCCGGTCGGCGCATTACGATCCTGTACAGCGTGGCGCCGATTCGCAATGCCGAGGGAGAGCCGATCGCCTCGGTGTCGGCGTCGGTTGACATCACGCCGTTGAAAGACCTGCAGCGCGAGCTCGACGTGCGCCGTCGCGAGGCCGAAGAGGCCAGCGTGCGCAAGACGCGTTTCCTTGCTGCCGTCAGTCACGACGTGCGCACCCCCGCCAACGCAATCAGCCTGCTCGCCGAGCTGATTCGCCGCACCGCCAGCCTTCCCGGCCGCGAGAGCGAGATCGCCGAAATGGCCAAGGAACTGCACAGCAGCGCGATGGCGCTCGTCAGCCTGCTCGGTGACGTGCTGGACGTTACGCGCTTCGATGCGGGCCGTATCGAATTGCAGGAATCAGAATTCGATCTGCGCGATTTGCTCCAGATGGAATGTAAGCACCTGATGCCGTTAGCGCGCGACAAGAACCTCAATTTCACGTTCGAGGAAGGCGCGGACCTGTGGGTGCACAGTGACAAGATCAAGCTGGCGCGCGTCATCGGCAACCTGATCGGCAACGCGATCAAGTTCACGGAACACGGCGAAGTGCGCGTCACTTACGGATTTGAACCCGGCAGCAACGACGACCCACGGCGGGTGCGCATCGCGGTCACCGACACCGGTGTCGGCATTGCGCCCGAGAACCTGTCGTATATCTTCGACGAGTTTTTCCAACTGCGCAACCCCGAGCGCGACCGCAACAAGGGCAACGGCCTGGGCCTGACGATCTGCAAGCGCCTCGCCGACGCGATGGGTGCCGAGTTGGACGTGAAGAGCGCCAGCGGCAAAGGGAGCACGTTCAGTGTCTACCTGCCCGCGACTGTTGTCATCGCACCGCGAGTGTGAGGCGGTTGATGTTGGGTCTGTCCCTTACGACAAACCACCAACCGCCGTTATTCTGTGCGGGATGTTCTCCGTTCTCGCCCAGGGTCGCTGGACACCGTCGCAGATCGCCACCGCACATGTGCCGTCGTCGCGACCGATCATTCCCGAGGTCGAGCTCGCCATCGAAGACGCATGGCGGCTCGCAGCCAGGCCTGGTGTGCAGTTGTTTGACGGACCGATGTGCCGCTTGGAATCGTTCGACGCGTCGTCCAACCAACTGAAGCTGACGTTTTCGCCGACCAGCTATAAACCGTTCGTCGGCACCAACCTGAAGAACCCGCACTTCGCTGACCTGTACGGACTGACAGTATTGGCCAACCCACTCGG
The DNA here is from genome assembly GCA_038223165.1 of Tepidisphaerales bacterium. Lineage (GTDB taxonomy): Bacteria > Planctomycetota > Phycisphaerae > Tepidisphaerales > Tepidisphaeraceae > DASYHQ01. The sequence continues at coordinate 26,732 of JBBRHE010000005.1, forward strand.
CGCGAGCGTGGCCCTGTCGACCGCCGACGGCTTTCTTCTCTTTGGCCGTCGCGGTGGGCGGGTGGCGTATTACCCCAATCGAATCCACCCGTTCGCAGGCTGCCTGGAACCGACCGAGGCCGACGACGTCTTTGCGGTCGTCTATCGCGAGCTGACGGAAGAGGTAAACCTGCAGCGGTCCGACCTGGCAGACGTCGCGTGCCTGGGCATCGCGCGGGATGTGTCGATTCGCCAGGCCGAGTTGGTCTTCAGCGCCACGACTTCACTGACGCGCGCCGACGTAGAGGCTCGACTTGACGCGACCGAACACGATGCACTCTGGTCGGTCCCATTGAACGACGTCGCTTTACTGGATGCAGCGATTAGGAATCCACTCCTGACACCTGTTGCGGCAGCGACCCTCACGATGTGGCGGACTATGATTCGGCGGCAAACCGAAGGATGACTCCATGGACTACAACTTCGACGAACTTCCCCCGCGCGACCGCTACGCCCTGCTGACGGCCGTCGTCGTGCCACGGCCGATCGCGTTTGTGACCACCATCGACACCGCTGGCAACATCAACGCAGCGCCGTTCAGTTTCTTCAACGCCATGGGTAGCGATCCTGCGATCGTCATGCTCGGCATCGGTGATCGCGAACCCGGCGTTCCTAAAGACACTGCAGCCAACATCCTCGCGACCGGCGAGTTCGTCGTAAACGTCGTCACCGAGGCCATCGTTGAACCGATGAACCTCGCCGCCACCGACTTTCCCGCTGGTATGAGCGAACTGGCCCACGTCGGCTTGAAGACCACTCCGTCGCTGCGCGTAAAGCCACCCCGCATCGCCGAGAGCCCCGTAAACATGGAGTGCAGATTCCTCGATCGGCTGGAGTATGGCCGCAACCGTGTAATCGTCGGAAAGGTGCTTCACCTTCACGTTCGAGACGAACTGCTGGACGACCGAAAACGCATTAAGCCCGGTGCCCTCGACGCGATCGGCCGACTGCAAAGCCCCGGCGCGTACTCGCGCACGCGCGATCAGTTCGACCTCGAACGGCTGACCTACGAACAGTTCCTGAATCGCGGCAAATCGTAGGAAGCCACAGCACTCGCGCTCTTCCTTAAAACCCAGCCTGGCGAATCGCGCCTCGAATCACATCAGCGCTGGCGCGCAGTTCTGAGAGTTCGCGCGCATCCACTGGTGACGGCAACACAGCTTCAATTCCCTGTCGATTCACAATGCTGGGCAAACTGAAGCAGACATCGCCAATCCCGTGGAAGTCATTGATCAGCGAGCTGACCGGCAACACGCGATGCTCGTCGTGCAACAGCGCTTCGAGAATCTTTGCCGTCGCCAGGCCGATCGCGTAACTCGTGGCGCCTTTCCCTTCGATGACCTGCGCCGCTGCGGTGCGAACATTGTGGAAGATGTCATCGCGATCCGTGTCAGTCAGAGTGCCCCAGTTGGCTTTGGCCCAATCGGCCAGTGGGATGTTAGCGATTGTCGCGCTGCTCCACAGTGGCACTTCACTGTCGCCGTGCTCACCAACGATGTAGGCGTGAACACTTTGCACAGCCACGTCCAGGTGCTTGCCGATCAGGTAGCGGAACCGGCTGCTGTCGAGCACCGTGCCACTGCCGATGACGCGATTTGCGGGCAAACCAGTGATCTTCCGCGCCACGTAGGTCAGTACGTCGACGGGGTTGGTTACCATCAGGACGATGGCATCGGGCGCGACCCGCTGTAGTTTCGGCAGCATCTCACGGCAGATGCGCACGTTGGCTTCCAGCAGGTCCATACGCGTCTGACCAGGCTTCTGTTTCGCGCCAGCCGTCACAACGATGACGTCGGCGTCGGCACAGACGTTCACATCGTCACTGCCGTCGAGGGTTGCCATCGGCACGAACTGCATGCCGTGATTCAAGTCGAGCACTTCCGACCTCGTCTTCTTCGAGTCAATGTCGTAAATGCTGAAACGCTTAGCGACCCCGCGAAGCAGACAGGCGTAGGCGATTGTTGCGCCGACACTGCCCGCCCCGACGATCGCGACTTTGGTGGTTCTCTCAGTCATACGGATATCCTACTATGAGTTAGCGGGCTGGAGAGCAGGTTAATCCGGCGTTGCGTCGGCCAGGCGATGCTTTGACCGTCCACTCGTAAGCGGCAGATTCATGGAAACTTGGAAAATCGTCCTGACGACGGTAGTCGTCACCTATATCGTCTCGCTGGTCATACGGGCGATCACTTCGCACGAGAAGAAGATCCAGCACAAGATTGAGCACCGCTACGGCATTGCTGATGAACAGTTCCTGCGCTCGATCGAACATTTGCTGCCCCCACAAACCAAGCCCGGTAATACCGTTCAGCCTTTGGTGAACGGCGATCAGATCTTCCCCGCGATGCTCGACGCGATCGCTGGGGCCCAACGGACGATCGTCTTCGAGACGTTTATCTACTGGCAAGGTGAGATCGGCCGGCAGTTCGTCGCAGCGCTCTGCGATCGAGCCAAAGCGGGTGTGAAAGTGCACGTGCTGCTCGACTGGCTGGGCAGCAAACGAATGGACATCACGTCAATCCAACTGTTGGCCGACTGCGGTGCTGAAGTCGAGCGCTATCACGCGCTGCACTGGTACAACCTCCATCGGGTGAACAACCGCACGCATCGAAAGCTTCTTGTGGTCGACGGACACATCGGGTTCACGGGTGGTGTCGGCATCGCAGATGAATGGACCGGCGATGCACAGAATCCCGAGCACTGGCGCGACACCCACTTCCGCGTGGAAGGACCGGCCGTCGCGCAGATGCAGGCGGCGTTTATGGACAACTGGCTCAAGACGCACCAGACAGTCCTGCACGGGCCCGATTACTTCCCCAAGCTGGAACCGGCCGGCGCCTGCATCGCGCAGATGTTCATGAGCAGCCCCGAAGAAGGCAGTGAAAGCGCCCGGTTGATGTATCTGATGTCCATCGCGTGTGTGACGAAAAGCCTGCGCATCAGCACGGCCTACTTCGTGCCGGACGACCTTTCGGTGCAGGCGTTGGTCGACGCGCAAAAGCGAGGCGCGAGGGTCCAGATCATCGTGCCGGGAAAACACATCGACACGCACCTTGTCCGTCGAGCGTCGCGATCACGCTGGGGGCCCTTGCTTGAGGCAGGTGTGGAGATTTACGAGTATCAACCGACCATGTACCACTGCAAGATCTTGATCGCCGACGAACAGTGGGTCTCAGTCGGCAGTGCCAACTTTGACACGCGATCGTTCCGGTTAAACGACGAGGCCAACCTCAACGTCTACGACACCGACTTCGCGCGGCAGCAGACGGTGATCTTTGCACAGGACCTACAGCACGCCAGGCGAATCACGTATGACGAATGGAAACATCGCCCGTTTCGCGAGAAGCTCGTCGAACATGCTGCGGGATTGTTACGGGCACAACTCTAGGACGGCGTGCGAATCTCATCGGTGTGAAGCAACAAAGTTGCGTCCACTTCGCGTAAGGCTGCACAGACTCACCTGGGTCTCGTTACCGCTACCACCGACCTCGATAACGACCAGCCCATCCACTTCCGCTGCCCGCGCGACGGTCAATAGATGCGGACCCGTCCATCGCGTTGCGCTGAGCAACTCTGCGCGGTTCATCTGCATGCCGCTGGGACTGTCAGCGATCGCGTTCACCAAGCGGTGTATGTCGGTGTAATCCATGTTGACCATCATACGCCAAACCACCGTGCCGTACGTCTGTAGACCTCCGGTCAGTTTCCCCTTCATGGAAAGGGCATTCATCCCCTATTTCTGCATGGACGACCATTGCCTCCAATAGCGATGTCTTACATCAAGCGCGTGACGTTGACCCACACGTCATCGTTAAACGTCACAGGGGTGAATCAGAGAAATAAAAGTTTCTCGTGTCTCCTTTCCCCATAGTCGCCGTGTAACTCGATTGCTGGACCCCTGTTGGCCGTCTTTACGAGCGAAAAATGGTCCGTTGAAACCGACGTACAACCGAACTGAAACCGACATACAAACGACCACAATCGACACGAACCGACGGCCGTCGATGTGAGGGGACTATTCACTTGTCAAAGAGCGTCAGGAATGAGGTCACACCGTCGTGCGACGCACTTCGTCCCTACCCTTTACGAAACCGGTGCGCAGCAGAGCGCCGTGTGGCGCATTTTCAGTCGGCGGTCTTTGATTTCCGTAGGGAATTCGAGCAATCATTTTCCGCGATGAAGCCTTTCACAGTGCGCGCCCGAGCGCGTTTCAGCGCATCGGCGCGCTTGCGCGGCAACGCTCCGAAGGGATTGAAGGTGACCTAAGCGTTCGATGGCAAATCTGTAGCAAGGGCACTACAAGGCAAGTGCACCCTGCCCTAGCTTCTCACAACGACATCGGCTGGAGATAACCGGTCACCCATCGCAAATCGCAGGGCTTTGAAACGGATGTATCGTGCCGACATATCGCAAGCAATATGTTGAGGGGCCGGGTTCGCTCGAACGTTTCCGAACTCACCTGTCCGGCGACCGGTGGTCCAGTCGTCCGGCTCTTTAGCAAAATCAATCTCATAGCGGTCGACCCGATGGTCGGCACTTGGCGTGTAGCAAATCGTGTGGATGGATGTCACGACACCCAAATCCAGAACCAGCTCTGCCAGGGTCGCCTGGACGACAGTGACGGACAATGCCGAGTCCAGAGAGAGTGTTGGCTGGTCGTCGATATCAGGCTCAAGGAAGACCCGAATGGATGTGATGTCAGGATCGATAGCGCTATCCAGAATTCGTACGCGCAGTTGACGGCTTTGAATGGGGTCCAGTCGGACCAGTCGCTGGGCGCCGACACCGTTGCCTGTGGCAATCGGGTGCCAACGCCCGTCAGCGAGCTCGGCATCGATCGCGAAGCGATGAATGCGCTGCCCAAGCGAGATTCGTTCCTGCAACTCGACAAGGTTGAATCGCTGGGTGGTGTGCAGATCGACCGTAATCACGCTCGTGGCGCCGACTTCATCGGGCGCGCTAGCCGGGCGCTGTTGCACCGTCGCATTGGCCGCGAGGTCCGTGTTGAACGTTTGATCGAGATGCGAGCGGAACGCTCGAAGGCTCTGGCGATCCACTTCAGGAATCAGCCCCCTGCGATCGGGTGCCAGGCTCAGCAGAAAATTAGCTCCGCGGCCTATTGATGCGTGATAGAGATCGACCAGGTTCTTCGCCGATCGGACCTGGTTGTCCTCAATCTCATGATAAAACCAGCCCGGGCGGATCGACACGTCGCATTCGGGAATCAGCCAATTCGCTCCGTCGCGATCGCCGCGGTTAAGGTGGTTGTGATCGGCTTGACCGGGGCAATCGTTGCCAACGTCGATCGTGTACCAGCACGGATCACCAGCGATGCCTGATTCGTTACCGACCCATCGCACGTCCGGGCCAACATCGGAAAACATGACGGCGTCGGGCTGCAGTTGGCGGACGAGATCCCACGTTACCGGCCAATCATAGTACGTGCGGTTGTCGATGGAACGCTTTTCGTTGGCTCCACCATAAAAGCCGTCACCCCCGTTGGCGCCGTCGAACCAGACTTCAAATGTTTCACCATACTGCGTCAGCAATTCGCGCAATTGCCCGCGATAGCAGTCGAGGTAGGCTCGCGAGCCGTAGTCGCGATGGTTGCGGTCCCATGGAGACAGGTAGACCCCAAATTCCAGACCGGCTGCGCGGCAGGCGCGTTCGACTTCGCGCACCATGTCACCACGGCCTTGCCGGAAGGGGCTGTTGCGGACGGAATAGTCGGTGAAATTGCTTGGCCACAGGCAAAAGCCGGCGTGATGCTTGCAGGTGAGGATGAGGCCCGTCATGCCGGCGATGCGGGCCGAGTCGACAATCTGTTCGGCGTCAAACGCAGTCGGGTCAAACACCGTTGGTGGTTCACTGCCAAAACCCCATTCGGTGTCTGTAAACGTGTTAATCGAGAAGTGCACAAACCCGTAAAAGCGCCGCGCGTGATGGCGCAACTGTCTGGCTGAGGGTAACCGGCCACTGAGGTGGGAGGTCCGATCGGAAGGCCCGTTGCGGGATGACATGTTTCAAACCTCGTTGCGTGAATCGCCAGGCGTTCACCCAATCCTATCAGACTCGTCGGCGTTCATTGCACAGTTACCGGCCGACCTCGATCACCTGTCCGTTCGTCCGGCGCGACGAAGACTATGAGTCCTGAACCTTGCCGGGCACGACCCCCATTACGGTTTTGCGGGTCGGGTCGTGGGGGCCGGTTGTGCAGGTTCGACGACCGGCGCGCCAGGGGGCTGCTCTGCCGGGTCGATTTCAATACCACTGATCGCCCACATCTTCAACCGCCGCCGGTCGGGTGAGGCGCGCCAGGTGGTGTAGAAGGTTTGCGTCAACTGCCCCGAGGTGACGTCGACGGTGGCTTGCAGTATTTGCGGTTCACCGGCGTCTGGGACGGTCGCCGTTCCCACGCGACGATCGTTGGTGATCACGCGCGTTTCGTAAGCGCCATCCGGGTTGACCGCGAAGTGGTAGGTGATGTGGTATCGGCCGTTGGGCAGGTCGATGCGGAACGTGCGATCCCGTTCGTCTCCCTGCAGGTCGATGTATTCACGCTGCGAAAGGTTCGTGGTCGCCGGCGTCTCCCTTTGCCCGCGCCAGTCGCGCCGTGGGAAGGTGCGCACCCAGCCCCAACCACCCGTCGCGAAAAGTCGTTCGCGTGGCACGCGCTGAACGCCGGCTTCCTTCGCTGCGCTTTCGTTGCCCGCACGTCCCATGCTCAGGCGCAGTGATCGGCGACCATCGGGCAACGTCGTCCATTGGGACAGGTCGGCCACCTTGCTCGTGCGACGGAGCAGTGACAGGTTTGGCGAGCTTTTCACCACCTGATACTGAGCCAAGTGTCGCGCGATGCGGTCGGGCGCATTGGCCATCCCGAACGCCACGATGTAATCCGGATCGCGACGTTCGGCTTCGCCCCAACTCGTCATGAAGTACGGGTGGGCCGCTTCGTAGTTGCTGTAGAGCGCGATGTCCTTCTGCAGTCCGTAATACGACAGCGCGTGCAGCCACGGGTTGACCAATTGTGTGCCTTTCGGAAACGTCGCCGGGCGGTAGTCGCCGTTCAGCTCCCACGCGACGGTCGAGTGCGGTTCGATTTCGTTCATCGCGAAAGCGAGCTCGCGAAGGTCCGGTTGCAATCGCCAATAATCGTACGTCAATCGTCCGGTGTGCGCCGCGGCGATGCCGACGAGCGCGATGCCGACGAACACGTTAACGATCTTATGGAAGCGACCGAACCACGCCCACGCCAACAGAAACGCCAGGATGTACAGTCGATCATTCACCCACCCACCAGCGTTGCGCCCCCAGGGGAGCGTGAAGTACAGGTAGACCAGCGCGGCGCATGTCAACAGCAACGCGTCGCGCTCCTGCAAGAGCTTCAATCGCGCCAAACGATACAGGATGGTGATGCCCGCGACGCCGGCGGTGGTCCAGAGCACGATCGGCACCAGTTGCAGGTGCCAATCGCTGTACGACATCAGCGTCAGTGTTTCCCAGAAGACACGGTTGAGTTCGACCAGTGTCTGATAACCTTCGTGTTCGGGGTCGTAGTATCGATAGTTGTAGTCCCAGCCGACCAGCCAGACCGGCAGGAGGATTGCGGTCATATTGACGCCCCAGAGCAACGTCTGTCTGGCGTCCTGTCGAAACGTGCCACGCCGGGCATGCACGATCGCCATCAGACCGCGCAGCAGGACCGTCCATGCGACGGTGATCGTGATCGCGACCACCAGGACCATGAACCCAGCGAAGTGAGACACGTACGTCAGCGCGGCCAGCAGGTAGAACCCGCCGAGGTGCGTGAGCGTCATGCGATCCTTATAGCGCCACCACCAGCCGAGCGCGAACAGGCACAACGAGACGCTCAGTGAAAAGTTGTAGAAGCCAATGTGCAGCAGGTTGTGATAGGCAAACGTGAGCCCGATCAAACACATCACCCCGCGGCCACGCTCGATGCTGTTCAGCAGATAGAGCAATGACAACGGAACAAGCGTGACGATCAACGAAACGACAAGCTTCTCGGCAATCAACGGTGGAACCACGAACTGCAGCCCGCCGAGCATCAGGTGAGAAAGCATGTTGGGGTAAAGCTGATACCCAACGTTATAGAACTGGCGGATCTGATAGTTCGACCGATCGAAGTGCGCGAAGTAGACGTGGCTGTTGTAAATGTGCGCCGGTCCATCCTGTGTCGGCAAGTAGCTGACGACCCAGATCGGCAGCACGTTGAGGAACAGGACGACAACCAGCAACGTGCGCCAAGTCATCCAGCTCCGAACGCGAGCAGCCCAGCCGCGCGGTGCGCGATCGATCTGCTGGCGCTCTATGGGCCGCGAAATGTCGGCGTCGGCGATAGTGGTCATTGTGCAATCAAGTTAGCCATCCAGGCTCGCCTTGGGTAGAGACCGGGGAGAGAAGGGGGACGCCACCTGCCACGATCGCCGAGAAGATCGTCGCGGACCCGGCGGCAGTGCAACTCTGACTAATGGGTTGTGTTACTACGGGTTAGTAGCGGGCGCGGTAGTGCGAGATATCTTTGAGCGACGGTTGGCGGCACTCGGAATGCTCGGCCGGCACCGCCAATGACCAACCTTGTTAACGCGGACTAACGTTGCTGAGTTGGCCCGGATTCGACTTCAAGACCGATTGGTTCATCAGAATGAGCGCGCATTAGCTCTATATCGCGTTTTTAGTGGCTGGCAGACCGAATTGAGGATTCTTACCGGAGGTCACTGAACCACTTCGATTCTACAGAACCTTGCGCGCAGCAACGGGGCTGCTTGACGACTCGTGCGTGGTCGCTATACTTCCCCCCTCGATTAAAGGAAGCTACCCATGGCCCGTGAAGTCCGCGAGAAGCGCGAGAAGCGCGATCAGTTCCAAACGTTCAACCGCCCTAAGCTCAAGATCGCTCGGACGACCGAGTCGGGCGTGGTTTATATTGACTACAAGGACACCGAGTCGCTGAAGAAGATGATCAGTGGCAACGGCAAGATCCAGTCCCGCAAGCGCACCGGTGCCACTGCGATGGAACAGCGCATGATCGCCAAGGCCGTCAAGCGCGCCCGCTACATGGCGCTATTGCCGTACGTGACTGCGGTGCAGTAAGCAGTTCGACCGTCCAGTCGGAATATTGAATAGAAACGCCCGGCTCTGCGGAGGGCCGGGCGTTCTCGTTTGGTTGTGTTATGGCGTGTTTAGCTAAGCTGAGCACGCCGATGCGTTGTGGGGGAGCTATGCCTTTCCAGGCGAGCTGAGCAACTGGTCGAGAAGGTTAATGTGACGCTGTTGCGCCGGAATGAACTGGTTGCTGATCATCTGGGCCGACGTACCGTCGACGTCGTCCAACGCTTCTTCGTAGTCTTTCAGGCCGTGCTCTTCGCCTTCCTTGAGGGCTTTGAGGGCACCCATGTCGCCACCAAAGAGGCTCATTGTGCCTTGCACGGTCTGGGCCCACACACCCCAGGCGCCTGACGAGTCTGCCGCTTCTCCACCGAGTGTGCGGATGCGTTCCCTGATGTTCTGGGCGGCCCGGCCATGCTCTTCCTGAATCTCGCGAAGCAGTTTGGACTCCCCGGCGTGGTCAGTACCGTCAGCAACCTTGTCGATCGCCTGCTTGTACGTCTCAGCCGCCGAAATTTCACCGCGAAGCAGTGAGTTCAGTTGCGTGATAATGCCGGCTTGGTCACCGACGTCTGTCATGTTATTTGTCGCCAGTGGGATGCTGTTGTCCATTGTCATTGCGCACTCCTTTGTGTGTGTCCGGTTCTCCCACTGCAATGTCTGTGCCTGAAATGCGATCCTGCAATGCGAGCCCATCAATGGGGGTTCCAGCGACGGGATGTCACGGTATCGCGTCGCATTGACGTGAATCGGTCAGCAAACAGAGAAGCCGCAGGACCGGAGTCTTGCGGCTTCTGTGGTGTCTATCAGAAGGTGGTTCTGACGGATCGCTTACTTGGTGCCGAGGATTGCATCCTTGGCGGCCTTAGCGATGCGGAACTTCACTTTCTTGCGCTTGGGGACCTTGACGGTCTGCCCCGTCTTCGGACCGAAACGCATGACCATTTCGCGCGCCGGGCTCTCGGCGAGCACGAGCTTGCCGATACCCGGAATGACGAACGTGTTCTTGGCCTGCTTGTAAGCCAATTCAGCCTGAGCGAGCAGGAACTGGTTGACCTGCTTCTTGCTGATGCCGACCTTCTCAGCCAGCGTGGCGGCGATTTCGCTCTTCGTGAGCGCTTTGCCTGGTGCCTTTGCCATAGACATTCTCCTTTCAAAGAGAACTGTGGAGATGACGGACCCACGAGCCCTTTAGCTCGCGAGCGGCCCCGATGCGGTCCAACCACATCGAAGTCCGGCAATCGCGCCCCAACGTCGCGATCACCACCACGTCGCCCCGAGCCACGGGGACGACGCGATTAAATTACACTGAAAAATAGACAGTTTCAACGCCTCGGTGGGTAAATTGCACGGTTTTTCCGAGCGTTTCCTGCTCCATCGCTGCGTTCACCCTCGAAAACGTGTGCTCCGAGGCGTTGCAGCGTT
>JBBRHE010000006.1:0-37326 GCA_038223165.1 Tepidisphaerales bacterium
TTTTAAGCGAAACGGTCAGCGGGTAAGAATAATCAAGATCGGTAAACGTCAGCTTCGGTTTGAGAAAGGAACCGGCGATCGTCTGAATCTGCGAACCTACCCACTCTTCGATCGTGCCCGACCCCTTGCGTGACACAAGGAAAAACACCACGCTCACCGAAAGGAGGATCAGCAGTACACCGCCCAGCAGGATGCGAAGAATCAAACGTTTCGTCATGAGCGAACCCCAGCAAAGCGATCTGCACCCATCGACCCACGAGATGTCGAAGCAAAGACACGCCACGGCAGCCGACGTTTGAGTTGCACCACTCCGGCCAGCGTCCAAACACCCACATCACCTATACTTCAACGTGCGACTTCGATATCGTAACCGAAGTCTTCGCTTAGAGTTGAACGGTTTGGCGTAGTTATCAATATCCAATCCCGAGGTTCCACGATCATGGCTTCAACGATTGCATTCAACACCGCCAATCTCGTTGCCCGCGTCACCGAGTGGCGCTTCGAACTACAACACTGGGGCGAACAGGACAAGCTGACGCGCGAACGGACTGATGAACGCGAATGGGCCGACATCTGCGCCTCCATCTCGGCAGCGGGCTATCGGGCCGTCGAAATATGGGGTGCGCATGTCGAACCATCCCTTATGACCGATGAACGAGCCGCGACCTACAGAAAAGTGCTGACCGACAATGGACTGACGCCCATCGGTTTGGCAGGCGCGATGACCGGCGATACGGTGCGGGTATGCCAGCAACTCGGCATCCCGGCCATTAACGGTGGGTACTGGGGTTCCGACGTCGCGACGACGAAGCGGTTGCTTGCGGCATCGACGATTGCGTTCAACTACGAGAACCATCCGGAGAAAAGCGCTGCCGAGATCCGCGAGAAGATTGAACCCCTCGAAGGTCGCGGTGGAATTGCGCTGGATACGGGCTGGCTCGGCACGAGCGGGCTGGACGGGCCTTCAGTCGTGCGGGAGTTGCGATCGCTGATTCGCCACGTCCATTTGAAGGACGTGAAGGCCCATGGCGGGCATTTGACCTGTCGGCTAGGCGAAGGCGTCGTGGGAATACCAGCGGTCATCCAGGCGCTGAAGGAAATCGGTTATCGCGGGGCGTACTCGTGGGAGGATGAGCCGGAAGATCGAAACCCGATGGAGATCTCGCGAGAGATGCGCGAGTACATTGAGGGGTTGGTGTAGTCGGGGATAAAGAACATGTCATCCCGAGAGGGGAGCGTAAGCGACCCGAGGGATCTCGACGGGACAGAATCGCTCGCACATTCGACATCCCTCAGGTCGCTGCCGCTCCCTTCGGGATGACATGTTTGCGCATCGCGCCAACACGCTATAACCACTACTTGCCGCAATAGTCGACCAGCCGGGCGATTTCGCTACGAAGGTCTTTGCGGTGAACGACGAAATCGACGAAGCCGTGCTCTTCGAGGAACTCAGAACGCTGGAAGCCGTCGGGTAGCTCGACTTTGATGGTGTTCCAGATGGTGCGCGGGCCGGCAAAGCCGATGAGCGCCTTGGGTTCGGCGATGATAAAGTCACCCAGCATCGCGAAGCTCGCGGTCACGCCACCGGTGGTTGGGTCGGCCAGTAGGCTGATGAAGAGACCATTCGCATCGTCCAGCTTGGCGAGCGCAGCCGACGTCTTGGCCATCTGCATCAGTGACAACGTCGACTCCTGCATGCGTGCCCCACCGCTGCACGAGACGATGAGCAAAGGCAGCCCCTCTTCGGCGGCCGCTTCGATCGCGAGCGTCAGCTTTTCACCCACTACACTGCCCATCGAGCCCATCATGAACGTCGGGTCCATCACGCCAAGCATGATCGGCCGACCCTTGATGAACCCCTTGCCGCAGACGGCGGCGTCCTTGTTGCCGGTTTTGTCCTGCTCGGCCTTAATGCGATCCTTATAGCTCTTCTTGTCGACGAACTTCAGCGTGTCGATCGGTTCAAGATCGTTGAACATCTCCTCAAAACTGCCCGGATCGACCAGCTGCGCAACGCGCGAGCGGGCCGACAGGCGGAAGTGATGCTGGCAGTTGGGGCAGACGGACAGGTTTTCGTCGACCACCTTGCGGTAGAGCATTTCCTCGCATTCGCTGCAGCGCATCCAGAGGCCTTCGGGGATGCCTTCCTTCTGCAACCGCAACGGCACATCACTTTGAGGGACTTGGGACATAGGCGAGAGATTATCGTTGAAAACACCCTGAATCGAAAGGCCCGCGTGTTCGGCGCCGTTACCGGTTGGACTTCATGACCGCTGCCGGGCGACCGTTGGACGTTGCAATGGGCGCGACGCTGACCGGCTGACCACTGGCCGACTGCTTCAGCTTCATCATCAGCTTCAATTTCAGTTCCTTGAGGTCGTCCCGTAACTGGGGTTGGGCGTTGATTCGATCCAGTGATTTCTGCCACGCCTGCTGGGCGCCATCCAGTTGCTTCATCCGATACTGCGTGTCGCCCAGATGGTCGAGCACCACGGGATCGACCTCTTCAACACTCGCGGCCTTGGCGAGAAATCGCTCGGCGTCGGCAAACTTTCCGCGTTTGTAGAGCACCCAGCCCAGGCTGTCGAGAAACGATGCGTTGTCTGGCTCGGCATCAACGGCCACGCGCACCATCGCCTCGGCGCGCTCAAGATTCCGACCCGCATCGGCCCAGAAGTAGCCAAGGTCGTTGCTTGCGCTAGCGTGTGATGGGTCCAGTGTCACCGCCTGCTCCAACAACTGCTCAGCCGTATCCGTCTGACCGATGCGCGTGTAGTGGCCTGAATAATAATACAGCAGGTCGGCATCGTCGATCTTCTCGCGCGGGGACGATGCGCGCAACGAATCGAGCACACGGGCGGCATCGGCCAAGCGGCCCTGCTCGGCGTATACTTCGACGAGCGTCTCGGCAGCGGCGCGATTGCTGGCATCGCGCGTGCGCAGCTCTTCGAGCTTGCCGACGAGTGGGTCGAACTGGCCGGTGCGCGCGTAATATAGATACAGGTCGACGAGAACGCGATAGTTTCTCGGCTGTTCTTCGACAAGCCCCACCAGCACACGCTCGGCGGCATCCGGCTGACCGGCTTGGCGAAACACCGATGCCTGAAGCAATCGAGCGCTGACATTGGTTGGGTCGTTCGACAGCCACGTCGACAGCACTTTGATCGCAGCGGTACTTTCGCCCGCTTGCAGGTAGTGCGTGAACAACGCACCGTATGCCGCCTCGGTGGTAGGTCGATCACTGATTAGTTTCCAAAGCAGTTGCTCGGCCCGCTCGGCGTTACCGGTCTGCTCATGCGCGGTTGCTGCGGTTAGGATGCGATCCGGTGAGCCGGGCCCCAGCTTCATTGCTGTGACCAGTGCGCGAACAGCGCCGTTGGCGTCCCCGTCCTTCAACAGTGTGACACCCTGCAGTTCCGCAGCGAGCGCCGGATCGTTCTGCCGGTCAGCGGTGGCAATCAGATCGTCAATCGCTACGATTTTTGCTGAACGGGCGAGTTTCGGATCGTCCCAGATCACGTTGTACAACTGCCGAAAGGCTGGGCTGAACGACGGCGCGAGCTTAACCGCTTTCTCCAGTGTCGACCGCTCAACCACCGGCCGACGGATGACGTCTGGACAGTTTGCAAGAAAGAATAGTCGCGCCGCCTCGGCGGTGGGTGGCACGTTCAACTGTTCGACATCGCCGGCCCGCAGGCGACCCGGGCGCGACGTGCGCGCCAGCTCGTTCCAAAGTGGAAGAAGCTCACCGGTAGCATCCGGCTGACGGACGGCGGTGTTGATGATTAACCGGGCGGCGGCGGTGACTTCGTCCCGGCCATCGTAGATCGTGAAGAGTCTGCGCGTAATTTCGACGTCAGCCGACTGCTGTCCGAGCGCATCGACAAGCAGTTTTGTCGCTTCAACACCCTTGCCGTCGGCCCGTAACGTTTCGGACAACGCGAATAACACTGCGCGATCGTTCGGTTTCGCGCCATGCAACCGGCGCAGGTGCGCGACGGCATCGCCACCCTTACCCTCGCCACGCGTAACATCCTGCAGCAGTTCGATCGACGCCGCGCTGGCGCGAAACTGTGACACCAACGACGCGGCCTGCGCGACGGCTTCTTCTTTTCGGCCGACCGTGTAGGTCATCCGGGTGACCAGCGCCTGGAGGTCAAAGTTGTTTGGATCGGCCACCGCCACCGGTTCAAGCGCCGCGAGCGCCCGTTCGGGGTCGCCGCGCGATTCGTAGAGCTTGCCGATTTCGATCGACACCAGCTCAGGCTTGGAGACCAGGATGGTCAGCTCAGGGTCTTTGCGCAAGCTGATGTCCCGTGTGCGCAATCGTGCCAGCAGCAGTTCGTACTGCTGGACAGCGGCCGTCTCGTAGCCTGCTCGTTGCAGGGTCTTTGCGAGAAGAAGATCCGCCAGCGCGGCATCGTCTTCATATAGTTCGTAGCCCGGCGTCTGCAGCGCAAGGCGCAGCTGCAGCATCGCCTTGGTCAGATCGCCTTTGGCCAGATATTGGCGACCCAGTGCTAGGCGCGCGCTTGTGTCGTCGGAATCGAGTTTGACCACTGTTTCCAAAGCATCGATCGACCGATCGTTAAACGTCCCATCGCCGAGCGTGGCATCCGCCAACAGGACGTAGGGCGCCGGGGTCAACGGATCGAGCGCGATGACCTGCTCGAGCAGTTTGATGGCCGTAAACCGCTGGTTCTCGATCAGCAGTCGGCGCGCCTGGGCATACAGGCGAAGCGCCTCGAGCGGTGGTGGATCGGGTTCGTCCCGCTGCACTGTGGGCAGCTTGGGGATGGGCTCAATCTGGTCGAGGGTCAGCGTGGCGCGTGGATCGAGGGGTGCTGTTGCACGTTGCGAAGTCGGCGTAAGAGTACGACGCTCAGGACCCCCGCATCCTGCGACGACGGCCAGCGCGAGCATCAGTACGGTACTGGTAAGTCGTCGCATCGTCAGCAGTATAGCACGCCAACACGACCTGAAACGACCACAAACTGCGCCGCGCGCGCTTCGATTACGGAATCACTTTGTTCAGCGGATAGGTGATGATTCCTGTCGCGCCGGCACGCTTGAGGCGTGGGATGAGCTCGCGCTCCTGCTTGTCTTCCAGAATAACTTCGACCGCCACCCAATCCGTATCCGCCAATCGGCTTACCGTCGGGCTCTTCTCGGCCGGCAGAAAGCTGATGACGTCACTCAGCTTGCTCTCGGGCACGTTCATCTTCAACCCCACCTTGCTGCGCGCCGCGATTGCGCCCTGCAGGAGCATGGCAACGTTTTCCATCTTCTCGCGCTTCCAGGGGATGGCCCATGCCTTCTTGTTGGCGATGAAGCGGATGGTGCTCGACAGGATGGTGTCAATCACGCGAAGGTTGTTGGCGCGGATGCTCGAACCGGTCTCTGTCAGGTCGACAATGCCGTCGAGCAGTCGGGCCTTGATCTCCGTCGTGCCCCACGAGAACTCAACGTTCACCTTCACGCTGTTCTTGTCGAAGTACCGGCGGACCGTGTTGACGATCTCGGTGGCAACGATCTTACCCTCGAAATCTTTGACGGTCTTAATCGGACTTTCATCCGGCACCGCGAGCACCCAGCGGGCGGGCAGGCTCGTGGCGCGCGAATAGGTGAGTTCGAGGATTTCGACAATGTCGTCCTGGTTGCCGTTCTCGACGATCCAGTCGTAGCCGCACAGGCCACAGTCGATGATGCCGTCGACGACGTACCGGCTGATCTCCTGCGAACGAAACAACACGGCCGAAATCTGCTCGTCATCGACACGCGGGAACACGCTGCGACCGTCAACAGAAATCTTGTAGCCCGCCCGAGCGAAGAGCTCGATGGTCGACTGCTGCATCGAGCCGCTGGGCACGCCAAGGCGAAGGGTGGATTCGGGAAGAGTCATGATTGGGTAGTGGACAGTTGTCAGTGGACAGTGGTCAGCAGAAAGCGGGGAACAAGCCTCTCCGTATTCAACTGCCCACTGTCCACTGACAACTGTCCACCTCTTCCTACGCCTTGGCCTTTTTACGCTTCCCCGCATCAGAAGCCGCTGCGGCGCGGGTAGCGGAGTAAAACCCGGCGATTTCGTCGGCCTTTAGGTTGTTCTCGATAAATTTCTGGGCGTCGGCAAGCGTCGTCTCAGCTTCCAGAACGTCATGCTCTTTCAGCAATTCGAGCGTCTGCTCGTCGATTGGGAACGCACCCCCATCAAACGCGGTCATCATCACGTACGCCTCGACGAACGGATGAATGTCCGGCAAATCCCTGAGAAACTGACGTGCGTCGCGCTTGCTCACGTCCTTCAGACGGTTAAGCGACAGCGTGTGCTCGCGCTCGAATATGTTGTTCAGCGCCGTCGTGATCATCGCGACGCGGCGTTCGATGCTCGGATAGCGGGTGCCGAGCAAACCCTGAATTTCCAGGTCCGTCGCGACGCGCAGTTCGTTAAGGTCGACGAACTCACCGTCGATTGCTTTCATCGCTTCCTCGGCACGGGCGTCCGTCACATCGTAACTCATGGCCCCGCGAACGAGGGCTTTTAGCGGCTCCTGTGGCTCCAGCGGTGTGGGCTTGTAATCGCGCAGAACCTTGCGCGCGTAGGACTTGAGCTCTTCAGCGTGTTTCGTAGCGTTTTTCATGAAAGTGTCGATCGTTCCGATCTATCGTATTCCCTAGCTCGCAGGCTTGTCGGCCCCCGCGTCGCTCTTCCCTTCGTCTGCCTGTGAAGGCTCCGCAGTCTCTACCGCCTCGTCCGCCGGTAACACAGCAGCTTCACCCGCAGCCTCGCGGCGGCGGTCGGCTTCGGCGTTTTCCTCAGCAACCTTGTGCAGGATGGCAAGCATCGCCAGCTCTTTGTCGATCTTGTCGTCCAGGTGCATCTTGATGAACGGAGTCGTGCGCAGGCTCAGGCTCTTTGTCAGCTTGGCCCGCATCATCCCCGCCGAGTGCTTCAGCGCATTGAGGGCCGCGGTCTTCTGACCTTCAGTTCCCATGATGGTCACGAACACGTCGGCCACCGACAGGTCGGGCGCTACCTTTACGCGTGTCACACTGACGATGCTCGGCACGCGCGGATCATCGATGTCGCGCTGAATCATCTCAGCGATCTCTCGCTGAATGGTGCTGCCGAGCATTTCAGTTCTACGGGTCATAATTCAAACTCGGTCTAACGCAGAGGCGCGGAGGGAAGATGCAGAGTTACGCAGAGAAAAATTAGAGCAATTCGTCTTGTGTTCTCTGCGTCTCTGCGTTCCTCCCTCTGCGGTAAAATTCATCTTCACATCATGTCAATCTGATAATTCAGAAGGACCGCCGACGAATTCATTTTTACGAAGTCGACCAGTTTGCTCAGACCGCCTTCGACGTATCGCTTGTCATTGCTAACCATCGCGATGCCCATGATGCAGCGACGATGCTCATCCAGCGCTCCGACCTCGGCAACGCTGACATTGTGCCCATGGGCGATGCGATCCTTCAGGCTTAAAATCACCCGCCGCTTGTCCTTGAGGGAGTTCGCGTCGGGGATCGACAGTTCTAACTGCAGTACGCCAACGTGCATATTTCCGGTAAGGACGAAAAAGAAGGATGAACGATGAAAGGGCCGATTTTCAGCCTTCATCCTTCAACCTTCATCCTTGTTCTTACAACGTCCGTTCAAACTCTTCAGTGATATACGCTTCCAACCGATCGCCGACCTTCACGTCGTCGTAGCCCGCGATCTTGATGCCGCACTCAAAGCCGGTCTTCACTTCGCGAACGTCGTCCTTCACACGCCGCAGGCTGTCGAGCGTGAGGCCTTCCGTGACGATCTTTCCGTCGCGGATGAGGCGAATCTTATCCGTACGCACAATGTGGCCGTCGGTGACAAAGCAGCCGGCGATGTTGCCGAGCTTCGACGCCTTGAAGACCGCTCGCACCTCGGCGTGGCCGTGGAGCTTCTCGCGGACTTCCTTGGACAACATGCCCGACAACGCCTTCTTAAGATCGTCGAAGATCTCGTAGATGACGCGGTACGTCTTTACGTCCACGTGGTTGTGCTCGGCGGCCGCGCGGGCGGCGTCGTCGGGCACGACGTGGAAGCCGATGATCGCGACCTTGCGCGGACGGCTGGGATCGACCGGATTGATGCGGGTTGCCATCGCCAAGTCGACGTCGCTCTCACTGATCGCGCCGACGCCGCTGTGGATGACCTTGACCTGCACCTCTTCAGTGTTCTGCCCACCGACGTTGGTGACAAGCGTTTCGACCGAACCCTGCGTGTCAGCCTTGATGATCAGGTTGATCGTGCTGACGTCACCGGCAGCGATCGACGCTAGCAGGTTGCCAGCGGTGACCTTAGTCTGACCGGCCAACGCGTTGGCACGAACCTGGGTGGCCCGTTCTTCAGCGATGCTGCGAGCACGATCGAGGTCGTCTTCGACCGCAAAGAACTTGTCGCCGGCGCTCGGTAGAGCCGACAGACCACTGACAATGACCGGCGTACTCGGACCCGCTTCAGTAATGCTTTGCCGGCGATCGTTCAGCAGGCTGCGGATGCGGCCATAACCGGGACCCGACAGAACCACATCGCCAATCTTGAGCGTGCCGTCTTGAATGAGCACGGTTGCGATCGGGCCAAGGCCCTCATCCACGCGCGCTTCGATGACGGTGCCACGGGCCGCTACCGTCGTGTCGGCCTTGAGGTCGAGCAGTTCGCTCTGATAATCAAGAATTTCAATCAGTTCCTTGATGCCCTGACCGGTCGTCGCGCTCGTGCGGATGACTTCCGTATCGCCACCCCATTCGACCGGGTTCAGACCAGCACCAGCCAGCTGACCGAGCACCATGTCCGGGTTGGCATCGGCGCGGTCGATCTTGTTAAGAGCGACCACGATCGGCACTCCGGCGGCCTTGGCGTGGTTGATAGATTCGATCGTCTGGGGCATGACGCCCTCGACGGCTGCAACGACGAGGACCACCACGTCCGTCATATTCGCACCACGGGCACGCATGCTCGTGAAGGCCTGGTGGCCCGGCGTGTCAATGAAAGTGACCTGGCGCTTCGTCTCACCTTCACCGAGCGTGACCATCCATGCAGCGGTGTGCTGTGTGATCCCACCGGCTTCACCGGCGGCGACGTTGGCGTTGCGAATCTTGTCGAGCAGGCTTGTCTTACCGTGATCGACGTGACCGAGGATGGTGACAACCGGTGGACGCTTGACCATCGCGCCCTCTTCCGACACCCGTGCCTGGAACTCGGCGACCAACTCGTCTTCCATCGACAGTAGCTGCGCCACGCGGATCTCAACGCCGAACTCAAGTGCGATCGTGCCTGCGACGTCGGCATCGAGCGCCTGGTTGATTGTTGCGAAGACGCCCTGACGCATCAGCTTGGTGATGATATCGTTACTCTTGACGCCGATGGCAGCAGAGAGCGACTTGACGGTAATCGGCTCTTCAATCTCGACCGTTTCACCGCGCTCGGCCTGCGATTTGGCGACCGCGTGCGTGCCACGGTTCGAGACCTGCTTCAAGTGACTGTCAAAGTTACGACGGGTGGCCGTCGCAGCGTTCAGCGCGTCACGGCGGGCGATGATGTCGGCATCGGTGAATTCGCGGAGTTTCTCCGTTGCTTCACCACGACGACCATCGACACCACGGCGGCGGGCCGACAGGCTACCTGCACCCTTGCCTTTGGCTGCGGCCTTCTTGGCGTCTGATTCTTCTTCGTCGCTGACCTTCACACCACGACCGGTGGTCGGACGAGCCGTCGAGTAACCGGCCGTGCCGGTTGTAGCCTGGTTCTCCCCGATCGGACGGCGCGGCCGAGGGGCTGCGACGATGTCGGGCTTCTCTTCGCGGATAACCTTCGGGCCGGCCATCTGAGCCGGCTGAAGTGTACGCAACTGCGGGGCCGGAGTGACCGCCTTGCGCGCGATCGGAGGTTGCTGTTGACCACCCTGCTGGGCGCGAAGGCTATCGATGGAAACCGTCGGCCGAGAAACCTGTGGGCGCAGTTCCGCAGGCACACTCGAATGCGGATGTGCAGTCGCTGCGGGGCGCAAAGGCTGGGCCGGTGGCGCTACAGGCGCGGTTGGAGCGGTGACAGTGGGTTGAGAAGTAGGCGCTTTCGGCGTCGCGACCGGTGAGGGTGTCGGGCTGACCGAAGGCGTTGACGGAGCAATCGAAACCGGTGCAGCTGGCTGCAACGTCACGGGTGCCGTGACAACAGGCGCTGCTGGCGTTTCAACGGCTGGCTTGAAAACAGGCGCTTCAACGGTCGGTGCCTCGGCGGCAGGCAACTCCTGATCATGGGCGGCAGCATCGGCATCGTCATGAGGAGCTTCGTCACCACCCACACGCTTGCGGACCGATGGGCGCGCAGTCTTTGGCTTGACGGCAGTCTCGGCGGGCGCAATGGCGACGGCGGTGCCACCTTCGGCGCTGCCTTGACCCGCGAACCACTCCTTGATCGTCTCGGCCAACCCAACCGAAATCGTGCTCTGGTGATTGGCAACAACGATCCCCTCGTCCCGACAACGGGCGAGAATCGCCTTGCTCTCTATGCCAATTTCCTTGGCCAACTGGTTGACGCGAATGCCTTTAGCCAAAACGTTCTCCGAAAAACCGCTCTCTCACACACACGAGGCAGACCGATACGACCGGCCCACGCGCAATCAAACTTATACTACGTCCACACTCGCCGGCGGGTCGATGCAACCCATCTCGGCGAACACAATTTTGTCCGCTTACTGAGGCGCTTCGGCCCGGCCATCTGCCAGGCGGGCCGTCTCTGAATCCTCATCGTCGCGCAGGTCATTGTCGCGCTCGTCCGACCGGGCAATACCTTGGACGGCCTGCTCTTCCGGTGATAGTTCCGCAGAGCCGAACTGGGTCGACTCCTTGTGCGTCACCGTCTCCGGCGACCCACCCCCACCGGCCTCGAGAGAGCCGGGCAGGTGGTCGTGAGCCGAGTCTTCAACGAGCGACTCTTCTTCCTTGACGGCTGCTGCCGCGTTCTGCGGAAGGAGTGGGTTTGCGAAAGCGACCCCATCAATGCCACGGAACGCCGCCGTCGCCTGGGCCTTGGCTTTCGCATCAGCCGACTTCTTCTGTTCCTGCTCGACGGCGACGATCTTGGCCTCATCCGCGCAACGCGTCTCAACACGCTCCGCAGTCGCTTCGTCCAGACCGACCTCTTCCATCAGTGGGCCCACACCGACCTCTTCGATATCACGCACATCAATGATGCCCAGCGCGATGATCTTGTCGATGTGTTCCTGCGAGATGCCCTCGATGCTCTTGAGGGTGAGGTCCAGACGCTGCACACCGTTCTGAAATTCAGGCGGAGTCAGAATGTCGACGTCCCAACCAGTCAAGCGAGCAGCCAGGCGGACGTTCTGACCGCGCTTACCGATTGCGAGCGACAACTGGTCGTCATTCACGACGACCGTCGCACGACCCAGCTCGAAGCATAGCGAAACTTCCGCGACTTCCGCGGGCTTCAGTGAATTCATGATCAGGATCTGCGACGACTCGTTCCAACGAACGATGTCGATCTTTTCGCCACCCAGTTCGTCGACGATATTCTTAATACGGCTGCCGCGCACACCGACGCATGCGCCGACTGCGTCGACCTTGCTGTCGATCGACGAAACCGCGATTTTCGTGCGATGCCCGGGCTCACGTGCCAGTGCCTTGATCTCGATCGTGCGCTCACCGACCTCAGGCACTTCACGTTCAAACAGCCGGCGGATGAGTTCCGGGTGACTGCGGCTCAGGATGATCTTCACGGCGCTGGGCGTGTCGCGCACTTCAAGGATTAGCGCCTGAATGCGCTCGGTCGGGTTGTGATTTTCACCCGGGATCTGCTCGGATCGCGGCATGATGCCTTCGACCCGGCCGAGCGTGACGATCATCGTGCTGCCTTCAAACCGCGCAATAGTGCCCGTGACGATCGTACCGACGCGGTCCTTGTACTCTTCGTAAATGCTGCCACGTTCGTCCTGACGGATGAGTTGGATCAAAACTTGCTTGGCCGTCTGTGCACCGATGCGGCCAACCATGCTGATCGGCAAAACTTCACCGTTGCGCGCTGCCGAGATAATGCCTGTACCCCGTTCGAGGGTGACCGCGAACTCGCTGGTGTCTTCCGTATTGAAATGTTTGCGAAGCGACGAAGCGATCGCCTGTTCAATATCCGTGTAAATCTGTTCGCGCTCAATGTTCTTGTCGCGTGCGATGCCGTCAACGATTCGGATCAGTTCTGCATTCATGGTCACCTCTATTTAGTTTTCAGACTATTCAGTTGTACAAATGTTTGACGCAGAGGCGTAGAGAGAAGAACGCAGAGAAACACCAAATATCATTAAAATCGCGTTCGTCGTTGCCCATTAAATTTCCTCTGCGTTCCTCAGCGTTCTTCTCTCTGCGCCTCTGCGTTGAATCTCTTGCGACATACAAAACACAAGGGCCGCCAAGCATCACTTGGCGGCCCACGAAGTTCGAAAGAACCTGTGAAAACACGTCTACCCCTCATCTTGGGGGCAATTTCTCCCAAGAGAGGGTCGTGTCGACCGCGAAGTTGGTTCCATGCTTATGCGATAGCATGGGACGACTCGCTCGATGCCTGGTTGGGAGACGTCGTCTCCCGGGTCAAATTGAGCCCGGTTTCACCGGGTTCAAAAAAGTGGGACTTCGCCAAGTCCACGTACGCCGTTGCCGATGTCCCTGGAGAGACGATGTGCTTCGCCTCCACGCGGGCAACCACGTGATCGTGCAGCTCGGTTTTGAGATAAACGTCCATCTCTTTGCCCAAGGGCTCGGTCACCATAATCTTCACCGGCAATGCTTCAAACGATTGCGAAGTCTGCGTCAAATGAATGTGCTCAGGCCGAACGCCCAAGGCAATCTGACTGCCGACCTTGCCAGCCAATCGGTCCCGGAACCTTTCCGGGATAGGTAGCGTAAACCCGTTCGGTGGCAAGGTCAAATCACCGGTCATCACGACGGGCTCGTCCACCTCACCCTCTTTGGCCAGTTTCTTGGCGGCTGAGCCAGATACATGGGCGTTCTCAAGCCGACCTTCCTTGAAGAACATTTCACCGTCCTTCAAGATGATCGCGCCGTCAAAAAAGTTCATCGGTGGCATGCCAATAAATCCCGCGACGAAGCGGTTGGCCGGTGAATTATAGGTAATTAACGGCGTGTCGGCCTGCTGGATCAATCCATCTTTCATGACGACTATGCGATCACCCAGCGTCATCGCCTCTTCCTGGTCGTGCGTGACGTAAATCGTTGTGGTCTTGAGCCTTTGGTGCAGCCGCTTGAGCTCGGCCCGGGTTGTCACGCGCAGTTTGGCGTCCAGATTTGACAACGGTTCGTCAAACAAAAACGCAGCCGGTTCACGCACAATCGCCCGGCCGACCGCTACACGCTGGCGCTGACCGCCAGACAGGGCCTTGGGCTTACGTTCCAGCAAATGTTCGATACCGAGAATAGTGGCCGCGTCCATGACGCGCTTATGGATCTGATCTTTGGGCATCTTGCGCAGTTTCAGCCCAAACGCCATGTTTTTGTACACCGTCATGTGCGGGTACAGCGCATAGTTCTGGAACACCATCGCGATGTCCCGATCCTTCGGTGGAACGTCATTCACGATCCGCTCACCAATGCGAATGACGCCGTCGGAGATCTCTTCGAGCCCCGCGACCATGCGAAGCGTCGTGCTCTTGCCGCAGCCCGAGGGGCCGACGAGAACGATGAATTCCTGATCCTTGATCGCCAGATCAATCGAATTCACGGCGCGAACGTTGCCAGCGTAGATTTTGGATACCGATTCTAGATGAACTTGAGCCATAAACCTTGCGCCTCTGGGTAGATTTGAACTGCAGAGTTTAACACCACCCGGTCTGCGAACCAAGCCTAAACAGTCGACAATGCAGCGACCGCACGGCTGATCACCTGCTCGACGGCCGGTTGTAACGGACATTCCACCTTCAGCCCGGCCGCCCGCGCGTGCCCACCACCACCGAACTGCCCGGCAAAGTTTGCCACGTTTACCTTTCCCTTGCTGCGCAAACTGACACGGATCGGCCCACCGGTTGGGGGGTCGTTGAAGAGGATGGAGACCTCGACGTCGCAGACCTGCAGAGGGATGTTGATCAGGCCTTCGGTGTCGTTTGTCGTGGCATTGGTCTCAGTAAAGTCTTCCTTCTTCAGTTGCATGACCGCCAGTTTGCCGTCGGCGAGGAGTTCCAGCGACCGCATCGCACGGGCTTGAATTGCCAGTCGCTGGGGGCGTTCGTTTTGATAGAGGGCCTGGTAGATCTTGTCCGTATCGACACCGGCTTCCATTAATTCGGCACCGAGACGTAGCGTGGTGGGGGTTGTGTTGCTGTATTGAAACCAACCCGTATCGGCGACGAGGCCCACGTACAATGCGCCGGCGATGGCGCTGTCGATGGTGATGTTCCAACGTTTCAGCAGGCTCGCCACGATCTCGCATGCCGCTGCGGCTTTCGTGTCGACGAGCTTGTGGGTCGCCCAGTCTTCCTGGGTCAGGTGGTGGTCGATGACGAGCTTGGGCTTGTCGTACTTCGCAAAATGATCCTTCAACCCGGGCAATTGCGACCACGTGCCTGTATCGACGACCACGACGGCGTCGAATCGGTTGAGGTCGAACGCGCTGGGCCAGCCTTGTTCGATGTCGTACGAGATGACGCCGCCATCCTTGTGGACGAAGGCGTACTTGCTCGGCAGTTTAGATAGCAGCAACACTTCGGACGCGATTCCGCGATGGCGCAAGCCCAGTGACAGTGCGCCGGTCGAACCGAGCGCGTCGCCATCGGGACGAACGTGCGTTGTGATCAGCACACTCTTGCAACGGGCGAGGATGTCGATGGTCGTCTGCATGGCGTCGGTCCGCTGCGTCGTCGTATTCATGTGACTCGCGATGATAGTCGAACCAGGTTGCGCGGACAGGGGGAACGCATCGCGAAGGTGCAAGCGACGAAGCCAAGTGGGTAGCGTTATCGCGTTTCGAGGGTCGTCGACATTCGCTTTTCCGTTCCGTCGAACCTTTTCCTTCCCCCGTTCGTCGTTATGATGCAGTCTCAACAAAGGAATGGCTTCTTCGCATGGATGCGAGACACGCCCCGGGCGAGCCCCGACTCTTGATCTCTCGAGCCGCGTTGCGGCACAACGTCCGTGTGCTTCGCAGGAAGCTGCGGCCAGGCGTTCGCATCTGCGCGATCGTCAAGGCGGACGCCTATGGCATGGGTGCCCCTACCATTGTCGATGCCCTGACCAATTTCGTTGACGACGATCATCACCATATCGGCCGGACGGTGGACGAGTTCGCCGTCGCGACGATCGACGAGGCCGCAGCACTGGGGCACGTCGGTTTGCCTACCCTGATCCTGCGCCCTGTCGAAAACGCGTTCGTGGGTCGCGAGCGGACCCGACTGGAACATGCGATCCGAGCGGGTTGGTCATTGACGATCTGTTCGCGCCTGGCGGCTGAGGACGTCGCCCGTATCGCGGTCGCGACGGGTCGGCGGGCGAACGTGCAAGTTCTGGTCGATACGGGAATGACTCGCGGTGGCGCCGTTCCGATAGATGTCGACGACCTGTTAATGAAAATTGAGTCACTGGCGTCACTGCGGTTGACCGGGGTGTTCAGTCATTTCGCGCACGGCGAGGTGGACAACCACGCGCAAACTCGCCATCAAACCGAGACCTTCCAACTCACCACCGACGCCCACGCCGCCCGCCATGGCGCGCGTTTTACCCGGCACATGAGCAACTCGGGTGGAGTCTTCTTCACCGACGCGCAGTTCGACATGGTCCGACCGGGGATCGCGCTCTACGGCATCGACCCGACGTGCCGCCCATCCATGGACCGCGCGCTGCGCCCGGTGATGAAGTGGCTCGCGCCCCTCGTCGACGTGCGCGACGTCCCGCAAGGCACAGCGGTCGGCTACAACGGCACGTGGATCGCGCCGCGCGACACGCGCGTCGGGCTGGTGCCGGTCGGTTACGCCGACGGGTATCCACGGGCGTTGTCAGGCAAAGGCATCACACTTGTCGGTGGGCGTCGCACGCCGGTCATTGGGCGCGTGAGCATGGACCTGATCACGATTGACCTGACCGAAGCGCCCAACGCCGTCATCGGGGATGACGTGACGCTGATCGACTCCGACCCCCTCTCCCCCGCGAGCATTTACGAAGTTGCCCGGTTGGCTGACACAATTCCCTACGAAGTCATGTGTCGAATCGGATCCCGCGTGCGGCGCGTCGCAGTCGACCCAGTCGATGAGACCGATCGCACACCGCGCATTGAGCGGACCCTGCATTGACCCACGAAAAATAGCCTGCTCGTCATCCTGAGGACGGAGGCACCCTTCTATTCCGGCGTCTCGATCTCGTCGGTCATCCGAGGCGCGGCGACGTCGACGACCATCGTGCCGGCGGCGGCGTCACCGGCGCGTTGGCGCAAGGGGGTGAAGAGCAGCAACAGGATCGGCAGCAGAAACGGGTACAGCAGCGCAATGTCGATGATACGCATCGCGTTGCGGATCAGGATCGCGCCCACGGCCGGGCGTTCACCGGTCAGGTTCACGACGCGCAGACCGAACAATTTTTTACCGATGGTGCGGCCCGTCACCAGTTCCGAAATCGTCGTGTGCAGAAGGTAGACACCGACACCGATCAGTTGCTCGGGCATCAATCCCAAGGCAAAGAGCAGCGAGTCCTGGGGCTTGGTCTGCACGCGCAGGTATGCAAACGTCAGGCCCACCAGCCAAGGCAAAGCATCGACCGCTGCGGCGCTCAGGCGGATCCAGACACGCGCCGGACGCGGGCGATCTCTGCGGGCGAGTGCTTCCCGCGTGGCGTCGCGGTTGCGCATCGAAGCGAAGATCGCGACGATCAGCATCGCGACCACTGTGCCCTGGAAATAATTGGACCAGCCCGGCACTTCGTCAGCGGCCCGCATCGCGTCGATGGGCTCGGGGGAACCGACCGGGTTTCCGTCCGCCGAGAGCCTTTGTTCGTTGATCTGGTCGTTCAGCGACACGATGCGCAGGTAACCAAACGCCGCCCCGATCGCGAACGGATCGCGTGGTGGCAGGACGCCCTTGGGCAGGTCGATCAGACTGTCACCACTTGTTGGGTCAACGGTTGCGATTGTTTCAACCAATGCGCCATCACGTTGCGTACGGACGAGAGACAGCATTTCACCGCGCAGGCCCTTGAACAACTGAATGGTCGCCTGCCGGTTGAACGGCAGTTCGTTGGTCACGTTTGGAACGAAACCCGTGGTGATCAGCGTGGGTTGACCACTGGTTGTTTGAATTGCAGCAGCGACACGGTCGCCGGAGGTGATCAGCGAGATGGCACCAGGCGTTAACACCGCGTCAGCAACCGGTAACTCGAGCCAGGGTTGCCAATCACTGCCTTGAAGTTTGAAGAGCACGGGTGTCGAATCGAGGCCACCGTTCGAGGTGGTAGTGGTCGTGGGTGTGGTCGTGGAACGCGTCGTGGGTCGCGTCGACGCCAGCGCGGCACGCAACCCCCCCGGTACGGCCCCGATTGCCCAGAGAGAGTCTTCATCGCCAGCGAGCGTGATAATGCGGGCATTGCCCGGCAACGGTGCGCCGTTCGAGCTGTTTCCAAGCCACAAACCAAGCCATTGACCGTCTTCTAACAGGACGACGGCCCGCCCAGACCAGCGCGTCATCGCATCAATGCGGCCCTGTAATCGTGCGACAACGGAAAACCGCTCGGCCCCCTGCTCGCGCACATACACAACGCTCGCTGCGGGCGCATCGGGCTTGTCGGTCGGACGTGTGACGGCCAACCAGTAGTCACTGGCCGAGCTGGCGATGTGCACGCGCGAATGAACGCTCGGTGCCGTCGTCGCCGGCCCAGTGGACTGGCCGTTCACCAGCGTCGCAGTCAAGCAGAGGATCAGGACAAACAGGACATTACGGACCACATGCTTCATCGATCTGGATCACTTTCTTCACGCCCGGCCGCTTGACCGGCAACACAAACGCTGAGTCCTTGGGAAACTCGCCCCGTGACACAGCCGGGGCGTCGAGACGGAGGATGATATGAGAACCCGAGTCCGGAAACGACAGGTCGTACATCGTCGCAATCTTCCCGGGCACGTCAGGCCCCTTGTCGGTCTTCACCGATTGATGACCCCCAAGGTTCGCTCGCAACAAAACGCGACCCTTGTCGCCGTAGAGCAACACGCGGACGGGCAGCTTGGTTTCGTGGTCATACCAGACCTCGCGCTGGGCCGCCCACCCGTTGGCCAGGCGGACGTTCCAACTGACAGCATAAACGCCTTCGTCGTTGTTAAAACGCAGAATCGGCACGGGTTCGTCGAGGAAGTTCGTGGGGATCTGCCCGACGCCTAGCACCTGCGCGACGAGCGTCGGGTCGATCGGCATCTGCCCCGCGCACGCCGTGCCAATATACTGCGTGCGGCCCCACCACATCGTGTCGACACTAGGCTTGACGATCAGCCAATACTGATCTGGATTCGTGCCGAGCGTGAGCACCTCACCAAACGCCGCATCGTTTAGGCGCAACCAAAAGTCCTCCGGCCTGCGATATTGCAGGTTCCCATCGCCAGAGGCGTAGGTCTCCTTTTTATTATCGTCGTAGATCCACGCCTGGAACGACAGACGCGACCAAAGGGACGCAATCGGCGCGTTGTTTTTGTTGACCGTGTTGACAAGAACGCTTAGCGGCTCGGTCGGACCGGCGAAATAGGTATTCCTGCGCGTGTCCGCGTTTTTGGGGACGCAACCGAAGACGGTCAGAACCGCAATGGTGCAAGCGATTGCCCGCGCAGTTCGGAGAGTGGACGTGAGTTCATAACGGGACATCATCCTCACCCCTCGTTGAGAATTTCCGTCAACTGCCTGCTGACGTTGGCGACCTGCTCTTCCTTTAGGTGCGGGTTGAGCAGGTCGATCGGTTGCTCGCGACCTTTGAGCTTCATCGACCACAACTCTTTCCCGTCTTGGGTCTGGCTGCCCTCGTACGAGAGGATGCGCTTGCGCATCAGGATCAACCCCAGCACGAAGCGGAAGTTGAGCTTGGGCTCTTCCGTCGCGTCGCCGAGGCGCTCGAAGAGTTCAGTCAGGATGACGTCGTCTACGAAGAGTTTTTTCTTTTGCTCGTGCTGCGGCATGTGTGTCTGCCAGAAGCCAAGCAGGCCGACCTTGTCGAACGAATCCCAACCCTCGGGCAGCACGTCGACGCGCGCCAGACCTTCGGGAGTCTCGCGCAAGGCAGCGAAAAATTTGTCGCCGGGGTGGATCGGTTTGCCGGACACGGCACACACGCCACCCGGGCGGGCGACGTCGTACTGGCCGGGTTTGTTCGGAGCGGGTGCAGCAGTGGCCATGGTTTTCGCCTCCTTGCCTTTGCCGTAGAGTGGGCACGTCCCACCGTGTTCGGCGACCGAACGGAAACGGGAGTCAGTGCCCACCCTACGGGTTAGTGAACGACGAAGCTCCGAGCATCGGTGCCGTCGTCGCCGACCTCGAATCGTACCGATTTTGCGCATTTAGGACAGTGCGCCAGGTAAGACATCGCGTCCGGTGAGCGATAAACCCGCACGTAGACGTTGCAACAGGCGAACAGGACGCTGATGGATGGACGACCTTGCCCAATGGTCGATGCCTTTGGTTCCACCGGCGTCAACGGCACGCTGCTGAGTTCAAGCTTGTAGTCGCGCGGGTCGCGGGGCATCACAGAATGTTAACCGATCCACTCCTGCTATGCCTCTTGGGCGTGCCGCGCCCAGATGCGTGGCGAAACACGCTGGATGAGTACCGCGGCGCGGGTGAGTATCTGGCTGATCGTTGATTCGATCGACCGCCGGTCCTCGGCGTTGGTAACTTCCTTCATGTTCACGCGGACGTTGTAGACGGCGCATCTCGCCGTCGCCATCGCAAGGTCGGCGCTGACGGCTAAGTCGCTCAGAAGATACTTGTTGACAAAGTTCAACTGAGCGTCGGCAATCTCGAGCATGCGCACGGCGGCGGCGCCGATGGCCTCGGGCACGCGAATGCATGCCAGGATCGCGGCGTCTAGCTGGGCCTGCTTGTCAGGACCGTCTGGCAACTTGCGGGCGGCCGTCATTGCCTCGAACGCCAACTGGTCCTCGACGAGCAACTGCTGCAGCATCGCGCGGGCGTTGGCCAGTTCCTTTTGCGCGGGGACCAGCTCGTCCTGAAACGCCTCAAGGCCCTTCTTACCAATGCTGTAGTTGACGACCATCTCCCCCATCGCCGCCGACAGGGCGCCGACCAATGCTGTGATGCTGCCACCCCCCGGTGTGGGCGACTTGGCGGCACTGGCGGTGAGGAAATCTTTTACACTGGCGTTGGCATCGATCACGAGCGGGTCCTGAGTGAATGGCTACGGTGTGCCCGCATCATGCGTCACACCCTTAGGGGTCAAATCGACCTGGGGGAACGACTTGAATGTTCGCTCACCGGCCGTCACCTTAACGAGCTCTGGATTCGGTGTGCTGATCGTCACGACACATCGCGACAACCGTGACGCGGCGACGGATCGAACCGCATCAGCATTCACGGCATTCGTTCGTTCGGCGAATCTGTCTGTAAAAGAGTACCCCAGGCCATACAATTCGTTTAGCGCCGCCGACTCCGCTTGCTGAGCAGCGGTCTGCCGGTCCATCGCTTCATCAATGATCATGAGCTGCTTGGCGCGGTCGATCCAACCCGGTTGCATATCTTCGTCCGATCCCTGCAAGCGAGCGATGTTAAGCAGGATCTGCTCGGTCACCTCGTTTACCGCCTTGGGATCGCAACCGGCATACACAATAAAACTGCCGGGAAACTCAGCGGATCGTCCCGGCGAGTTCATCGCATGCACGACGTAGACGAGTCCTTGCCCACGCAATGTTTCGTGCAGGTAGCCGGTGGGAAAGCTCGACCCGCTGGCCATCGTGTCACCGACGTCGATCGCTGCTGTGTCGGACATACCGAATACGCTGGCTGACTCGAAACCGATCACGATCCCGGCGAGCGGTTGCTGGGATTGCTGGACATCGACGCGAATGACGTCGACGGAAGGCTTGCTCTCACCGGGCATGTCTGCGCGGCGATCCATCTCGCCTGCGAGTTTGATCGCTCGTTCGAGTGGGATCTTCTGAACTCCAACTATCGGCGTCAACGTCGTGCGTTGATTCCTCGGTTCAAACGCTGGTCCGTTACCATTAAAGTACTTACTCGCCAGCGCGTTGGCGTCGCTGGCGGATACGTCACCGTAGATCGCGAGCACACGAGGTCCGGTCAGTGCCTTGGACGCGTACCACTGTCGCACCTTAGCGCTGTCGAAGGCAGTGAGGTTTTCCTTCGTCCCCAACGCAGTGAACTGGTACGGTGAATTCTTTGGTCCGTAGAACTGCTTCTTGAAGTAGCGGAAGGCCTGACTGGTCCAATCCGAATCTTGCGAGTCGATAGCGGCCACCTGGCGTATCTTCATGGCGGCCAGTTCCTTCGCGTCAAACACGGGGTTCTGCACGATGTCGGCAAAGACCTCCATCACCTTCGGTAAGTCGGCCTTCAGGCAACTGGCCTGCCACGAAAAAGTGTTGCTGCCACTAACGGTTGCGATCTCGCCACCGATGCGGTCGAAGAAGCTCGCGATCTCGCGCGCGCTGCGCGTTGTCGTCCCGCGCGGCAACATGCGCATCGTCAGGTTCCCCAGACCGTTGGTCGCGACGTCCTCGGCTGTCAGCCCACCCGTCGTGTACATACGAATCGAAACGACCGGTGACGACGCAATTTGTTTCGTCAGGAGAACCGTCCCGTTCTCCAGAACACTCTTCACGACTTTCCCCTCGTCAACCGTGTCGCTTGCGACGGGGTTTGTCGTCGGTGCCTCTTGTCGAAGCACGTCCACCGCCGACGGCAACCCGTTCGGGGCCGACTCTTCCGGCAACATCGCGGTCGTGATCAATCGGTCCTTTACAAAGTAAGCACTAGCGACCGCTTTGATCTGATCGACCGTCACCTTGTCGATGCGTTCCAGATACCGATCTGTGAAGTGCGGGTCGCCAGTGCTCATCAGGTCCTGCGCCAGTGTCGACGCGATGCGCTCGGCGGTTTCGTTGCCGCGGATGCGCGAGACCTTCATCTGCGTCTTGGCTCGCGCGAGCGTGTCAGCATCGACGCCCTCGGTCTTTACGCGTTCCAAACCGTCGAGGATGGACTTGGTCGCTTCACCAATCTTGTCGACGTCCAGTTCAGACGAAATGGAAAAGCTGCCCTCAACGTACGTCGGTGTCGCACTCCACGAATCGATGCTACTGACGAGCTTAAGGTCGTCGCGCAGTGTGCGGACCAGGATCGCGCTTTCGCCGTTCGTGAGGCAAGTCGATAGGAGGTCGAGCGCGTACAGATCAGGATGGTCCAGCCGCACGGTCGGGAACGCGAGGCTCAACTTAGCCTGCCCAAGCTTGGGTGCCGTCGCGACCACCGTGCGCGGTGTCAGCACCGGTGGCTCGGCCGGAATATCTTGCGAGAACTCGCGGCCGGGCGGCGCATCGCCGACGTACCTCGCGACGATCGCAACCATCTGTTCGGGGTCCATGTCCCCCGCGACGCTCATCACGATGTTTTGCGGCTGGTAGGCGAGCTGGTAGTACGCATACACGTCGTCGCGCGAGAGGTTCTCGATGACGGGTTGAAAGCCGATCGTCGGCACGCGCGCCGGACTGACGAGATATCGGTTCGACTGCGCCAGCATGTAGAACTGCCGATCGGGCTCACCTTTGCCCATTTCCAGTTCCCGCTGGACGACTTGGTATTCGCGGCGGTACTCGTCTTCGGTAATCTTCGCGCCCAGCAGCCAGCCGGTCAGCAAATCGACGGCTTTCTCGAAGTGCTGCGGCGTCGTGTTGATGAAGTAAGCGGTGTGGTCGTCGGTCGTATAGGCGTTGGAGTTGTTGCCAATCTCCTGCAGGATCGTCCGGTTCTCCGCCTCGGTGCGGTTCCGGCTGCTACCCCCTGCGACGAGGTGCTCAAGCAAGTGACTCAGCCCACCACCCAGCCACGGCCCTTCGTACACACCACCCGTCTTCACGTATCCCCGCACCGCGACCACCGGTGTCGCGACACGCTTGGCGATGATTGTCATGCCGTTGGTCAACGTCGTGACAACTTCACCCGGCTCGCTCACCACGCGGTAGCGCTCGTAGGAAGCCGCCTGCGTGGTCGCGGTGGGCATCGTAGTCTGCCCGAGCGCAGAGGCGGCGCTTAGCGCAGCGATCAGGATGGCGAGATGAAGCTTCATGCGGGTCCTATGACGCTTTGAACCACAGAGAACACAGAGGATACAAAGCAAACAGAATTGTTCTGACTTGTTCGTGTCTGCTGTGGTTGTATCTTTGATGACAAAGGTCATCCATCGACTCGACACATCCGGGACCCAAATTGCGTCATGTCCCGGTTAGAGTCATTGTTGGTGGAAAAGCTGAGGTTGTCGAGCGACGGGCAGACGTTACGTCTCGGGATTGTCCTGTTCGATCTCGTTCAGGTAGGTCAAGGCACGTTCCAGCTCGCTCTTAAGGTGGCGAACGCGGAGAAGGCTCTTCACGCGGGTCAGCAGTTCGAGCTTGTTGACGGGCTTGCTGACGAAGTCATCGGTTCCGCACTCGCTGGCCTGCTCGATGTCACCGAGTTCGTTGAGCGCCGTCACCATCAGGATCTGGATATCTTTCGTCTCGGGGTCGGCCTTAAGCTTGCGGCAGACTTGGAAGCCGCTCATGCGTGGCATCATGACGTCGAGCAGGATCAGATCGGGGTTGTTCTCCGCGACTTTTTCGAGGGCATCGACCCCGTCGACTGCCGTCACCAGTTTCACTGGCAACGATTCGAGAAACGCTACGAGCAGTTCAACATTCTGTGGGTTGTCGTCAACAATCAGCACCGTCGACTGCGGCAGAAGGGACTCGGAGTTGATGTCCGGTCCCGGCTCGACGTTAATGGGCAAAGTGGGTTCACTCATGGGTATTCCTTGCCGCCGCGATCCAGAAAACAACCGCTCGCGACGGTCGGAAGTTATAGCCGACCGACGAACTTGTTTCGAGTTTCGGAGGTTGAAACCAACGTCCCATATCGCCAATTGCGACGACACAACTTCGTTTTCACGTCCAATTCGGCATTCTTACCGATTCCACAAATTGGACAGAAACCGATAGCTGCGCTCGGCAGCGTCCTGTGGGGCCTGCCATTGGGTGTAGAGTTCGACCGTTGCAAACCGGTCATACCCCGTTAATTGCAGAGCGGACTTGAGGTCTTGCCAGGGGAAGTTTCCATCGCCGGGCACCAAGTGATAGTGCTTGCGACCGGGCAGGTCCTCCACATGCAGGTTCCACGTTCTCCCTTTCATAAGCGAGACGACCTCGGCGATTGATTCACCGATGACCACGCTATGACCAATATCGAGGTTCGCGCCGAGTCGCTTGCTGCCCAGTTGGTCGCACCAGTGTTTCAGCTCAGTGACGTATTCGACATAAAGACCCGGCTCGCATTCGATGCCCACATCAATCGCGAGTGATTCAGCC
Source organism: Tepidisphaerales bacterium (assembly GCA_038223165.1). Classification (GTDB taxonomy): domain Bacteria; phylum Planctomycetota; class Phycisphaerae; order Tepidisphaerales; family Tepidisphaeraceae; genus DASYHQ01. The sequence goes on from JBBRHE010000006.1 coordinate 24,602, forward strand.
TGATCGAGCACTGGTTTCATCGATTCGGCAAACTGCGCTGCCGCCTTGGCGGGTGGCATGCCACCGAGCAATCTTCCGCTTGTGATGCTGATGTTCCGAGCCCCGATCGCGGCGGCAAAATCGAGCGTCTTAGCAATCAGGCGCTGACGGTCGGCCCGCAGGGTCGCGTCTGGACTGATTAGGCTTGGTTCGAAATACGGTTCCGGTGGCGCGTGCCGCCAATAGCCGAACGAGCAGTTGGCGTTGACGTTTGAAACCGTTAGTTCCAACCGCTCGAGCTCGTCGACTACTTTGGCTGTAAAGCGGGCATCAATTATGTCTGGATATGCGTGTGGCGCGTCGGCGAGGATCTCCACGCCCGAAAAGCCGGCCCGTTTGATACCGGCCAGGGCATCGAACAAGGTGTGACGCGTATAGGCGTTGGTCGAAAAGGCGAGTTTCATGTGCGAGACATACTAATCGCGCTTCTCGTGCCCCGCGAATCTTGTCAACGCAGGTTCTGGCAAACGCTGATGCGGTCCTTCTCAAGCCGGCAAAATCCCTCGTTATTCATCGCCAAATGAAAAGCCCGCCTCCTTGGGGAGGCGGGCTTTCGTCATTTCGATGCTTACCCGATCACGCTTACCGCCGACTGCCGAGAATGCGAAGGATCGAGAGGAACAGGTTGATAAACGCGATGTACAGCACCAGCGAGCCAACGATCGCGTAACGCGCCGCGCGTTCAGGTTGACCGGCCAGTTCCTGCGCCATGTGCTTCAGGTTCTGCGTCTGGTACGCGGTGATGATGATGAACAACCCGAGCACCGCATAGGTGATGATCCAACCGAGCATGTCGTTGCCGAGCCAGATGTTGATAATCGACGCGATGAACACACCGAACACCGCCATCACGGCGATCGAGCCGATCTTCGTCAGGTCGCGCTTAGTAACGAAACCGTAGATGCTCATCGCAGCGAATGTGCCACCCGTGAGCAAAAACGCGGAGATCAGTGTAGCGCCGTCATAAACGCGAAAAATGCCGGACAGCAACACTCCAATGACGGCGGCGTAAAGCAGGAACAGCGCGGTGGCCGTCCCCGCGGTCAAACGTTCAATCTGGGATTGAACAACCCAGGCGATTCCGAACGCGCCGAGCATGATCGCGACGTAGCCGAACTTCATGCCATAGAGTGCGCTGAGGATCGCGTCACTCTGCGACACGTAATACCCCACCGCAGCGGTAAGGGCCAATCCGACGGCCATCCAGGCGTAGACGGTGTTAAAGAAATTGAAAGTCGAACGTTCGTCTGCGCCGTAGTCGAGTTCGATCCGGCGGGTCTGTTGCGGAAACTGGCTCATGTTGCGTTATCCTTTGCAGTTAAATTCTATCGGCCCAGCGATCGCAACTCTACTACTGCACGCGTTACAATCGCCACACCATCTTGGAATGCCCCCCAGTGGGTCACTCGTCCTTCTTCCCGATATTACCAAGTTTTCGGCCAATCCAGCCAATGCCTGCTCCGGTTTTTTTCGCGCCCGTGCCGATCGCCCCACCGACTTTCCTAGTCCCTTGGGTCAGTTCCTCACTGCCGGCGCGAATCTTGAAATCTGGTGAATCGGCCGGCCCGACGACGCGATAAGCCAGGAGGGCATCTCCGAAACTGCCAAGCACACCACCGGCATCGATTGTGAGGTCGAGTTTCTGATCCAGTGAGATGGTTCCACGACCATGAGACGGAGCATCACCGCGGTAGTCGAACTTTGAAAGATCGATATGGTCACCCCGGAAATCGAAAATGAGCTCCACGCGCTCGCTCGGTTCTTTCTTGGCGCCTTTGAGCTTGCTGACCAGCTTAGAAAGCTCGCGCATGACCGGGATGGCTACCAGTTTGGCGTCATCGACGACGATCTGACCACCGCCCCAATAGTCGGGCATTTCAACCAACGCGTATTTCGTCAGCTCGACGTTCAGTTTCTCTTCGACCTGCTCAGCAGTCTCGCCTCGGGCTGGCGACTCGTTGTTTACCGTAACCCATTGGTCTGGATTGGCGCGCGGGTCGTTTGCCGGCGCTTCGGGAGGTGTCGCGCGATGGAGGATCGCCATGATCGGTGCGTCTTTCAACGTGATGTCAGCATTGAGCCGACCACGATATTGCGCCGCGGTGGCGTCGTTGCCCTTGCGCAAGGTGTCCTGCAGCACCACGTCCCTGACAACGAGCGTCGCGTTTAGAATCGGCTCGCCTTTCAGTGGCAGGTCAGCGGTGATGCGCGTTTCACCGTGCAGTGCTTTGAGAACTAGTTCAGAAATGTCGAACCTACCGTCGGCAACATGCAGTGTGAGCATCAGGTCGTCGATGGGAATCTGGTACTCGTTGATGGACAGGTTTGCGTCGGTCAGCCGGACGTCGACGTTCAGTTTGGATTGCATCGGCTGCTCAGACTTCACATCGCCGGCAAGTTTCAGTTCTAACGCACCGCGGGCTTCGTGTTCGATCAGCACCTGCTGCAGTTGTGGCGGAAGGAATTTGTCGTGCTCGCGATCAACCTGCAGTTTAAGGGCCAACTGGAGTCCGCGCACGTCGAACGTATCAAGACTGAGTTCACCTTCCACTTTCAGGTCCAGTAAACGATCGCGCACGAGCTTCGTCGCGAGCTTGTACCAGCCGTCGAGCGTCGGTTGGACGTCAAGCCGTGTGCTGATGTCGTCCAAAACCATCGGCTGAGTGTTGGGGATGCGCGCATCATAAATGACCTTCGCCCCCTTCAACTCAACGAGCCGCATTTGAAACACTTCGCTCAGCTTCGGCCCCGGCCCCTCGGCGGTCGGTTGGGTGGACGCGTCGGTCGTTTTGACCATGTCAGTCAGACCGACGAAATCGGACGAGCCTTCTTCCCTGGCGATCAATTGCACGATGGGTTTGTTGAATGAGATACGCTCGATGACGAACGGCTTGCCGATCGATGGAATCTCACTGAGCACCACCGTGGCAGTTTCTGCCGCTATGATAGTGACCTTCTCCCCCAACTTGGCGGGGTTGTCAGCGATGAGCGTCAATTCCTTAAGATGGACCGTGCCGGGGTACTCGTAATCCAAATCCGCAAAGGACAGTCGCGGGTTAAGGTAGGCATTGGCAGTCTTTTGCAGTTCTGAAGCGATCCACTGCTCGACCGCCCCGGATCCACTGGTGCCAAGATATCGAACGAACAGGTAGGCCCCCAACGCGGAGAAAATGACGACGACCGCGCTAATTCGAAGGACCCACTTGAGCATCGTGTTACCCACCTCCCAATGTGACACGCCAAAGTGATGCAACTGTAACGCGCATCGCCGACTTTTGCCTTAGTAAAGCAATTGTGCGAGACGGTTTTCGCCGAATTAACTGCTGTCGACCGGCGAGACCATCGACGCACGTTGCGAAATTGGCTCAGCCGGTGAGAATGCCTCGTCTATGGATATTCGCGGAACGCATCACGTGGCGCTTTGCACGCCGAACTTCGAGAAGCTCAAGCAATTTTATACCCAGACGCTTGGGTTGAAGTACGTCGGTAAGTTTGCCGGGAAGAACATCATCTTCGTCGATGCCGGCAGTACGACGATCGAGATCATCGAACGGTTGGAACCGATGGACAGTTCGCGACAGGGCTGGGTTCACTTCGCGTTCGAGGTCGCCGACATCGCAGCCGTTCACAAGGAACTGACGGGCAAGGGGATCACCTTCCACATCGAGCCCAAACTGTTTCCCGAGACCGACCCAGCCGTGAAGCTGGCGTTCTTCAAAGACCCTGATGGGAACGAATTGGAACTCGTTGAGCCACTGGCAACGAAGTACCCCCAGGCGATGTAACCACCGGTCGCGGCTGACGCGCAGTCCATCGCTTCCTAGCGCAACATTCGAGCATCAATCGCGTGCTCATGATGGATGCCTATGACCGCGTCGTTGTGCTCGTTGCAGACCAAGCCATGCTCAGACCCGTCGTGCGTTCCACGATGAATGTGGACATGTAAACACGGCGGCGTCGCAAAGCGTGATCGCAACGCCTCTGCGTCGACCTTGCAGTCAAGGTAGACCCAAGTCCTGCAGTTACGGCTCCAGGCTTGCCCGGCGTAGGTGGCTTGGCTCTCTGGCTCAACAGGTCAACGAGGATCGGCACCAAGTGGGCGCACAGCGCGGGTGTCGTGTCGCTCATCGAGCGTCATCGTAATGAAACATCGGCACGTTCGCATGAGCGAGACGCCAAGCGTCGCCACAACAGACGACAGTCACTCCCGATTCAATCGCCGCCGGATCGCACCACCGGCACCCATCGCGCCAATCATGCTGATTCCCATCCACACCGCTGCCGGCAGCGGTATGACCGGTGGGCCACCACCACCCCCTGTTTCGCCGAGCGCGATCGACGTATCGATGCGGAAGTTGCTCGCCGACGTATTACGTTCAGCGAAGAAGAAGTCGAATGAGTAATTCTCGCCGGCAGTCAGGCCCAGCGTGTCAAGATTGACCGTTTCCGACAGGGGTTCGTGCACACCACCCAGGTCGAGCACCAATTGGCCGTTGATGAAGACCCACACGTCATCATCCCCAGAAAACTTGAACGTTTGACCTGCGGCGTAGGTAAACTCGCTGTGCAGCTCCATCGTGAAATGGAAGTTGTGATCGCGCCCCTCATTGCCCGAACCGGTAAACCCTCCGACATCGACCCCCGGCGTATCCGCACCATCCAATGGGAAGAACGCGCCGTTCGTAATCGAGTAAATGCCACCACCGATGTCATTCAACGTCAGCTTCACTGGTGACGACAGGTTGACGCCCGCGGTGTCGTTAAACCACTGGTTAAACCGGGTCGCGTTTGCGCCGTCGTCGGGGTCGATCTCCAGATTCGTGCCCGCGGCGTTGACCTTCGTCTTTGTCGTCGCGAAAAGCGCGGAGTTCGTGCCCCCCTGCCAGACCGGTTTTCCGTCAGCTCCGAGGCCGTTTTGAACGATTCCAGGCTCTTTCGCTTGGGTCTGAGCGGGATCCCCATCGAGTATGCCCGGATCGCCGTCAAAACCGACGGGGAACCGACCCGACCCACCGATTGGAAAACCACTGAATACCTCAAAGTGCGGGTGTCCTCCTTCAACCGCCGAAAACGGCGCAGTTGACGTAAACGACCCCTTGAAATCGCGGATTGTCCCGTCGATTTCAATCGAAGTCGATTGAGCATGACCCACACCACTACCGAGCAAGCCAATGAGCGCAGCGACGCGCAGACTCTTTCGCATGGCAGACCTCCAGGTTTTTACAGAAAGAACGTGAACGACATGCGCGGCAACCAATCGCCGCGGCACCCACAAATAACACTGTCCCCTATCATGTACCCTAATACGGAAAAATGCCAATCAAAAATCTCAGATAATTGTCATCTACCGCTTTAGAACCTAGGTCGATTATTCTATGAGGAACTGTCGCGACCCAAATCGTCGGATGCGTTCCGGCTCGTAGGGGAGTACAAACGTGAGGTCGTCACAGCAGAATAAGGATTTATGAACTATCGCATCGTCCTGGTCGGTCATTGCAACATCGATGGTCCGCGGCTGCAGCGCGAGATTGAGTCGTCGTTCAAGGACGCCGAGGTCCTTCGGATCAACGGCTGGGACGAGCTGAAGGCCACCTGCATTGACGGCGCTGCACTTCTGCTCGTGAACCGGGAGCCTGTCGGATTCAACGAGGAAGGGATCGACCTCATCCGCGACCTGCACAGCCATTTCCCCAAGCAGAAAGTGATGCTGGTCAGCGACTATCCCGACGCCCAGGAGGCGGCAGTCGCCGTGGGCGCTCTGCCCGGTTTTGGAAAGGCCGACCTCGGCGGTCGTACACTTCACGACACGATTGCGCCGGTGCTTACGAAATAGCAGGCGTTATAAGGCATTGTTTACGTCAGTCTTAACCACACACGACAAGCTTACCTTCACGACCGCCGGTTGGACGCTCGGGTTGGATTACGAGGATTTGGGTGTAGTCTAAGCGGTGACAATGGCTTTCGCGGCCTTCTAGACCGTCTCCGTCGGACATCGAGCTCGATGGCGAGAAATTAGAATTCGACGGGGAAGACCAATTGGTCTGCCCTGTCTAAGTTTTTACCCTTCTCATCATCGCGTTCCAATGAACCGTGCAACTTATAGCGTGCTCGGCCATTCCAAATTCGTGTCCGTCGCCTACAATTCGTTGTGGTGAAAAAACACTTGGGGTTCATCTTCGCGTTTGTCATCTCCGTCTGCACCGCCGTTGCGGTGTCGCAGACGCCTGAGCCGGCATCCATGCCAACGTCGACAACACGACCAGCGACAACGCAGTCGGTCGCCGTGCCTACGGTCGTGATTGAGTTGAGCGGGATGGTCGACGAATACAATCGTGCCGCGCTGTTCAAACGCTTCGTGGAAGCCCGCAAGCTCGGCGCCAAGACGATCATTCTCGACGTGAACACTTATGGTGGCGCCGTCACGAGTGGGCTGGAGATCTCGCAGTTCATCAAACAGCAGAGCGACCTGCACACGATCGCGTTCGTCGATAAGAAGGCCATCAGCGCCGGCATCATGATCGCGCTGGCAGCCAACGAGCTGGTGATGGCACCGGGCGCAATGATCGGTGACTCGGCCCCGATCGCCATCCGCCCCGATGGCAGCATGGACGCCATGCCTGTCGCCGAGCGCGCCAAGACTGAAAGCCCGATCCTGGCTGACTTCTACGACTCTGCGATGCGCAATGGATATGACCCCTTGCTGGCCGAGGCGATGGTGTCGGTCGGGCGGACGGTCTACTGGGTCGAGAAGTCCGGTGAACGTAAGTTCGTTGACGAGAAGCAGTACCCCGAACTGAAAAAGGAAGGCTGGACCGATGTCCCGGGCATGAAGTCCCCCGTCGATGCCGCCGACACATTGCTGACCGTCACGACCAGTGACGCGGAAAAGTTAGGTTTGGCCAAAGCGGTCTACCCGACCATCGACGCGCTCGCTGAAGCCCGCAACTTAACGATTTTGACGTCCTTGCGACCCGCTGCCGGTGAGCACATCGTGCAATGGCTCAGCAGCGGCTTTATCCGTGGTCTGCTGCTAACGCTCTTTTCGATCTCGATGTATTCCGCATTGCACGTTCCGGGTCACGGCGCGCCGGAAGCAATCGCTACTATCAGCCTGGGAACATTTCTTGTCGTCCCCATGCTGACAGGCTACGCACAGTGGTGGGAAGTGGTTGCGGTTGTCCTGGGACTGGCGCTGATCGCGTTGGAAGTGTTCGTCATCCCGGGCTTCGGCATTCCGGGCATTACGGGGATCGTCCTCGTGCTTTACGGCCTGTTTATGTCGTTCGTGCCGTTGGAACCCGGCCGATTTCCCGTCTCGATTCCAACCTTGGAAGGCACGTGGCAGGCGTTCCGCACTGGGTTGATCGTTATCACCAGTGGCGTAATGGCATCGATCGCGCTGACGTTGTGGTTGCGTCGAACGTTGCCGAATCTCCCCTACTTTAACAAGCTAATCTTAAGCGACATCGCAGGTGGCGCAGGCGTGATGGGGACCAACCCCACGCTGGGCGTCGACGAAGCGACCGCTTGGCCAGCGGTGGGAACCATTGGCCGGGCGATGTCTGACTTGCGGCCCGGGGGTACAGCCAAGTTCATGGATAATGCCGTCGGCGCCGATCGTATCGCGAATGTTGTCAGTGATAGCGGATTCGTGTCCGCCGGCGCTTCGATCGTGGTCCGCGAAGTGAGTGGGAATCGGGTGCTTGTACGGGCTGGCAACTCATGACCACGATTGTCCTCGTCATCCTTTCATTGCTCGCCGCAGCCGCGGTGCTGGCGTTTTTGGAACTGCTGCTCCCATCGCACGGATTGCTCGGCCTGCTCGCTGCGGCGTGTTTCCTGGGTGCGGTTGTGGGCTGCTTCTGGATCGACAAATGGCTGGGGGTCGGCGTGTTGATCGCGTCGATGTTCGCCTTGCCGTTTGTCTGGTCGGCTGTGGTGAAGTGGTGGCCCACTTCCGTGGCGGGTCGAAAGATGGTGCTTCAACCGGTCGACAGCACCGTCACGCGATCCCCCGTTGCCGTGGGGCAGGAAGGCGTCGCCGTCAGTGAGCTGCGACCCGGTGGAATGGTGGATTTTAGCGGCAACCGTATTGAAGTGGCCAGCGAGTTCGGGATGATCGCACCCGCGACGCGCGTCCGTGTCGTGTCGTTTGAAAACAATCGGCCGATCGTGGTGGCGGTCTAGGACCTTGCCGCTCGACGGAGTTTCGAGAGACTTTTCTTCACGCTTGCAGAAAGAATACTATGCCCGGTGGAAATACTGGCGTCATCATTGTTGTCGTCGTCGCCCTCATCGTCTCGATCGCGTTCCTTGCGATTGTCGGTCAGTTCATCGGCCTGTACGTCCGTGCGCTGGTCAGTGGCGCCTCGGTCAGCATCCGTGACCTGATCGGCATGCGCATTCGAAACGTCAATCCGACGGCGATCGTCAACAGTCGCATCCAGGCGAGCCGCGCCGGCATCAACGTGACGACGCCCGAAATGGAATCGCACGTACTCGCCGGTGGTGACGTGCAGCGTGTCATCAACGCGATGATCGCCGCCAACAAAGCCAACATCGACCTGCCTTGGAAGACCAGCACCGCGATTGACCTGGCGGGGCGTGACATCCTGGAAGCCGTGCAAACGAGCGTCAACCCGAAGGTCATCGACGTGCCCAACCCGTCGCTGGGCCGTAATACGATCGACGCCGTCGCCAAAGACGGTATTCAGTTGAAGGTTAAGGCCCGCGTCACGGTGCGGACGAACATCAAGAGCCTCGTCGGTGGCGCCACCGAAGAGACGATCATCGCGCGCGTGGGTGAAGGCATTGTGACCGCGATCGGCTCGGCTAAAGATTATAAGGACGTTCTGGAAAACCCGGACCACATCTCCAAGGCCGTCCTTGTGAAGGGGCTGGACGCCAACACCGCTTTCGAGATCCTGTCGATCGATATCGCCGACATCGACGTCGGTGAGAACGTCGGCGCAAAACTCCAGGCAGACCAGGCCGAGTCGGACAAGCGTCGTTTCCAGGCCGAGGCCGAAAAACGCCGTGCGATGGCGATCGCGCTGGAGCAGGAAAACGTTGCCAAGGTCGCCGAAAACCGCGCGGTCGTCGTACTGGCCGAGGCTGAGATTCCCCGCGCGATGGCCGAGGCGTTCCGTAACGGAAATTTCGGTGTGATGGACTATTACAAGATGCGGAACATGCAGGCGGATACGTCCATGCGCGAAAGCATCGCTAAGCCAGAAACGCCGCGCACGTAGGTCTTGGGTAACGTTGCGAAGAGTTCCGGCTAAAGCCGGGGATATCTAGGTCGATCAACTCAATGAACGATTTTTCTTCCATCCTCGGTGCGCGGGACGAGACCGACATCTCGAAGTTCATTTTCGGCGCGGTGTTCGTCGTCATCTGGTTGATCAGTGCGGCGTTGTCGGCACTGAACAAGCAGAAGGAGAAGGCACGCCGTCGCCAGATCCTGGAACAAACGGATCGTGAGGCCCGGCAGCAACCGCGATCAGTTCAACAGAGATCCCAGTCGGCCCCACCACCCCTGCCGGACATGATCTTGCGGCAGTTGCCCAATCCCTTGCCGCCTCAGTTGCCGCCGCAACAGCGCAAGGTTCAGAAGAAGTTCAATGCTAAAAAGCCCAAGCCGGTGGCTGTTCCTGCGCAGACGACTTACGAGGAACAGTACGTGCCGGCTCGGCAGGTTGTCCCGCCACCAGTCGCGCGGGTTCGACCAACCGACCAACCGCAACCGGCGACGGCCGAGACGATCAACCGCTGGTTGAAGCCGACAACCCTGCGACAACAGTTCATCCTTACAGAAGTGCTGCAGCCACCTAAATCGTTGCGCGGCGAATGATCCTTAGGCGTCGACGGGCACTGGTATCACGGCCTTCCCACCCATCCAGAGTCCTAATTCATAAAGCAGGATGAGTGGAATGGTCAGCCCGACCAGGCTCGGAATATCCGAACCCGGCGTGATGACTGCCGCAGCGATAACCAGACCGAAATAGACATAGCTTCGGGCCTTCTTCATCGCTTCGGCCTTGAGAATGCCCAGTCGAATTAACGCCATCACCACCAGCGGCATCTGGAAGCTCAATCCAAACGCGATCAGCATGCCGAGCACGAGGTCGATGTATTCCGGCAGTGTGATGATCGTCGCGACGAGGTTGTTCGGCCCGAACGGGATGACGCGCACATCGTCGTTGTCGATGAACAGCTTCAGACGACTTTCCGGCTTGTTAAACCACAGTTGGCCAGGCTGAGGGGTCAGCGGATCACCATCAAGAATTGGGGCCGATGGAAACGCCGCTGCGGTCGGCTCGGTCGTCGCGGAGTGAACGGATGCCTGGTAGGCCGCAGGCAACGGGATATCACCGGTGAACTCGATGAAAAATCGGATCGTCCAGGGCAGGATGAAAAAGTAAACGAATAGCATCCCCGCGATCAGCAAACCAATGCTGAACGGGATGTACTTCGTCACGTATTTTCGCTCGTGCGCGTACAGGCCTGTCGCAACGAACGACCACAACTGATACAGCATCCACGGCGATGCCAAGACCGCCGACGAGATCAGGCTGATCTGCACCCACACACTGAACCCGTCACCCAGATTCGTCGAGAACAGTTGCGGGTTAAGGTTCTTCTCAAGAAGGACGTCAATCAGTGGCTTGCAGAACGCGCTCATCACGTTTGTCCCAAAGAACAGACAAAACGCCAGCGCGATCGCGAAGCCAATTAACCCTTTGATGAGCCGGGTGCGCAATTCTTCCAGATGGTCCCCCACCGACATGCGATACTGGTCCGGGTCGTACTGCGGTCTGCTGTCGGCGGGCGAACTGACGGTCATGTCCGGATTCTATGCGAGGATCGAAGAGAGAGGATAGAGCACAGAGAATCGCCAAGACGCAAACGCAGTCTCCTACCTCCTCTCTCCTGCCTTTTGCCGAGTTCCCACTACCCCACTGCCCACTGCCTACTGCCCACTGCCCACTACCCACTACCCACTGCCTACTGCCTACTGCCTACTGCCTACTGCCCACTGCCATCTAGCTTCTGCCTTCTGGCTTCTATACGATCTTCCCGGATGATTTCGTTCAATTGCACGGTATGTCGATCGCCACTGCAGGCGGAGGACACACAAACGGGGCAACTGGTTCGCTGCCCGAGCTGTCGCACGGCATTGCGCGTGCCGGTCCGTGAGACGGCCACCGTGGGCGCCACGGCTGGTGCATCCCGATCCGCCCCACCGACAGCAACCTTCGCGCCACCCAGCAGCAGTGGATCGCGCGGGGCGGGCAAACGCTACGGATTTAACTGTGCCTATTGTTCCAGCCGACTGGAGGCGACCGAAGCCCAGGCCGCCCAGGAAGGCAGTTGCCCCACTTGTGGTAACTCGATCACCATCCCAATCCTTGACCGCTACGGCAGACTAATCGACCCCAAAACGCGGCAGATCATTAAGCAGGACCCCCACCCGGTCCACGCTTACGCAGCGGCAGGTGACCGGGCTCCGAAAATCGTCCGTCGTGAAAAGGGTCACTTCATCATCTGCCCTCGCTGCGCCGCCCAGAGCCCCATCAGCTCTAACAACTGCAAGAGCTGCGGCATGCCCTTCACGATGGAAGGCACCACCGTCGAAGCCAGTGGCAGCAGCAATGGGTTTTGCGTCGCGTCTCTCGTGCTGGGCATCATCGGCATCCCGGCGTCGTGCGCGGTCTTCCCGCCGGCACTGGCAATCATCTTTGGAATTATTGGCTTCAATCAGGTCAGCAAGAACGAAGGCGCCGGTGGCCGAGGCATGGCGATCGCGGGAATCATTATGGGCGTGATCGGTGCGTTAATCGCTCTCAACATGTACGCGCGTTGGTTCTGATTTACCGCAATCGGGACAATCTAGACTGACGACTTTGCTTGCGCGATTTGGTCAGCCTTCTCCTCCGCCTCGGGCTTGCGAATGTACAGCGGTGCGAGCTTGAACGCGTCGGTGAATCCGCCAGCCAGCGCCATTCCCCAACCCAGTTTCGCAACGACGCCAGCACGGGCGCGCCATGCGTCGTTAGGCACGCGGATGATCTCAGTGTCGTCCACCGGAATGAATTTTTCGTGATAGGGCAACCCTTCACCGATCAAATGCACTGGCCGCGAAGAACGCTGAAGCATTGCAACGAGGCTATCGACGTGGGCGGGTTCGCGGACAACCCAGGCACCTGCGGTTCGCTCGAAACTTGCCGTGAAGATCTGATCGCGCTTCGCATCCAGAACGACGATCGCATAGTTGGCGTCCAATGGGACATTCTCGACCAACACCCGCGCGGTTGGAACCGCAACCAATTGCGCGCCAGTCGCAAACGATAGAGTTTTAGCAAGCGTCACACCGATGCGAAGGCCGGTGAATGAACCCGGCCCGATCGAAACGTAGATGTGCTTCAAATCCGCCGGCGTCCACCCACGATCTTTACACGCGGTGGCGATCAGTGGCAGCAGACCCGCAGCGTGTTGCAGACCGTGAGCGAACGTGCGCTCGTCAAGCACTTCGCCAGCCTCGGCCAGCGCGATTGAACCGGCCCGACCTGACGTTTCAATCGCTAACGCACGCATCACCGAAGCGTAGAGGAACCGGTTGCGAACGTAAATGCTTCCGGGCCCATGCTCACAATCGACCACGGTTCCTGGCATCAAAAGGAGCA
>JBBRHE010000007.1:0-37311 GCA_038223165.1 Tepidisphaerales bacterium
CGGTCGGCACCTTCACCGTAAATGTGGATGTGGATGGGCCGTTGGGCCACAACCTCCAGCGACGTGATCACCTGCAGCAGGTACGGCACGCGTTTGACCGGGTCCAATCGCCCGATGAAACCGATCGCAACCGGTGAGGCCACGTCGGTTGCAGTCGCTACGGGCGAAAGATGCCATTCGGCAGGGTCGACTGCGTTGGGGATGACAGTGATCTTTTCGCGATCGACGCTTGCCCAGTCGTGCGCACACGTCGCGACCGACGCGCTGGGCACAACCAGTCGTTCTGCGGTCATCGCGACAAACCGCTGAAGGTTCCAGTGCCACCGCGGGGTCGGTTGGGTCGTCTGAATCGACTGAATCCACTTCACGTCCCCCTTCACAAACCGCGACGCGATCGCAGCGACCGTGTTGGCGTGGACGAGGAAGCTGACGACGGTGTCGTACTTGCCTTGGCGGACAAGTTTCACGAACCGCGACGCGACGGCAGGCAGGTGGTAAGGCCCACGCGCATTAAGAGCATGGACCGTCACGCCCAGGTCGCGCAGTTGGTCCGCGACCGGTCCCCATGGCGACAGGCAGGCCACTTCGACGGTCGCGCTTCCCGCGCGGTTGAGCCGAACGGCAAGTTCGCGAACGACCGTGGGTGTGCCACCGATCTGCAGGTCAGTGATGAGCAGAAGAATTCGCTGCATCTGGTTTGGGAAGTTAACCGCGAAAGCGCGCAGACGCGAAAGAAGAGGTTCACCGCGGAGACACGGAGGCCAACTTGCGGTGGGCGAGATTGCAGAAGAGGCCGACGAGGTTGTTTTGTTTGTTCCGTCTCAGGAAGCGTTCCTCCCAGTCCGATCCACGAACGGCGAGCGCGCCTCCGTGTCTCGGCATCTCCGTGGTTGAAACTGGCCTTGCGTTCGCAGTGGGACTGAGTCACGATCGAACACATACGATGAGCCGAAAGCCCAAGAAAGCCCCGCGCGAGAAGGATTTGACCAGCCGTTACATGTCCGGTGGGTTGGACGAGGACCGTGTTGAGACGAATCAGCGGTTTACGGACAAGAACAAGAACCTTCAGCGAAACAAGACCGCCAAGACCACGCAGATGCGTCAGGACGCCGCCGATGCATCACCCGAGTTGGACTTGCTGCCGGTCGGGCGGGTTGTGCAGGTGTTTTCACTGTTCTGTGAGGTCGTGCATGAAGGGGTCGCGCACCTCTGCACGGTGCGCAAGACATTGAACAAGACGTCGTCAACGGGGGTGGTGGTCGGTGATTTTGTCCGGTTTCGCAAGTCGGCCAAGCTGCACGAGAGTGGCAAACCCGAGGGCGTCGTCGAGCGCGTCGACCCCCGGCGGACCGTCCTGACACGGGCCGACAGTTTTAAGCAGCAGAACGAGCACCCCGTTGTCGCCAACGCCGACGCGATGCTGATCGTCGCCGCTGCGGCCAACCCGCGACCGAAGTGGGGGTTGATCGACCGGTTGCTCATCGCCGCCAAAGCGGGGGGGCTGGAACCGATCATCTGCCTGAACAAAACAGATCTTGCAGACCAGACGGTGGAGACGGACAGCGACGTCGTCGAACCCGTAGCGGTCGTCGTTGCAACGGACGAGGACGTCGAGTTTGACGAACTGACGATGACGCCCGAGCCGCTGGACGTGCTGGCGTATTACGGATCGATCGGTGTGCGCACCGTCAAGACGAGCGTGAACGCCCGCGTCGGTCTCGATGAACTGCGGTCGATCTTGAAAGACAAGATCACCGTCCTCGCTGGGCATAGTGGTGTCGGGAAGTCGAGCCTGATTACGGCGATTCAACCCGCGCTGGACATTCGTGTTGGCGACGTGTCAGAGTTCACCGAGAAAGGGCGGCATACAACGACCAGTGCAAGATATTACCCACTGGATGTCGGCGGGGCGGTCGTGGACACGCCGGGCGTGAAGGTCTTCGGCCTGTGGAAAGTGACTGCGGACAACCTGCTGGAACTGTTCCCGGATGTCGCAGAAGAAGTCGCGCCTGCCTGGCGGCGCGAAAGCTATGAGCGGATTCTGGAAAGCGTGAAGGGGTAGGCACTGCCAAAGGGATGGCTTGGCCACAGAGAAGCGCGCCGTATTTCAACCCCAGGTGAGCGGTAGCGACCTGAGGGATCGATTCTCCGAGCGTTTCTGGTCAGTCCGATCCCTCACATCGCAGCCGCTCCGTTCGGGATGACAACTTGGTGTTGGCATGTGTTGTAAGAAAGTACCTGATCTGGTGCCTCTTCCGGCGTAATGAGAGAGGGTAACAAGGCCTAACTTCCTAACACTTCAAGCAACTGTTGTAACTGGGTGCGTTGCGGGTCATCCGGATTGGCCTGGAGATATTGGTCGAGCAACTTCGACGCGGGGCGTGAAAGGCCGCAGCGAGCGAGGACCAGCGCTAAGTCCCGTTC
Source organism: Tepidisphaerales bacterium (assembly GCA_038223165.1). Lineage (GTDB taxonomy): Bacteria > Planctomycetota > Phycisphaerae > Tepidisphaerales > Tepidisphaeraceae > DASYHQ01. The sequence goes on from JBBRHE010000007.1 coordinate 2,425, forward strand.
GAGCTGGTGTTGTTCCGGCCAGAGCAGGATTTCCATCTCCAGCATGGCAGCGACGTCATTGTAGCGGCCGGTGTTGGTGAAGACGTTCAGCAGGTTCTGGATCATGCGCGTCAACCAGTGACGGGTGCTCGCGGGTTGCAGATAGTCTTCGCTCCACGTTTCCTCATCGCCGAGTAGTTCTTTAACGCGGGCATGGGCTTCGTCGGCTGTGACCAGCTTGCCGCGTTCGAAGGGGTCGACGAGCATCAAGGAGTCGCCCGTGCGAATGGCTGCCAGGAAGTGGCCCGGTAGCGCGACACCCCAGGCGTCCAATCCAAGTCGGCGGGCAACGTCGACGTAGATCAGGCTCAGGATGATCGGCAAACCTTGCCGCGTCTCGAGGACGATCGGCAGATAGCTGTTCAGTGGGTTGTAATAGTCGCTCGTGTTGCCGCGAAAGCCCAGTTCTTCAAATAGGTGCTCGTGCAGGTGAGCAATAAGCGCCTGCTCTTGTGAGCCGCGCACGCGCGACTGGATGATGTCTGCATAGCCTTGCAACGTTTCTTCCACGCTGGCGACATCCACATCGTCCAATTGATGCATCGATACCGCGATCGCGCCCTTCAACAGGGAGTCAGGCGACTCGACGTCTTCGAGTTGTTGGCTCAACAGCGTGAAGGCGTTCGGTGTGCAGCACAGGGGAATCTGCGGCTTCATAAACAGCTCCTCGTGTCAAAACAGCGATCAATCGTCCCATAGCACCTATCGGACAGTTGGCTGCTATACGTATGCAGATTCTATGCCGCGCCAAACGGGAAGGGTTGTGATGAGAGAAAAGGAGCGTCTTTTCAGCGAGTTGGCAGGGGGAAGCTGGAAACCGAGCGCGAAACCGTCGGTTGCTTAAATCCAAGCCCAGATCGCGAGCACGGTGGCAATTACCACCACTTGCGTCACAACCGCAGTCAGGACAAAAGGCGACTTTGCCCGCAAATTTGGCTTCTCGGCGATGATTGTCCGCTGGGGTGTGCCGTTCTCATGCAGTAGCGCCGCCATCACCAGGTTGGCGTGAAACCGGCCGACCCCAAGCCGATCGGCGACGCGCAGCAACTGTCTGCGGTGATCGAACGTCAGCAAAGGATTTGCAGCCAGGGATACGCGCACATGATCTACGAATCGGCGAACAACGACTTCCTGGTCGGCCGGCACGCCCAACAGGGCGGCGGGGCAGACTGTAACGCGTGTGACCGGGGTCACACTGGCACGCGATGTTAACGTCGAACGGCTCTCGGGAGGGTTTGGTGTCAGCTCGCGCAGCGCCCGATGCAGGCGGTCGGGTTGTCGTGGGAAGCGGGCTCGCAACTGGCGCGCGCGGCGACAGTATTCCACTGTCGCGTCGCTGGTTTGCGTCACCGGGCCGGTCATATGTCGAGTGTAACCCGTCAGGCTCAGGGCGCAATCGGCAAATCGATCTTGCGCCAGTTGCGGTGTCAAGTTCGTGGCAATTCGGGGGAGATGTGTGGACCGCAAGACGTATCGTCCGATTGCGCCTGCAACCAACCGCTTGCTCAAACCTTATTCTTATAGAGAAACCGGCTGGCGGTTTTGATCTAGGTTGGAGTACGATCCGACCAACCGCCGCTCACTGGACACCGTTGAACAGACGCACTCTCACCACCTGGCTCAAGCGAATCATCGTCACTGTGGCGATCGTCACGATCGTAATGGTCTTGGTAGCGATCTATCTGCTGCGCGGATCTCCGGACTGGTACGCCCGGGCCACCTTGACCGCTGAGGAACGAGCCCTGCTGGCCAGCGAGGCTGAAGGGACGCTCTTGCGTGCCCGAGAGTTTGCCGCCAGCGCCAGAGCTGCCGAGGCGCGCAGTGCGACGAACCCCGCGATGTCGGCTATCCCGACCGAGCCGATGAACGTCGACTTTTCCCAGGAAGCGATCAACTCGATCGTCGAAAAGTGGGGCGGCATTCGCAATTGGCGCGCGGGCTACGAGCAATATGTTCGCGATCCGGTCCTCATCTTCCGTAAAGATCGCATCATCCTCGCGGGGCTTGTGAAGGATTTCGGCGCCGTCGTCAGCCTGCACTTTGCCCCCAAGGTCACCGAGAAAGGCGAGTTGCGGCTGGACCTCGTGAAGGTGCTCGGTGGAAACCTGCCGATGCCCGAGTCGATGTACGCTAACTATCGCGACAAAATCACCGGTGGCCTTCAGCGCAAGCTCGCGGTCTGGCAGCGCGGCGCGGAGATCGAGCCCGATGGCACCGCAAACGAAGCAGCGACCAGCGCGAGCCTGGCGCGACTGATGCTGGCCGCGCTCAACAGTCAACCGACCGATGCCGTGCTGTTCCTGCCGTTGGGCACCGGTGACGACGGCAGTGTGCCGATGAAGGTGACGGAGATTTTGGTTGCCGATCAGAAACTGTCGATGACCATCCGCCCCCTGAGCAGCGACGAGCGCAAGGGCGTCGCCCAGCGGCTCAAGCAACCCCCGACCGCAACGGTCGCCGTGACGAACCCATAACGCGGTTCGCGCGGCCAGTGGTTACTCAAGGTCGATCATTTCGAAGCTGTTTATCCCTTGGTGATGAGGCGAGCTACCCCATCGCGCACGGTCCAGGACCACCGCAGCGCCCGCATCCGGGTCCCGCCGGTGACGAGGACTTCTGCTCGGCAGGACCTCCGACAGCGAAGACGCTCAGTGCCCGGGCCGTCTGGGTCGACCCGCACTTGGGGCACGCCACGCCCGCGTCGTTGGTCGCCATCGTGCGGGCGAGGTGGTCGAAGGTTTTGTCGCAGGACTTGCAGGTGTATTCGTAGATGGGCATGGGTTGTTCTCCTCAGCGCGATCGGTGGTGACGCTATTTTGATACGAGCAGTGTGCCGTCTGTCCATTTCGCGTCGAGGGTGCGCTCACCGTTGAACAGCGAAACAAGTGGGCCACCCATCGCGTCTCGGCGCCAGGCCGTCATAATACGCATCGTGTTGGTTGGTTCGCCAGCGGTCAGTCGACGGTGCAGTTCACCGACTTCCTGACGACTCGTGACGAGGTTCGGGTCGATGTGCCGCCCGATCGCCAGGCATTGCGCCGTCGCCCAGAGCGCCTCGGCATTGAAGCGTGCCGGTGGTGAGGGTTCGTAGTCGTTGATCTGTGGCAAATTCACGTCCGGCGAGGACATCGCGGTCGCGGTCAGGTTCACGATCTCCTGACCGTACTCGGCTTCCACCGGTCGTGGCAGGCCTTTGACGCGGTCGAGTTTGTCGATCGACTTGACTGGTTGCCGCGCGAGGTCGACGAGGATTTCGTCTTTCAAGAACGCGCGGGGTGGGACGTCATGATGTCGGGCGCAACGGTCCCGCCAGATCGTCAGGTCGCGCAAGACCGCGAGGTTGCGCGGCGGAAGGCTGGTCGCGCCACGGATACGCGTGTACGCATGGGTGGGGTCGAAGCCGAACTCATCCACCTGGCAGATCGCGTCACTCTCGGCCAATGCCCAGGTTGTGTGACCGAACGCGTCCAGGCGGGACTTCAGGTAGTCGTAAACGGCAAGCAGGTAGCGCACGTCGTCGGCGGCGTAGCGCAACTGCATAGAGGACAAAGGTCGCTGATCCCAATGACTGAAGGTCAGGCTCTTGGCAAGCCGGGCGCTGGTAACTTCCATCACCAGTTTGGCCAGTGACAGGGGGTAGGGCAGGCCCGCCAACCCGGCGGCGATCTGCGTGTCGAAGATGTTGACCGCGGGGCGCGACAGCAACCGAGCGACCGGTTCGACGTCCTGCTGACCCGCGTGGACGATCTTCGTGACGGCCGGGTCGGTTAACAGCTCCCAGAAAGGCATAACGTCGACGCCCGGCGCCAAGGGGTCAATCAACGCAACGCCTTGCGCCCAGCAGACTTGGATAAGGCAAAGCTTCGGGACGTAGGTCAGTTCACCGATGAACTCACTGTCGTAAGCGAAAAGCTTGGCCTGCCGAAGGTCGGTCAGCAACTGGAGTAATACTGCCTGGGTGGCGATCAGCTGAGGCGCACCACTGGGGACGAGTGGATGGCTCGTCACGGCCGACTGGTCGGCCTCCTCGGCGTGGGCAGACTCGTGACTGCGGGACCGGTGGGCACCGCGGCCATAGGGTGGCTTGCGGGACGACGACGATGGCTGCGGTTCGGTGGACACGAAGCGACGTCTCCTTGCTCAACCCGTTGTAGGGGACCGGGGGTCAGAACGCAAAAGCTACAAGACTATTATATGGAGAATCCGGAATGGATTGTCCGTTCCGCACCGATGATGGCGTGAGGCCATCATGATAGCCGTGACAGATGGAGGTCCGACAGTTAGTGCGATGAGATGCGTAAAATGGCCAGCAGTCACCGTTCACATCCGTGTTTGAATGGTCGCAAGTGCGGTTAGGGAAGTGAGTTGTAAATCCTAGTAAGACCGGTATCCGGTTTGCAGTGCTAAAGAGATGACTGGCCGAGAGGAGCATTTGCAACAAGTCAATGGGCCTAGCCCGATGGTGTTGATCGTCGAGGACGAGCGGGTCTCTCGTCGGGCGTTGGCGACCTTGTTGGGCCACTCGGGTTTTGCTACGACCGCAGTGGGCTCTGCGGAAGAGGCGTTGGTAGTCCTCGCGCAGGGTGCGTCCCCGAAAATCGCGCTGATCGACCTGGATCTGCCCGGCATGAGTGGGGCCGAGCTTATCGCTCGATTGGCGCGTCTGGACAAGTCGGTCATTCCCATCGTCATCTCCGCTGCCAACGACGACCGTCTGATTGCCGCGACGCGTGCGAGAGGCGTATCGTTTTTGCGCAAGCCGTTGAACTTCGAAGACTTGCTGAGCCTGCTCAGTGAGGTGCGGTTTCTGCACTGAGCTTGTCACGATGCCCGGCGGGCGCGGTTGGTTCACTTTTCCAACCAGATGACTACGATGTCCCTCGAATGGGTGACGCTCGCAGACATCGTGCCTCGTTGAGTCTGCGAGCCGAGCGCGCTTTCGGTCTTCGCGCGGTGCGCGTCGATCTGCTCAAACGTGATGAGAGTGAATTGACGGCTGTTGCCGAAGGCCCGGCGCCGGTTGATGCCGATGCCGTTCGTCAAGCGACCCGCGCTACCGCTGCGAACGCACCAGCCCTGTTTCCGCAAGCGATCGCTAAACCCACTGCCACGCCCAACCGCAAGGCCATCGCGCTTCCGTTCGATGCGCCGGTGCTCGCTACAGCGCAGAAAACGCACAAGCTGGAAACACTCAACGCCACGCAAGTGCGCGGCTGCACGAAATGCGTACTCTGCGAAACGCGCACGCAAACTGTTTTTGGTGAAGGTGATGTCGACGCGCAATTATTCTTCATTGGTGAAGGACCCGGTGAAAACGAAGATCTCACGGGTAGGCCGTTCGTCGGAAAAGCAGGTCAACTCCTGAACAAGATGATCGCAGCGATGGGTTTGAAGCGCGAGCAGGTCTTCATCGCAAACATCGTGAAATGCAGGCCACCCGACAATCGAGCGCCAGCGCCGGAAGAGACCGAAGCATGCACGCCTTATCTCGTCGAGCAGCTTGAGACCATTCGTCCTCGCGCCATTGTGACGCTGGGTTTACCCGCGGCGCGGTTTATGCTGGACTCGAAGGAGACGATGGGCAAACTGCGCGGGCATTGGCACTCGTGGCGGGGCGTTAAGCTCATGCCGACGTTCCATCCATCATACGTGTTGCGTATCTACACGCCTGAGACACGAGCAGCGGTATGGTCCGACCTTCAACAAGTCATGAGCGAGCTCGGACTCGCCAAGCGCGCCAGCGAAGCGGGCAACGTCTAGTTGTCGCGCAAGTGCGTCATGTGCTGCGACGACTGAGCGCAACGTGGCGCCCAATTGACGAGACGATCTTGGAACAAATGAATTTGGTGTGCGCGCGCTGCTGCATTGTGAGGCGCTGCGCGGTAGAAACGTGACGTGGGTGACGGTGGGAATCGATCGAATTTTTCGCACGCGATGCGCGAACTTCGGTCGATGGAAAAACGAACTGAAACATGAGGATTTCCATGAATGCAGCGTGCGCTGAATTCGTTGACGTCACTTCACATTCGTTTTGTGTTGCCCGTGTGAGAATATTTTGTTTGTAGTCGCGCCGCGCGGTATGGTTTGCGCTTCGCCGAGCATATTTCTCCGACGGTGGATTGGGACTTCGACACCGTCGGCTTTAAAGACCCGCAGTCCGAAAATAGAACGCCATGATGACGACACAATCGCCGACGCGCGAGGGCCATGCCCGTCGCGTACAGGAAACCGTCGCCTTCGATCCGACCTTGTGGCAGCGGATTCTGCAGATCGTTCGCGTGCAGCATCCGACGCTCAACCGCGTCTGGTTCGATCAACTTCAACCGCGCCAGTTGACCAACGGCGTGATCCAGGCCGTCGTTCAAACGCCCGCGCAATTGAACTTCTGTCAAAGCCAATGCCAGCAACCCTTCACCGCAGCCGCCCAGGCCGCGACGGGACGGTTGGTCGCGGTCAGCTTCCATTGTGACAACTTGCCGAAGAGCGGCGTATTCAATGACGGTGATCAACCACTGCCGTTGAATCCGGACTACGTCTTCGAAAATTTCGTCACCGGTCCGGGCAATCGTCTCCCGCACGCCGCGAGCCTGGCCGTCAGTGAACAACCGGGCAAGGCGTACAACCCGTTGTTCATTCATGGTGGGGTCGGCCTCGGTAAGTCGCACCTGCTGCAGGCCGTCTGTCAGAAGGTGCTCGAAGCCAACCCCGACGCGCGCATTCTCTATCTGTCGTGCGACAGCTTTATCAATCAGTTCATCAGCGCCGTTGAGACTGGTGACATGAACACCTTCCGTCATCGCTATCGTCATGTCGATGTGCTGGTGATCGACGACATCCATTTCCTCGCTGGTCGTGATCGGACGCAGGAAGAGTTCTTCCACACGTTCAACACGCTGTACCAGGGTCACAAGCAGATCATCCTGTCAGCAGACTGCCCACCGAGCGAAATTCCGGAACTGGAAGAGCGGCTTGTGTCGCGATTCAACTGGGGTCTGGTCGCGCGCGTTGAAAAGCCTTGCTACGAGACGCGCGTCGCGATCCTGAAAAAGAAGAGCAAGATGCGCGGGCTCGAACTGCCCGAGGACGTCATCTGTTACATCGCTGCGAAGGTCGAGAACAACACGCGCGAGCTCGAAGGGGCGATTACGAAGATCCAGGGCATGGGCCTGTTGCAGAATGGCCGGATTGACCTGGACCTTGCCAAGCTGGCGCTCGGTGAGTCGACTGTCCCGGAACAGACGCGCGTCACGATCCAGATGATCTTCGATGCCGTCACGAAGTATTATAACGTTCGGTTGAGTGACCTTCAGAGCAAGAAGCGCCACAAGAGCATCGCGTTCCCACGTCAGGTCTGCATGTATCTTGCGCGGCGGCATACGCGATATAGTCTTGAAGAGATTGGTGGCTACTTCGGTGGTCGTGATCACACGACCGTGCTGCATGCGGTTCGCACAGTCGATCATGACGTGAAGGAAGACCCCGAGATCGCCAAGCAGGTGACGCACATCGAATCCCAGGTTACGGGAACGAATTAGCTCGAGAAACGAGCAAATCAGCACGTGAAGCAGAACGGAGTGCCGGCACCTTGCGCCGGCACTCTTTTCTCATTGGCGGTTTCTCGGCAACCATTTCCCGTTATGCAGCGGTAGCATTTCTAACGTAGGTGGGTGGTCACAGCGGAGGTGCCCATCATGCGCAGCACGTTCAGGCGCCTGCGGTTCCAGACTAGAGCGAGACGCGCGACGGCTAGGTGAACTTCACGAGTCGTTCCTTGATGTGATGGTCCTGCAGGTACGTCATCAACAGCGCGATGTAGCTCGCCTTCACGAGCGGCCGGTCGCTAAGCTGCAAGGTTTCACGGACTTTCATGACGCTGGTTTCGTTGGTGCCTTCGATCTCGACGAAAACACCCAGGTGCGGCAGTTCGTCAAGCTCGACCTTGCATCCACCAAACACCCACGACTGTCGGCGTTTCTCGAAGGACAGGACGCGCAGGTAGCCGAGCGATTCGAGCAGATTGACTGCGTCCTCAGGGTTAGCGACGTCCAGTTCGCGCTCGTCGCGGCTCTTGAGTGGGCCGTGCAGGCGCGGGCCCTTGTAGGTGATCGTGTTGGACATCTCACCGCTCGGTACCGCCTTGGCCACGCGCAAACGCAGGCCACGGTCACCGGCGAGCAGGGCGCGGTCCTCGGTGTCGAAGAAGACGTTGGTTTCCAGAGCATCGCCATCAAAGGTAGCGCCCAGGGCCTTCAGGCGATCGCGAACGGGGTCCAACCGTTCGACCTTCATCTTCGCTTCAATTTCAACGGGCATCGCAAAACGTCCTTTCCGCTCGCGCCTCATCGCGCGGCCGCGGGCGCGGCTGCACTTTCACTTGAACGGTTTATAGACGCGACGGGCACCGATGGAAAGGGCAACCGACCCCATCGGCATGTCACCGTCGATAGGAAGCTGGCGACAGTGAAGAGTCTCTGACGCCTCTCCGGTACTTCGGGAAAGAGGCCAGATCTACCCCACGACTAAATTCACCATCTTTCGCGGCACATAGAGTTGCTTCTTAATCTCCTTGCCCTCAATCCAGGGTTTCACCTTCTCCGCAGCCAGCGCGGTCGCGAGGATGGTCGCTTCGTCGGCGTCGGCGGGGACGGTGATCTTGTCGCGCAGTTTGCCGTTCACTTGAACGGGCAGTTCAAGTGTCGACTCAGCGAGCTTGCCGGCGTCGAACGTCGGCCAGGGCCTATGGGTGATGCTCTTGTGGTGACCTAACTGGGCCCACAGTTCCTCGGCCAGGTGCGGCGCGAAAGGGGCAAGCATCAGTGTAAGATTCTCCGCCAGTTCGCGCGGAATCGTCTCCAGCCGATTCATCTCGTTGTTCAACTTGATCAGCTCCGCGATCGCGGTGTTGAAGCGCAGTCCTTCGATGTCCTCAGCGACCTTTTTGATCGTCCGGTGCATCTGCCGGTCAAGGGTTTCAGGGATCGCGATTGCGTCGATCTTGGCGACCTTGCCCGACTCCTCATCGCCGACGAGGTTGCGGTAGACACCGTTCAAAAAGCGCGTCATGCCGATGATGTCGCGCGTGTTCCACGGCTTCTGCGCCTCCAGCGGTCCCATGTACATCTCGTACAGCCGGAACGCGTCGGCACCGTAGTCGACCACGATCGAGTCGGGGTTGACCACGTTCCCACGGCTCTTGGACATCTTGAACGACTCGGCCTTCACCTTGATCGTCGGGTCGGTCTTCAGGAAGTAGGCGTCACCCTTCTTCTCAATGTCGTCCTCCGTCACTTTGCGTGGCAATTCTTCGACGGTGTGATACTCCATCTCACCCAGGATCAGCCCCTGATTCACCAACCGTTGGAACGGCTCGGGCGTACTCACGTGGCCGAGATCGAACAACACCTTGTGCCAGAATCGCGCGTACAACAGATGCAGGACCGCGTGTTCGACACCGCCGACATACAGGTCGACGGGCATCCAGTACTTTTCCTTGTCCGCATCGACGAATCGATCGACATTGCTCGGGTCGATGTAGCGCAGGTAGTACCAGCAACTGCCGGCCCACTGTGGCATCGTGTTCGTCTCGCGCGAGAAGACTTGGCCGTCGCGCTCAACGCGCAGCCAATCTTTGGCTTTGCTTAGTGGGCCCTCGGGCGTGCCGGTGGGCTTGAAGTCGTCCATCGGTGGCAAGGTGATCGGCAGATCTTTTTCGTCCAGCGCGTGCGGGCGACCGGCCGCGTCCAGCAGGATGGGGAACGGTTCACCCCAATAGCGTTGTCGGCTGAAGAGCCAATCGCGCAGCTTGTAGTTTACGGTGCGCCGACCGACACCGTCGCGTTCCAGCGCCGCGATGATCGTCGCTTTGGCCTCGGTGGTCGGTTGGCCGTCGATGATCGGCGAGTTCACCGCGACGCCTTCGTTCGTGAAAGGTTTGTCCAGCGACAGTGAGCCATCGTCCTTCGTCGGCGCGACGACCAGCTTGATCGGAAGGCCGAACTTCTTCGCAAATGCGAAGTCACGCTCGTCGTGCGCCGGCACCTCCATGATCGCGCCGGTGCCGTAGCCCATCAGGACATAGTCGGCGACGTAAACGGGGATCTTCTCGTCGTTGATCGGGTTGATCGCAAACGTGCCGGTGAAGACACCGGTTTTTTCCTTTGCGTCGGTCATGCGATCACGATCGGATTTACCGGCAGCCATCGTGCGGTAGGCCTCGATCGTCTCGCGGCGCGTGGGCGACGTGATGCGGTCGACCAACTCATGCTCGGGTGCCAGCACCATGTACGTTGCGCCGTACAATGTGTCCGGGCGCGTCGTGAAGACTTCGATCGACAGATCGTCAAAATCTGTGTCGCTCGAATCGCGATCATTCGCCTGCACGGCTGCGTCGGGCGCCGCGATCGCAAACTCGACCCGCGCGCCGACACTGCGACCGATCCAATTTCGCTGCATTTCTTTCAGTGAATCGGGCCAGGCCAGTGTGTTCAAATCTTCAATCAAGCGATCGGCGTACGCCGTGATGCGCAGCATCCATTGGCGCATCGGTCGGCGTTCGACCGGAAAGCCCCCGACCTCGCTCTTACCGTCGATGACCTCTTCGTTCGCCAGCACGGTGCCGAGTTGCGGGCACCAGTTGACTGGGGCTTCGTCGGTGTATGCCAGCCGTTGACCATGAATGAAGTCCTGCTGTTCGTCAGGCAACAGCTCGTGCCAGAGGCGCTCGACGCGTACCTCACCGGTGATGGCTTCCATCCCTTCCTGCGTCGGGTTCAGGACCACGTCACCATCGGGCGCGACGACGAAGTTGCCGTTCTGCAGCTCGTTGATCAGGTGCGCGATCGGCTTGGCCACCTTGTCGATTGGGTCGAAGTAGCTGTTAAACAATTGCAGGAAGATCCACTGCGTCCAGCGAACGTATTTGGGGTCGGTTGTGTCGACCTCGCGCTCCCAGTCATAGCTCATCCCTAGAGACTGAATCTGCCTGCGGAAGTTGTTGATGTTCTTGACGGTCGTGTCGCGCGGATGCGTGTTGGTGCGCACCGCGTATTGCTCTGCGGGCAATCCAAACGCGTCCCAGCCCATGGGGTGCAGAACGTTGTATCCCTTGGCCCGCAGGTAGCGCGAGAAGATGTCGGTCGCGGTCATCCCCTCGGGGTGCCCGACGTGCAGCCCCTCACCACTGGGGTAGGGGAACATGTCCAGCACGTACGCCTTGGGCATTCCACTAGCGTCCTTGGGGTCAAGGGCGCGGAACGTGCGGTTGTCCAGCCAGTGCTTCTGCCATTTTTTCTCGATTGCGGTGAAGTTGTAACCCATGGTCAGTTCAAGGTTATCGAAGACTGTGAAACTCCGCCATCTGCGGAATGAGTTGGATCGCGGCGAACACGGCGGTTTGGGCAAGCGAAAAGTGCCAAACTTGCACCATTCTGCACCATTTTGCTCCATCGTGAGGGACGACGTCGTGGTTCATCTGATCGGATGATTAATTCGTTTATGGAAAAGCGATGGGGGTGGGACCTCCAGTGCCAGGGATGAAACGTCCTCGGTTTGCGCATGCACCGCGCGATGCGGTGGTCCATCTATGCCAGTCCGGTGCGCGGGCTGGCGCTGTAGCGCGCATCAACGTGCGTTCCTGTGTTCAGAATGGAATCTTTCTGCCTGCGGATCGGTGCGCGGCTGAACGCGTTCTGGCGCGCATGGCAACTTGGCTGGCGCCTATTCACTTTAAGCATCGCATGTCATCCCGAAGGGAGCGGAAGCGACCTGAGGTATCTCGACGGTTCGAACGGTTCTGCGCAGTCGAGATCCCTCGAGTCGCTTCCGCTCCTTTCGGGATGACAACGGCGCGGAGGGGGCTACGGGGGAAGGAGACTTAATCTACTTCCGCCCATACAACCGATCGATCACTTGCAGCGCGTGGAGCGCATCGTTGAGGTTCCCGCTCGTCGGTTGCTCTCTGCGTGAAGCAGCGTCTTTGAACTGTTGCCACTCGACCTGCCAGCTCTTGTCTTCACCGGGGTATTCCCAGATGGTCGTGTCGGGGGGGCCCATCTGTGGCAGCATCTTGTAGAACGACAGGCGTTCGAGACCGTAACTGCCACCGAGCCCGTCGATCGCGAGCTTGGCGGTTTTGCCGTAGATCTCGAGGGAGAAGAGGTTTTTCCACTCGCTGCAACTGGCGTGCAGCCAGGCGACCTTCTGGTCGGCGGTCTTGAGCAGCGCAAAGCCGTTGTCCTCGACGGGCCAATCCCAGAAAAACGTGCCGACGTAACCACTGACGTCCGCGAAATCACCGAGGAACCAGCGGGCGAGGTCGACGAGGTGGACGCCTTGGTCGAGCATCTCCCCACCCCCGGCGATCGCGGGGTTGCCGCGCCATTCCTTTTCCATACCGAGCCGACCCCCATGCCCGTAACGCCCGCGGACGAACATCATTTCACCCAGTTCACCGGCGTCGACGAGTTCGCGCGCTTTCAGTAAGGCCGGATGACAGCGATGGTTGAAGCCGACCTTGACCGCGACCTTGTGGTGCTTCGCTGCGGGCAACAGTGGGGCGAGTTCGGTGGCGCTGCGGGCGGCGGGCTTTTCGACGAGGACGTGCTTGCCCGATTCAATTGCTGCGAGCGTAACGGCCGCAAGCTGATCATTGGTCGTTGCGACGACGACGGCGTGAACGTCCGCGTGCGTGACGACGGATCGCCAGTCGGTCGAAACGGTCTTGCACGTTGGGTAGTTGGCGGCAAGCGTCTGAGCGCGTTGCAAGTTGGTGTCCGCCACCGCGACAAGCGCGTCGTCCTTCGGCAAAGCCTTGGCCCGTTTACCGCCGATGAGTCCACAACCGATGATGGCGATGTTCATGATCTTCACGTACCACGGGCGGCCCGCCCGTGTCTTTGCTTAGAACGGAAACACGGGCGGGCCGCCCGTGGTACGGCGGACAATCATTCCCAACCCAGCCCGCGATCCTTCGGGATGATCCGCCGGAGCGTGAAGAGGTCGGTGTGTTTGGAAAAATCGTCTTTGTGATTCGGGAAATCGCGCCAGCCGTCCCACACGGCGCTGATCAGTTTTCCACTGATGCCGTCGCTAGCAGGCGAGGCCAGCCAGGCGACGAGCTCGGCGGCCTTTTCGGGTGGGGCACCGCCGGACTCTTGTTGCTTGATGGCTTTGTCGTGCTCGTGAGGAAGCTGGGCGGTGAGCGTTTCTTGCAGCATGCGCGTGTTCATCGCGCCCGGCGCGACGGCGTTCACGTCGATGCCGAATTCTTTGTACTCGACGGCCAGTGTCTCGGTCAGCCGCGCCATTGCGACCTTTGAACCGGCGTACGCAGTAACGTGCGGCCGGGGCGCCGTTGCGCCACCACCGGACAGATTGATGATCTTGCCACGACGGCGCTGGCGCATGCCGGGCAGCGCCAGTTGGCACAGCCGCATGGGCGCGTGCAGGTTCACGTCAAACACGTGCTGCCACTGCTTGAAGTCCAGCGTATCGAACAGGCCCATCGGCCCTTGGATGGCAGCGTTGTTCACGAGCACGTCGATATCGCCAACCTGTCGAGTAATCGTGGTGAACAAACCGGTCAGCAACGCGATGTCACCAAGGTCGGCCGCGAACGTTGAGACGTTTTTGCCGGCGTAGTCGCGCACCTCGCGCAGGCCCGCGATGTCGCGCGCGATCGCGGCGACCGTGAAACCGGCGTCGGCGAGTTGTTTGACGATCTCACGACCGAGGCCGCGCGAAGCGCCGGTGACGAGAACAACTTTGTTAGAAGAATCCGCCATGAGTTGAATCGATTGCTACTTTCGCTTCTCAAACACCCAGGGGTTTGCTGCGAGATACTCAACCGTCTTCATAATCCCTTGCTGGATCGTCAGCTTCGGTTTCCAGCCCAGCGAACGGACCTTCCTGGTCTCCAAAAAGATGAATGGGTTGTCTCCGATCCACCCGCGGTCGCCACCGGTGTACTCGCGCGTGGGGGTGACGTTCATTCGGTTGCAGATCCAGCCGATGGAATCGTTCACTTCGCAATACTCGTCGGTGCCGAGGTTGTAGATGTTCACCGCAGCGGGGGATTTGGCGATGACGGTAAAGATCGCGTCGATGCAGTCCTGGATGTACAGGTAGCTCTTGCGCTGCTTGCCGTTGCCCAGCACGCGGATGCGGTCGGGATGCTCGGCGAGTTGCTGATAGAAGTCGAACACGTGCCCGTGCGTGTAGCGCTCACCCAGGATGGAGACGAAGCGGAAGATGAACGCGCGGTAATTGAAGCCACTGCAGTAGGCTGCGATGAGCCCTTCACCGGCGAGCTTGCTGGCGCCGTAGAGGCTCGTTTGAACGGGGAAGGGGGCGTCTTCGGGCGTGGGCACGACGGGGCATTCGCCGTAGATGCTGCCGGTGGATGCGAACGCGATCTGGTTGATCTTCGCGTGGCGCATGGTCTCGAGGACGTTGTACGTGACGATCGTGTTCTGCTCGAGGTCGCGGCGAGGGTGGTCCGTGCCGAAGCGCACGTCGGCGTTGGCGGCCATGTGGAAGACGAAGTCGTGACCAGCGATGGCGCCGGCGAGGCGCTTGTCGTCGAGCAGGTCGCCTTCAACGAGCTTGAAGCGGTCACCCGCTTTGTGCGCGTCGTCGAGGAACGGCAACAGGCCCGTGGAGAGGTTGTCGTAAGCGGTAACGGAGTGACCGTCGGCCAGCAAGCGGTCGACGAGGTTGCTGCCAATGAATCCGGCGCCGCCGGTAACGAAGTAACGCATATCGATCCTGATTTCGGTCAGTGCAACATTGGGCGTGGTTCACACGCCATCGGTCAACCCCAGCACGCGCCGGCAGTCCGCCAGCAGTTTCATGTTCGCCAGTCCCTGTGTCGCGGTGCAGGGTTGCGCGATCGCGACGGGATTGGGGAAGAGCATACCATCGAGTTCGTCGGTGAAGACATCCTCACCGGTCGTTTCGACGACCGTCTGTTCCGACTCGGCCTGTGTGCCACCGGCCTGCCAGCCCCAGCGCTTACCACGCACGTACTTCTGCGGACCGAAGCTACGATTCTTGCCGGTGATGATCGCGTAGCCCTCGGTGCCGTGCAGTTCGATGCGCATCGTGCTGCGCCAACGGACGATCGAGACCTGCAGATTGATCGCTACACCTGCAGCGTCGAGGATCAACTGGCACTCCTCTTCGATGCCCGTGTTCCAAAAGCCGCTCCATGCTTTGCCACCGATTGCCTTCACGTCATTGCCGGCGAAGAAGTGGCAGAGGTCGAGCAGGTGGATGCCGGGGTCAATCAAGCTGCCCCCACCGGCTTTGATCGGGTCGAGCTTCCAGCTCTTCTCGGCGCCGGGCTGATGGCCGTGCCCGAGTAGCATGTTGATCGAGATCAGCTTGCCAAACGCGCCGGCGCGCAGATCGCGCAGTGCAGCGGTCAGCCCATCGAAGAAGCGGTAGTTAAACCCGACCCAAAGCTGGCCGGGGAAACGTTCCATTGCCAGAATCGCGTGCGCCTCAGCAAGCCCGCGGCCCATGGGTTTCTCGATCAAAACCTTGTGGCCACTGTCCATCGCGCGAATAGCCAGCGCCGGCGCGCTGTCGTGCGGGGTGGCGACGATGACCCAGTCGGGCTTGTCGGCCCACAGGGACGTTTCGTCCTTATAGACCGGTGCGTCAAAGTCAGCCTTGAACTTGGCAACGTCCGCCAGAAACGGGTCGTATACACCCGCGACCGTCACGTCGCGGCCACGTTTGCGCAGGGTGCGGATAGCCTTAAGACGCTCGCGACCGAGCAGGCCCGCACCGAAGATGGCAATGCGTTGCGACATCGTTTCCGTGTACCCTAAACCTTCCTCGCAACCGCGAAGATATCCGACCCTTTGAGCACCTTGTCGAACGAGAGCACCTTGCCCGGGAAGAACCCGTTGAGCAAATGGGACTGCGTAGTCACCAGCAAAGGAGACAACCCGGCTTCGCCAAGAAAGCGGCTGAGACTTGCGGGCGAGAAGTAATTCAGGTGCTCTTTTTTGAGAGAATGATACGCAGGCCCGAAGACCTCGCGCTCAACCGCGACGATGCTCGGTGTGCGAATCGCGACCAGACCACCCGGCGCGAGCAGCGTCGCGATCGTGCGGAACGTCTCAGCGGGGTCGGGGACGTGTTCGATGACATCCCACAATCCAGCCAAATGGTACTTGCCCGCTGCGCTCGTCTCAGCGAGGAACGCTTCGGCGCTGCCGGCGTAGGTGTCGAAGCCGAAGAGCTTCTTGCCGACGTCGCACGCGTAGGCTGACAGTTCGACACCGTCGTGGTCCCAACCGGCGTCACCGAGCGCCTTACGGAAGAAACCGTAACCGCTGCCAATGTCGATGGCCCGATTAGCATTGGGCAGCGTGTGACCTGCATACTGACAGGCGGCATTGATCTGGCGGATGAGCCGGGCGGCCTTTTCTAACCGCCAGCCTTGTTGTTCGAGATATTTGCCGTAACCCAGACCGTGGGTTTCACCTTCAAAGTACGACTGGTCATACTCGACCGTCTCGGTCAACCGTTCTTGCGCGGCCCGCGTGTCGACCAGCCAGCCGTGTTCGTGCTTGCAGTTGCCTGCGACGGCAAAATCGGGGGCTTCGCGCATCGTTGAGGCGTACCAGAGGTCGGCCAGGACGCCGCTGGGTCCGGGCACCGTTGGCAACAGCAGGGTGCGCAGTGGAATCGCAAAGTGATGGCGCGTGGCGTCGGTCAGCACTTTCATCGCGTCATCGATCGACAGTTGGCCAAACGATCGGCCCGCCCGCGCGTGCGCGGTCGTGGCAGTCAGCTCGACCCATTTGCGACCCGCCTCGTCGGTCAGCCCGAGCAATCGGCAGACGGCGTTGGTCCAGTGGTCGAGCGTGTCTCGATAGACGACCGACTCGCGGTCGTGCAGCGCGATCGTGTCGGCAGAGGTTGTCCAGCTCAGGTTTGGCACGGGTTTCAGTTTCTTCGCTTCTTTACGGATTCGGTCGCGTGCAGCAACAGGGTGAACGAGAAGAACAGGAATGACGCGATCGCAAAGAGCAGACCCGTGACGGCCAGGTACGTCACCCAGCCCAGCTCGGGCGGCAACGCATAGCCATGGCGGACGTAAACGCCCACCAGTGGGCTGCCAAAGATGCCGCCGAGCGCCAGCAGCGCGACGCTCGTGATCATCGCGCGGTCGTAGTCGAATCTGCGCAACCATTTCACCGTCGTCTGCCCCTGGTAGTCGTAAAGCACCTTGGCAACGATCCCCATCAACACCATTTGCATGCCCAGCACACTGATCGCCAGTCCCAGCAGCATCCAGTGCAGGAAGAAACCAATGCGCCCGATCTGAATCGGTCCGAAGCTCAGCGGTAATGTGAGCAGCAGGCCCAGCGCTAGCAGGACCATGCCCGGCTTGAACAGGAAGTAGTCGGCGCCGAAGGTGAACATCGCCCGCAGGGTGATCCAACCGGCGTACCAGGGCGCAAGGAACGTCCAGAATCCACCACGCTTCAGGTGGCTGACACGACCTTCGCGATCCTTCAGGAAGTGGATCGGCACCTCGCCGCTTTTGAAGCCCATGTGCGCCGATTTGATGATCATCTCCGACGCGTACTCCCACGACTGGCTCTGCAGGTCCAGCCGTTTGAGCGCGTCGAGCGTGATGCCGCGCATGCCGCAATGAATGTCACTGAACGGCGTCCGGTAGATGCGGTTGAGCATCCAGGTCGTTACCGGCGTTCCAAAATAGCGGTGCATCTTCGGCATCGCGCCGTCGTCGATGCGCCCCTTCATGCGCGTGCCCATGACGAAGTCGTAACCTTCATTCAGCTTGGCGACGAAGGGTGCGAGTTCGCGGAAGTCGTACGTCAGGTCGCAGTCACCAACGATGACGTATTTGCCGCGAATTTCAGGGATGCCGTCGATGTAGGCCCGGCCCAGCCCGCGTTTGGGGACGCGCACGATGCGGGCGCCGCGCGCCGAGGCGATCTCGGGTGAGCGGTCGGTGGACGAATCGATCAGGATGACTTCACCGTCCACCCCTGCGTCCTTCAACCCTTGCCAGCACCAGTCGACGAATTCACCGACCACGACCTCTTCATTCATGCACGGAACGAAGATGCTCACGAGCGGCGATGCGGAACCTTCGTGCGCGGCGCGACCGGTCGCGGTGGCGGTCGTCTGCGTGTCGGAAGTGGCGGGGGGGCTCGAGGTCATTTACCGCGCCCCTTTGCGGTGCGCCATGCAGAATACCTGTTCACCACCGTTGAAGACGTTGAGGAAGAACGTTCCGTAGATGACGTTGCTGACGAGCTTCTGACCCGTGCCGTATTTTCCACCGGCGAACGAGTCGTAGAGTTTGTCGGGCGACAGCATGCTGATGGCCGACTTGTACATCGAGTGCATCGGGAAGCCCCATCTACGGACGTACTGCACCTGGAAACCGTGCTTCGTCAGTTCCTCGCGCAGTTCCTGACCGGTGAAGTGCTGGTGATGACCGACCATCTTGTCCATGATGCGGATCTTCCCGCCGGGCACGGTAATCAGCAGGTGCTTTTTCGTCATCGCGACGAGGCTCACCAACGCCAACCGCCACTCGGGGATGTGCTCGAGCACTTCGCTGCAGACGACGAGGTCGAACTGTTTGTCACCAGGCCAGCGTTCCTTGGTCAGGTCGAGTGCTTTGAACTCCATGTCCGGGTGCGTCGTGCCCGCAGCGGTCATCACTTGGTCGGATATGTCGCAACCGTAGCCTTTGACCTTGAACCGGTTCGCGATCTCTTCAATCAGGAAAGGCTGGGCGCAACCGGCGTCGAGGCACTCGGAAAAGTCGAGGCTCTTCAGCGCGTTCATGATCAACCGCCGGCGATGGCGCGGGGCTGGAGAGTAGTGGTGCGCGTCGTCCCAGGTCGCTGCGACGTTCTTCTCGTTGACGTTGGCCAGAATCTGTTCAGCTCGCACGATACAGTTTTCCTTCTTTGGCGTCGCCAATCATCGAGTCAATCGAGTCGCGCAGCGCTTCGACGGCCGTCCGCTGGTTCTTCCATCCCAGCGAGCGCAGTTTGTTCGAATCGAAACGAACGTACGGCACGTCACCCTTCCATCCGCGGTTGCCACCCCCAAAGGTGTAGTTCGTCCCCTGGATGTTCAACCGCGAGCAGACTAGGTCGGCGATTTCCTTCACCGTCACATAGTCTTCGGTAGCGACGTTGTAATACGAAAATCCGGTCATGCCCCGGGCGGCGACGAAGCGCAGCGCGCTGACGACGTCGTCAACGTGGACGTAGGACTTGCTCTG
The DNA here is from genome assembly GCA_038223165.1 of Tepidisphaerales bacterium. Classification (GTDB taxonomy): domain Bacteria; phylum Planctomycetota; class Phycisphaerae; order Tepidisphaerales; family Tepidisphaeraceae; genus DASYHQ01. The sequence continues at coordinate 21,752 of JBBRHE010000007.1, forward strand.
CGAACCGTCACCCAGGATGTGGAGGGTCAACGGGTCCTTCAGCAACCTGCGGATGAAGTCGTACGACACGCCGTGCGTCTGGTGTGGGCCGACCACGTTGGCAAAACGGAACGCCAGCGCGTGCATGTCGAACATGTAGCAGTACGCGCCGATGAGCGCCTCGCCCGCCAACTTGCTGGCACCGTAGGTGCTGATGGGCAGCATGGGCATGTCTTCGACGACGGGCGTGGCGCCGGTGTCACCGTACACGCCACTGCCACTGGCGTAGGTGAGCTTTTTCACACCGGCTTGGCGCATGGCTTCGAGGACGTTCTGCGTGAGGTAGGTGCCTTCCCAGAAGTCGATATCGGGTTGCGTGACGGCCTTGGAAATGTCGGGGTTGGACGCGAAGTGGTAGACGTGGTCGTGACCGACCATGGCGTCCTTCAACGCCGACAGGTCTTTCACGTCCCCGCGCACGATGGTGACGCGCTGCGACGTGAGGTTGTCACCGAGGTGCCATTCCTGACCACTGGTAAAGTTGTCGTAGATCGTGACGGTTGCATCGGCCTCGTCGGCCAATAGATGGCGCACGAGATGGCTACCGATGAAGCCGGCCCCACCGACGACGAAGTATTTCGCCATAGCCAAATCCGCCTTCGCCTGTCACCTGCCTCGGTCGCTTGCGCGAGGAACTTGTCACGAGAAGAACTTTTCAAACTTCTGGTAGAGCTTGGGATTGTGTTCTTTGAAGTTGTTAGCGTATCCACCAAATCCGAAGGCGAACGCGACGAGCAGCGTCCATGCCGACAGAACCCAGAGCACGCCCGCGAGTGTATAGTAAGTTCGCCGCGATCGCACGAACGGGCGCGCGGCCTGCCAGATTCCGATGCCCGCTGCCAATGCGAGCAAGGGTTGGAAATCCATCAGATAACGCATCGTCGTCGCCGCCAGGGTGATCGCAGGGAAAAACGCGAGTACTGCGGTGAAGATCAGCACGACCGAGATCCACTTTTCCAGGTTGGTGTTCGCCCGGCCCTTGCGCCACTCGACGACCACCAGCAGCAACGGCACCAACGCGAAGAGCAGGATCGGGCTCGAATAGACGATGCCACACACCACCTCAAACGCGTGGTGTGGTGCCACGTAGTGGTGCAACGGCAACTCGGGCATGGACGCATTACCGACCAGGAACGGGAACGTGTCGACGACGTTGACCGGGCAGAACAGGTACTGCGTCACGTTCGCATCGATGTTGCGCCACGACGAGTAACCCAGTTCGAGCATCTTGCTGACGTGCACCGCAGCCAACTGCCAGCGCAGGCCCGTCTCAAACGGGTCACCGAACCGCATCTGGTTGTAGACCAGCCACCCGAGGCACGCGGCGATCATCGGCAATCCCAGCGCCAGCGCCGCGGGCAACCAGGCGCGCCACTTGAGAATGCCGAGCATCGCCCAGACACGAATAGCGACCATCAGACACAGGAACGCGATAGCGGGGGACAAGCTCATCCGGCAACCGATCGCCAGCCCCCACGCGACGCCCGCGTGCAGCAACCACAACGATCGGACCTTCGGGCCAGCGCCCAGCACCGCGAAGAACAGCCCCGCGATCAGGAACGCCTGACCACCCATGATTGATGCCTCGTACACCGCTGGTCGCATGATGAAGTAGATGTGCGTTGGCAACAGGCCGGTCATCGCGACCGCCATCAGCAGCAGGACCACGGGCGTCTCGGGCATCAGGTTTTCGTAAACCCACACCAGCAGCATCGTCGAGAACAGGACCGTCAGGAACGAGAAGAGCATGACGAGTTCTTGGTCACCGACGAGCAGTGGTTGCCCATTGATGAGCTTCGCGATCGTCACGATCACGCCGGGCACGGGTCCCCAATAGAGGTAGTAGCGCCATTCCCCGGTGCTCACATCCTTGAACAGCACGGCGTCGTGCAGGCGCTTGTTGTGGTTCTGCGAGGGTTCGTACGGATCCTGCATGACGACTAACTCAGGGTTCGGCTTGATCGTCAGTGACAACTGACCGGCGACGAACCCGTCGGCCATCTCGTTGTAGTAGTGCGATTGGCCCCACCACGCGGTGTACGTCTTGTCCTTGTATTTCGATTGCCCCCACATGATCCCTGAGGTCGTGTAGAAAACCTGCACGAGCACCACCAACGCCACGACCACCGCCACCGCGCCACGGATCGACCAGCGGCGGGCCCGTGACGTCCGCACCGTCGCGCTCGAAGTAGACCCGTCGATAGCGGCCGAAGCGTTCGGGATGGCGAGTGGCGCGGACATTGGTTCTCGATTCTCGGTCAGTCCCCAAATGGGTCGCACGACCATCGGCACGGTGGTCACCGCGCGGGTCACCACGACGGTCGCCGCTAACGGACGGCCGGCGGATGGTATGCAAAACGGCGCGCGCCTGCGCTACGCCTTCTTCGCCCACATCAGGCAGCTCGTGCCCAGGGGCAGGGGCACCTTCTTCTCGATGCCGAATAGCGCGTGCATGATGCGCGACACGATCGGCATGCTCTTGCCATCACCCGCTTCTGCGACCGGGTAGTTCTTGCGCTGCTTGACGCTGAACCACCACGCGATCGGGATCAGGCACATCCCAAAGTAGCGCAGCTTGTGGACCCGCACCCCCTCGGGCAACACCTTCCGACACATCTTCAAGGTGTACCGGCGATAGTGGCCCAGCTGTTCATCGTGATACCCAAACAGGTACGGCCCCGCGGGGATCGTCAGGAACAGGTCCCCATCGGGTTTGAGCATCGATAGCATCGCACGGACCGCAGTCATGTCGTCGTTGATGTGTTCGATGACGTCCGTCGCGACGACGAGGTCGTACTGTTTGCCCGCGTTGGCAGCGGCGTAGTCTTCGATGCCGGCGACGCTGAACGTCAACCCCGTCGCGCCCAATTGGCTCGCCGTGCCGCGGGCAAGGTCGATGTACTCGGCGCCGGGGTCTAGCCCTTCGACCCGATGCCCCTTTGATCCCAGCAGGAATGACAACTCACCCGACCCGCAGCCTGCGTTGAGGATGTTGAGGGGTTTGTCGTTGCTGATCGTGCGCACCCACGCACAAAGGATGTCGTACTTCGCGTTGGCGTACGCGTCTTGGCTGCGGGTTTTCAGGTCTTCGTACTGATAGGGGTTGAATGCCAAATCGTGGTTGGAAACGGTCATTTCACCGCCTCGACGGCGTGCGACGCGTGCCGGCCTGTTGGCACCGTCACGGTCAACTGCATCGCTGACCCCTGCAATGTCGACCCCTGCAACTGTGCCTTGCTCGGTGAAATCATCTGTTCCCACCCGAACGGCGTCACGTCGTTGTCGTCGTAACGCATGAACCGGATGCGCGACAGTTCCTTGAAATTTTTCCACGTCCCACCGATCGGGTCGTACCGGCTGTCCCCATCGTCCTGCCAGCGAACGCCAACGTTCTTGAGCTTGAAGCCCAGGCGCTTGGCCAGCCGAAGCGTCTCGATGTCGAACATGTACCCGTCGATCTTCTGGCGACCGAAGATCGCGTGCCCCGCCGAGCGGCTGAAGAACTTGAACCCGCACTGTGTGTCGGGCACATGGTTCAAACCGAGCATGGTGTGGACGACCGCCCCGAAGACCTTCGACCCGATCCGCCGATACAACGGTTGGGCCCGTTCGACCAGCGCATCGGGTGTCGCCCGGCTGCCGATGACGACGTCATATCCATGGTCAAACCAAGGCAGCAGTTTCGCGACCTCTTCAATCGGCGTCTTGTAGTCGGCGTCGGCGAACCCGATGATCTGCCCCTTGGCCCGGGCAAACCCGTTGCGAATGCCCTTGCCCTTGCCACCCCGACCCGCAGACCCGATCACCGACACGCGCGGATCGCCATCAGCGAGCTCAGCGACCAGCTCACGCGTACCGTCGTCCCCATCGGCGCTGACGATGATCTCGTACGCGTACGGCTGGGCGTCGAGATAGACCCGCATCGCGCTCAGGGCTCGCCCGATGCACTTGGCTTCGTTGTATGCAGGAACGATGACACTCAGATAAGTCGATGCAGCGGGCATTAGCGCGGGGCTCCCTGAGACCAAGCCGAAGCAATCGCGGACGCAACGGCGCTGGTGTGTCTAAGTATCGATAAGCCAAGAAAATATCAAGGGCTGTTGCATTCCACATCGCCAAAAACGCCGAACCGTGAGCAACTTTCCTGTGTGAGGAATTTACCTGGTCGAACGTGCTCAGCAACGACCATCGTCCCCTTTCAACGTCCCCAACCGGACCCCTCTCGTTACAAATAAAAGTTTCAAGGGCCTCCCTTTTCCTAACTTCTCTAACAGCGAACGATTGCGCCTTTTCACGTCCCTGCGAACCAACCTGAAACCGACATACAAACGACATGGAACCGACCAAAAACAACACGAATTGTTTATCCCGGTTCCCGTTAGCTCGCACGCTAAACGGCTGGATTAGCGCAGAGCATCCCCATGCCCGATACGACCACCCGACCTATTCACTTGTCAAAGAACATCGCAGACGACGTCCGTCGTCCGCAGGCACAACACGTCCTACTCCTACCGATCCCGGTGCGCGCCAGAGCGCCGTTGCGCGCACATTCCTCGAACGAATGAAGACTTTGTGAAGGAAGCCGAAGAACAATCTTTCTGAAGGCCTGTAAAGCTGGTGCGTGCCGGAGCGACTTTTGACGCACATCGGCACTTAGAGCTTCCAAAAATGAGTTCCTCAGGAGGGTTGCAACGTCAGTGCGCCTGAAATCAAACCCGCAAGAGCCGTCACCGCCCTACGGGGTTGTGGGGTCGGGGGTCTTCTCGGGGTTTAGCTTCTCCAGCGCCGCCAGCGCACGCCGTTCGCGATCGGCGGATTTCTCGTCGCCGGTCTTCTCCGCGATTTCCAGCATCAGCTTGTGGGCGTCGGCGTCGTAGGGGTTTACGTAAACCGCTTCCATCGCATACGTCTTGGCGTCGTCCATTTTGCCGAGGTCGCGATAGATTCTGGCGATGCGTTTGGCGTAGCGATTGTCCTTTAGTTCGACCTTGTGCAGCGCGGTGAAGTGGGCGATTGCCTTTTCGGGTTGGTTGACGGCCTTGCTGACGTACAGGCCGGCTAAACGTTGGTGTGGCAGGGCATCCATGGGTCGCAACGCGGCGATCTGTTCCCAGACTTTCACCGCATCGGCGTACTGCTTGGTCTTGATGAGGCCTTCGCCTTCTTCCTTCAGTGCGTCGACTTTGTCGCTGGTCAGGGGGTCGTAGCCCCAGGTGCTGACTTGCTGTTGGGTCCACGCGCGGAAATCTTCAAAGAACTGGCTGAGGCTGCGGCCGGTGAATTTTGGGAAGACGTCTTCCTGGCGCTCAGCGTTGCGGAAGGCGGCGAGCATCTTCAGGATAGTGTCGTGGCCGTACTTTTCCTGGATGTATTGGCAGATCCAGAACGACTGCGCGTAGGCCTGTTGGCGGTCGCTGGGCTTTTTCGGGCGGACGAAGCCCCAGGTCAGCTCGTCCATGCGGAAAAGCGTGTCCTTCATCACCGCGTTGTAGAGCATCGGCACCCATTCCCAGCGCAGCGGGGCCTTTTCCTCCAGCACCGCTAACCCTTCGGTCATCCAGTGCTGGATGCGGTTGTCGGTAGCGCTGAGCGTGACGGTGTGGGTGAACTCGTGGCGCAAGACGGCGGCCCAGTTAAAGGGGCCCATGGTCTTTTCACCCTTGCGCGGCGCGACGAGCGCGATGACCCGCCCGGTGCTCGCGCCGACGGTGCCGATCCACGGTGAACCGGTCGTGCGGACTGAGAAAGCATCGTGGGTTGGGAAGACTTCGATGATGGTTTTGTCCTTCGGCTCGTGCTTGAAGTTGCCGGTGACCTCGGCGTAGATACTTTCGAGATAGTCACCGAAATATTCGGGGATCATCGGGTCGGCTTTGGCGTCATACATGACGATGAAGTGGGCGGTCTCCTTCGTCGCGTAGCTTTCCATGTCGTCCAGCAGGCGCATGTAGTTGGTCGTGCGCGCGTTGAACGGGTCGAGCCCGCGCGCCGCCTCGAGCACCGTGCGGGCAGCGGCTTCGTCACCACTTTGGGTGTGAAGGAGGCCCAGGCCGTTGCGCGGGTCGGTCCAGTAGGGGGCCCGCTCGATGGCGACATTATACATCGCAGCGGCGCGCGGGTACTGGCGCATGGCGCCGAGCTGCTCGGCGACCTCGAAGTACGCGGTGGCGTTGTCGGAGTCGAGTTTTTCGACATCCGCGAGCGTCGCGCGCATCTGCTGTTCTTCGAGGCGCAACGCGTAGGTCGCGGCCAGCAGGCCCATCGCTTCCAGGTCCTGCGGCTTGGCTGCCAGCACCCGGCGGATCGGCACTTCGGCCTCTTTCGGACGACGCTGCTGCAGCAGGTTACGCGCTTCGAGCAGGTCGGCGACGGCAGAGTTGTCGTCAACGCTGCGGATGCGGTTGACGACCGAGTCGGCGGCGTCGAAGTTGAAGACGCTGATCATCAACCGGCCCATGAGCTGCAACGCAGCGAGGTCGTTGGGGTTGGCTGCCAGCGCCACTTGCAGTTGTTCCTGGGCTTCACCATCCTCGTCATGCGACATCGCGTACGCCGCCGCTGCCACGCGGGCGGGGGTGTACGAACGGTCGATGACGTCGTACGCCTTGACGAACATGTTGTAGAGGGTGTCGTGCAGGTCGACATTGTCGCGATACGCCCCGGTGAGCGCCGCCCAGCGGTCGATCGCGGTGGCGATGGTCGTGACCTCCTCGGCGTTGTCGAACTGGTCGGGATTGGACTTCCATTTGTTGAGATAGTCCTGTGGGGCCTCGATGAACCAGGCGTAAGCGTTTGTAGCAGAGGCCAGATCGCCTGTGGCTTCATACGCGCGGCCGAGCGTGACTTGGGAGCCGGGCGATGGCTTCAATCGCTTTAGCGAGGCAATGGCGTCTTCTGCCTTGCCTATCGAAACGAGGATGATCGCCCGTTCAACCTCAATTGCAGGGTCGACGAATCCGGGTGGAACGACGGCAAGCGCTTCTTCCGATCGACCGAGCGCGGCCAGCGCTTTATAACGAATGATCGCGTCCGCGCTGGTTGGCTTAATCGCCCGCAGCGTCACCAGGACGCGTCGATACTGCCCGGCCGCGAGCTGGGCCTTGGCCTTGTCCAGCGCGTCGTAATACTCGCGATATTCCGGCTGCGGACCCGCCTCGGGCATGAGTGGCTCGACCCAGCGGTACGGGACGGTCTGGCGGGTGAGGATGTCGGCCGCTGCGGGTGAAGTGATAGTGAGAAGAAGCAATACAGAGACGCGAAGGCGCGAAGGCGCGAAGGGGACGCGAAGGGTCTTGAAGATAGATCGCTTTCCCTTCGCGATTTCTTCGCGCCTTCGCGCCTTCGCGTCTCTGTGCTCGCTGCGCGTCAGGTGATTGAAGTTCGATGTTGGCATGAATGCTTTGCTAAGGCTGAACCGTTCGTCGGTCGAAATCCCCTCACCCAAGCTCTCCGCGGCGTACCGGGGAGAGGGGCCGGAGGCTCGCCGAGCGTGTTAGGCGAGACGGGGAATTATAAGCCTCGCGATGACGGCAGGCGATCTTTCTCGGAAGCTAACTTGAAGTCCGCCGACGGTTCTGCGGTTGTGAAGGTGACATCACTAGCGGGGTTGAGGTATTCGGTGAGCGTGTCGTTGCCGAGGTCGGTCGTTGCGACAGCGGGGTACATCAGTTGCGGGGCGGCCATGCCGGTGTTGTTCGTCGTGACGGTCTTCGATCGGAAGACCCATGCGCGGTCGCATTGCCCGCTGGCGAGGAAATAGCGGGTCAGGGTTGGGCCGGACTCGACCAGCAGGTGCGAAACGCGCCGCTCACTGAGCACGCGGGCGGCGTCGGTGAACGAGAAGCGGCCCTCACGGTCGGGCAGGGGGATGATCTCGACGCCGTGCTTTTGCAGTTGTTTGACGGTGTCCCGATAAATGACGGCTGACGCTTCGGACGTGAAGACGAGCAGCGGGTTCTCGTGCGCGCTCGTCACCAGCCGGCTGGTCAATGGCATTTTGAGCGTGTTAGACAGCACGATGCGCAGCAACGGCCGGGGGATGGTGACGTCGCGCGCGGTGAGCAGGGGGTCGTCGTTGAGGACAGTGTGGGTGCCGACCGCGATCGCGTCACACCGGCTGCGCAGTTCGTGGACAACGCGGTCGGCGGGCGCGTCGGTGATCTTCAACCGCTTGCCCATCGGGCCCGCCAGGCAACCGTCGACGGTTTGTGCCCATTTCAGCGTGACGTACGGCCGGTGGTCGACGGTTCGCGCGATGAACGGCGCGATCAACTGCTTGGTCGCCAATTCCAGCACCGGCCCGTCGACCACAATGCCAGCGGCCCGCAGCAGACCGACGCCTTTGCCATTGACGTCCGGGTTGGGGTCGAGACACCCGAAGACCACGCGAGCAATTTTCGCCTCGATGAGGCGCGGCGTGCAGGGTGGCGTCTGTTTGTTCAGGTGGCAGCAGGGTTCGAGCGTGACATACGCCGTCGCGCCCACAGGTGATTCCGTACAGGCCGCCAAGGCGGTGGGTTCAGCGTGCGGGCCACCGTATTGGCCGTGACATCCTTCTCCGATGACCCGGCCGTCCTTCACGATCACGCAGCCAACCATCGGGTTGGGCTCGACGCGCCCGCGGGCCGTCTGGGCAAGGTGGATGGCGCGACGGATGTAGTCGGCGTCGGTCATGAAGGGGATGATATGCGATAACCAACGTTAAACGGTCGGTGCCTCGGGGTTGGGCGTTGTATCGGCCTTCGGTTGCCAAATGCTGTACGCCATCGAGATCGCCACGCCCACGCAGAGCAAACTGTCGGCGACGTTGAAGATCCAGGGGAAGATTGGCCCACGGATGTAAGGGATAAACGACAGCGCGTTCTGCACGAACTGTGGCCACTCGCGGCCGGGGAGCATGTGGAACATGTCGCGCACGTAGCCGTACATCGTGCGGTCCCACATGTTGCCCAACACACCCGCCAGCAGCATGCCGAGGACGACCTGGTAGAACCGCGCCCGGCCACTGTTCAGGAAGAGCCACGTCAACAGCACAATCGCGCCCGTGGACACAGCGAGGAAGAGATATCTCTGGCCCTGTCCTAACCCGAAGACGGCGCCCTGGTTGGCGACCGCTTCAAAGTGCAGCCAGCCAGGGATGAATTTGTAAGCGGGTGTGCCGTCGACGATGACCCGGCCGTCGATCCATTCGACACCGTGCACGAGCGACTTGAACGCCCACACTTTGGTCACCAGGTCAATCGTCAACCCGATCACGCAGGTGACCAGAAACCGCGACCAGGCAGCGGGCGAGCGGAGGTTGGATTGGGCGCTGGGCGTCATGGAAGAAAGGCGTTGGGTTGGGCGTTCACTTCACGCAAGGGGCGTTCAATTGACGTAAAGCATGTCATCCCGAAGGGATCGGTAGCGACCTGAGGGATCTCGACTTGGCAGAACCGTTTAGATGATCGAGATCCCTCGAGTCGCTCCCCTCGGGATGACAACGAAAGGTGCAAGATTCGCACGTTCGCGACAAACAAACGTGCCCCGATTACCGCAGCCCGCGTTGGCGTTCCAACTGGCGGGCCCATTCAATTGAAAACTTGGCCCAGGGCTGGGCTTCCAGGCGCACCTTGTTGATCGGCTTGCCGGTGCCTTCGCAAAGGCCATAGGTGCCGTTCTGCACCTTGGCCAGCGCGGCGTTCAGGTCGCGCAGCAGGTTACGGTCCTTCTCGACGAGGCCGAGCGTGAATTCCTGCTCGTAGTTGTCGGTGCCCATGTCGGCCATGTGAACGGGAAGTGACGACAGGCCACCCACGCCCGAGCGCAGGGCTTCACGCTCCATAGAGCTCATGTCCCCGACGATTTCCCGTCGCTTTTCGAGCAGCAGGTCGCGGAAGTGTTCCAGTTCCTTAGTGAGCAGGCCGGCCTGGTTCTTGCGCGGCTTGCCGTCGGTCGGCACCGATTCCTGCAAGGGGGGACGATATGCCGGCTCGACGACCGGTTTTTTTTCCTTGGCCTTCTTGCCCGGCTTAATCGTCACCGCTGGGACCATGGACTTGCCATTGCTGGGTGTGCGCGGCACGAGCATGATCGGCGCGGGTCGGTTGGCCTCGATGATCGCCTTGGCCGACTGCTTCGGTTTAGCCACCGGCTTGCCTGCCGGTGCTTTCGCGACGACGGGCGTTTTGCCCACCACCGTTGCTTTGCCCGGCGCTGCGACAGCCTTCACGGGCGTCGTTGCGACCGTTTTTGCCGACATCGCGACGACCGCTTTACCCGGCGCAGCCTTAATCGGAGCCGCCGCAGATTTTTTCACAGGCGCCGGCGCGACCTTCGCACTGGCGGCAGGGGCTTTCTTCGTGTTCGTGTTAGCCTTGCTGGCGACGATGGCCGGCTTTGAGGACTTAGCAACAGGCTTGGCGCTAAGCGCTTTGCCCTTGTTTTTCGAGGGGGAACTGCTCTTTTTCGATGGTGTCTTGGCCACGTTGCCTTTGGCTCCTTTGCAGGGGTTTCCTGTCCTCAACCGCCGCCTGAGACCGGCTTGCCCGCCCGATCGAAAGGCGGGAAAGTGTACTAGGAAAATAGGGGTTCTGTCAAGATTGACCCCGAACCCGTCCCGGCTACATTCAGAACGCTTGGCGGTGGCATCGGTTGCATCTTGCATTTGCATTTTGCGGACCCGGTGTCGTTACCCTGTTCTGAAAGCCGAAACGACCATGAAAATCAGCCTCCAATGGCTCGCCGACTACCTCCCCGGCCCCCTCGACGCCCACACCGCAAGTGAAGCTTTGACCTTCGGTGGTCTGCCCGTCGAGGTCATCGACCAGGTTCGCGCCCCCAACGGTGAGACCGACACCGTCATCGACGTTGAGGTCACCAGCAATCGCGGTGACTGCCTCTCCCACGTCGGTGTCGCCCGCGAGCTCGGCGCGCTGCTGTCGCGCGAGACGAGGCCGGTAATGCCGACCGTCCGGGAATCGACCGAACAAACGACCGGCGCAATCCGTGTGCGCATCGATGCGCCACAACTTTGTCCGAAGTACATCGCCCGTGTCATTCGCGGGGTCAACATCGCGCCCAGCCCCGAGTGGATGCAACGCCGCCTGCTCGCGGTCGGTCTGCGTCCGATCAATAACGTGGTTGACGTGACGAACTACGTTATGTTCGAACTCGGCCAACCGCTGCACGCGTTTGACTATGCCAAAGTGGCCGGTCAGCAGATTGTCGTCCGCAACGCGACGCCCGGCGAGAAGCTGACGAGCATCGACGGTCACGAGCGCACACTGTCACCCACCATGCTGGTCATCGCCGACGCCGATAAACCGGTTGCGCTGGCGGGCGTGATGGGTGGGCGGGACAGCGAGGTGTCTGATGGGACGACGACCATTCTGCTGGAAGCGGCGCGGTTTGAACCCCTTTCCATCCGCACGACGGCCCGCTCGCTGACCATGGCCAGCGACAGCTCGTATCGCTTCGAGCGCGGCATCGACCCCACGCTCCCCCGTCGCGCCGTCGACCGCGCCGCCGAGCTGATCGTGCAATTGGCCGGTGGTGAGTTGCTCGCGGGCATTGTGGAGGCGGGCGAACCCGTTCCATCACCAAAGAAGCTCACCGTGCGATTGTCGCGGATCAAACGAATTGTCGGCATTGACATCCCCGCGACCGACGCCGTCGCGGCGTTGTCGCGTCTGGGCTTGGCACCAGTCGCTGCGGGGGATGCGATCAACGTCGTCGTTCCGCCGCATCGGTTGGACCTGAACATCGAGGCGGATCTCGTCGAGGAAGTCATCCGCGTGCTGGGGTATGACAAAATCCCCGTCAGTGACACGATCGCGATCCGCGTCGCGCCCCCGAACACCGACCTGCGCACGATCGAGCGCTTGCGCGCGATCCTGACCGCAGCGGGGTATTTCGAGGCCGTCACGTTCAGCTTTGTCAGTGACAAGCTCGCAACCGCGTTCGTGCCACCGACCGCCACATCCTTACCGCGGGCGCATCCAGCAGTGCGCAAGGCCGACGCGCACCTGCGGCCGAGCGTGCTGCCGGGCTTGCTCGAAGCAATCCGTCATAATGAAGCGAACAACGTCCACAACGCCAAGGTCTTCGAGATCGGCGCCGCGTTCTGGCACGACGCCGCTGGCAAGCTCGTCGAGACGCGGCGCGTAGCAATGGCTGGCACGCACGACCTGCGCCATTTACGCGGTGTGGTCGAAGCGATGCTGAAGATGCTCGACGGTGGCCGGTCGATTGAAGTCGTCCCCACCGATTTTCCAGGCTTCGCCACGGGTGCGACCGGTCAGGTGAAGTGGGGCGGAGAGACGATCGGTTACATCGGTCAGGTCGACAGATCGATCACGGATAAGGTTGACCTGAAGGCCACCCTCACCGCTGCCGAACTGGACCTGCAACCGTTGATCACCGGCGCGCGTCACGTGCCGCAGTTGAACCCGTTGCCCAAATACCCCGCTATTCGCCGGGATTTGTCGTTCGTGCTGGCCGATGGGGTGCGTTTTGAACAGGTGGCGCAACTGGTCGCCGAGGTGAAGCCCGAGCACCTGGAGGACGTGGAGTTCGTCACCACGTATCGCGGCAAACCGTTGGAGAAAGGGACCAAGAGCGTGACGATCACTTTGGTCTTCCGTTCGACGAGCACGACGCTGACGAGCGAAGCGGTGGAGGCATCCGTCGGCCGAGTGACCGAAGCCGCCAAACAACGGCTCAACGCGACGTTGCGCAGTTAACGTGTTCGCACGCTGAAACGGGCTTCGCCACTTCAGAGGCAAGCGCCTTACGCTTTCGAGGAGAATTCATGCGACCCATCGTCCTTATCGCGGTCGTCTTGTTGGGCGCGCTTCTGGTCGTCAGTTGCGACCGCGGTTCCACTGGCACGCCCGGGACCGGTGAAACGCCTGCGGTCGAGCCCATCCGATCGCGTGCGGATATCGATAAGGAACTCGCTGCGTCGATCGACACCACCGGCTCGATGGAAGCCCGCGCCTGGTTGAACCCTGCCAACGCCAAGCACGTCCTCTGGAAAACGTGGGACAAGCCCGAGGCCCGCAAGCAGGTCGATGCCCTTTACACCGCCGGTGCCAAACGCGTGGTCGCGATCGACCCCGTCGAAGTGAACGGCGCGCGTGTCGTCGCCCAGTTCGTCGTCGAACTACCGGACGCGCCCGACGCCCGCACGAAGGTGTTCGAGTGGATCAAGAATTTTGAGAGCGAGATCGAAGACGAAGACCCGACGAAGGACGTCGGGCAGAAATTTTACGAGATCAACCTGGATCTGTGAGGGCAACGGTCACGCAATGCACCGTAGCATGGGCGGCTAGCCCATGGTGCTGTACGCAGCGCGTCGGTCGGTACTCCGTCCGAGAAAACAATCGCGCCAGTGAAACCATGACAAACGATTTTCGACGCGAGGAACAAGATCGCTGCGCTTTTTAACTCGTGCCGAGTACGGCCCGACGCGACGTTGAAACGCCGCACATGGGCGAGCCGCCCATGCTACGGGGCCAAAGAAATTCAGCTTCACGTCATCACGATAAACTTGCTCTTCACCTGCTGCTTGACATAAGTCCGTGTGATATCGACCGCAGTGCCTTCGTGCTCGAATTTACCGTGCGTTGCGAGCCATTTTTGCCCGCGGGCGAAGAAGGTGTCGAAATCGCCCGGTGCCATTTCGCTGGCAAAGTACGTGTCCCTGCGGACGGGAATCACCCGGCAGATCGGCTCGCCTTTGGCGATCGTGATCTTCTTGACCGCAGGGTCGAGCTCGATGACCGCGTGCCACGGGTAGCTCGCGGGGTACCAGTCAGTGTCGATGAGTGCCGTGACGGCTTTCCATGGCCGGGGGAAGTTGGGGATGTCAGTCACGTAGAGCAACTCGTTCGGATCGGTCTTCAGGAACAGATAGCTGCTGACCTTCACCTGATGTTTGATGGCTTCATAAACATTGTCTGAGATGGGGTGGGGCAGCTTCTGACCCTTGTCCCAAAACCACGCGAACTGCTGAGACAGCGGCGCACCAGCGGACTCGTCATTGGCGGCGTAGTCGAAATCACTGTCGATGACGACGTCTGGCTCAACTTTCCACCCACCACGTGCATGAACAAAGGTGATGTCAAAGTTTGCCAGCAGGTCAAACCCAAACGCATTGGCCGCCCGGATGGGTGGGCATTCCTCGGGCCAACCCTTCCCCGCGGGCCGTTTGACGTAAACATCCCGAGCCGGCGACGGGGCGAACAGGTCGTGACGGAACTTAAAGTAATGCAGCATAGAGGCCCACCAGTGTAAGCGACGCCCCGGCAAAACGCCGCCTGACCCGATCGTAATTCAGACCCGTTGACTAGTGGCAAAGGATTCCCATACTGTTCCACCTCCTAGGCGATCAGATCGATCGAACCGGATCAGGCCCTGTCGTCTAGAGGCCTAGGACACGGCCCTTTCAAGGCCGCGACACGGGTTCGAATCCCGTCAGGGTCATAGATACCATGATGTGAGCCCCGGCTGAAAAGCCGGGGCTCGCTTCGTTCCGGTGCTGGGGTGGTGAACCGCTGGATGCCCACTCACGCCGCCTGGTCCAGCCGCTTCATCACCTGCGCTGCGTCGCTCGCCACGATCACCCGCCTTACATCGTACTTCCCCTCGCTCATCGCCACGATTTCCTCCGACCGTTCGCTCCACTGGTCCCGCAATTCGCGGGCCATCTTCTTCAGCTTCGGGTCGATCTTCTTCTTCGGCATCTTCTGCTTCACCTTCGCTTGCTTCACCGTCTCGGTCGCCGTCGTCGCTGCCGTCTGCGGGTCGGGCGTGTAGGTGAAGACCGTGTTCCCGCGTGTGCGTTCGAAGTACGCGATTCGCTCGTTGACCGACAGCCGCGCCAACTGCGCCGCCGTCAGCTTGACGATCTTCACCGTCGTCGGTGGCGCGGGCTTTTTCTTCCTCGACGCGCGGGTCGTTTCCGCGACGGATATCCCCGCCTTGCTCGCCACCATCGCCAAAGAATCAAACTCCGTCGCTAACGCTTCGGGCTTGTCTGCCTTCACCACCTCCACCGGCCGTACGTCCCGCCAATGCACACCGGGCATGATCGGGAACACCAGCCGATCCTCCCGCATCGCCCCCGCCCCGGTATGACTCGGGTACCACCACGGCGTCGTCACGTCATCAAGCCGGATGCGTTTCTGCCAGAAGATGTGGACGCGTTCGGTGGCATATTTCGGATTGCGGATTTCCGATTGCGGATTCAAATTCTCATTCCACAATCCGCAATCCGCACTCCGCAATTTCCCCCTGCCTCCCGTCCGAAACGCGATCGCGCTGAAGCCCATCGCCTCCCAGAACTCATTGGCCTTCAGGTCCTGGGCGCACCAGCAGCAATACAACGTGCACCCTCTGGCCGACCGGTCAAATTGTGCCGCCAGCAACCGCGCCGCCACCAGATGCCTGCGATACGCCGGCGTCACGTTCATCTGCGTCACATACCCCACTTCGTCGCGCTTGCAGTACCGGTCGGCAGCCATCAGGTAGCCGACGGG